>JARKQG010000032.1 GCA_029974035.1 Eubacteriales bacterium | reverse complement strand
TGCCGCCCGACCTCCTGTGTCCGCATCTCTCCTATCTATTCGACATCCACGCTGCTTTTTCCTTTTGGTTTTTGCTCACCTCTACACAAAATTTGCGCCCAGCCCAAGCGGGCTGAGCGCACTTTGTTGATGGGCTGAGGGGAAGGCTTCGCCTTCCCCTTCGCCTTCCCCTTTTCGCGTGGCCGTCATTCCGCCCAGCCGCCGGCCCTGAGGGGCGCGCGGAGCCGCCCCGCCAGGAGCGCCGCGGCGATGATCTTGACGGCGTCACCCGGCAGGAAGGGGATCACGCACATGCCCAGGCTGGCGGCGAGGGTGTTCTTCGTGGTGAACATGAACCAGGCGGTGCCCAGCGTGTAGCAGGCCGCAAGGCCGAGCAGCATCGCCGCCGACAGCATCACAAAGTGGAAGTTCCATCTGCGGCTGAGAAGGCCCACCAAAAGCGCCGTGACCACGTAGCCCGCGATGTAGCCGCCGGTGGGCCCGATCAGCTTGTGCAGGCCGCCGGTAAAATTGGAAAACACCGGCAGGCCCACCGCGCCCAGCAGCACGTACACCGCCATCGACAGCGTGCCGTAGCGGGGCCCCAGCAGCGCGCCCGCCATGTATACCGAAAACAGCGCCAGGTTGATGGGCACCGGCGACAGCGGCACCTGAAACTGGATCTGTGTGAGGATGCCCGTCAGCGCGGCGAAAATCGCCGCGAGAATCATGCCTTTGAGCGTCAGTTTTTTCATGCCGTTGGCTCCCTCCGTAATATCATAAATCCCACCGCACCGCGCGATGAAGGGCGCGGGCGAGCGCCTCCGCCGTGGCGATCCCACCGCAGGCCGGCGGAATCGGCCGCAGCAGCCGGGCCTTAAGCGCCCCGTCCCATTCCTCCGCCGGGACGCCCAGAAGGGGCGCGGGCGCGCGCCGCACCTTCGCCGCCGCCAGCGCGCCGGGGATGCGCAAAAGGGCGTCTGGCGCGGCGGAGAGCTCAAGGAGATCGCCCCCCGCCTCGGCCAGCCAGATCAGCAGCCGATCGCCGGAAAAGAGCCCCAGCGGGCGGGGAAGCGCGGCCAGCCGCCGCGCCCACTCCTCCGGGTCCTCCCGGGCGGCCATGCCGTCAAACCGCCCGGCAAAGAGGCCGTACAGCCCCCGCATGGCGGGATGGTGCGCGGCGGTGAGGGGGACCAGTTCCTCCGGCTCCGCCGCCGGCGGCCGCGCGTAGCCCCGGGGGACGGTGATCCAGCCCTCGGGCGCGGGGCCCGCCGTGCGCGTCAGCGCGACGTACGCGCCCTCCGCCGCAGAGGCGGAAAGGACCGCTCCGGGAGGAACCCACGCGGAGGGCACGCGCAGGCCCGAAAGGTACATGGCTCTGTTCACGGCGCCATGCCCTCGGTTTCAAACACCCGCTTCAGGTACTGGCCGGTGAAGCTGGCGGGGTTTTCCGCCACCGCCTCCGGCGTGCCGGTGGCCACGATGGTGCCGCCCCGCGCGCCGCCCTCCGGCCCCAGATCGACGATGTAGTCGGCGGTCTTGATCACATCCAGGTTGTGCTCGATGACCACCAAGGTGTTCCCCGCGTCCGCCAGCTTTTGCAGCACTTCGTCCAGCTTTTCCACATCGGCCACGTGAAGGCCGGTGGTGGGCTCGTCCAGCACGTAGATCGTGCGGCCGGTGGCGCGGCGGGAGAGCTCCGTGGCCAGCTTGATGCGCTGGGCCTCACCGCCGGAGAGGGTGGTGGAGGGCTGGCCCAGCTTGACGTAGCCGAGGCCCACGTCCACCATGGTCCGGATCTTGCCGGCGATCCGGGGCAGGGGCCCGAAGAACGCCAGCGCCTCCTCGCTCGTCATGTCCAGCACGTCGAAGATGCTCTTGCCCTTGTAGCGCACCTCCAGCGTTTCCCGGTTGTAGCGATGGCCCTTGCACACGTCGCAGGGCACGTACACGTCCGGCAGAAAGTGCATCTCAATTTTGAGGATGCCGTCGCCCGAGCAGGCCTCGCACCGCCCGCCTTTGACGTTGAAGCTGAACCGGTTGGCCTTGTAGCCCCTGGCCTTCGCGTCCGGCGTGGCGGCAAACACCTCGCGGATCAGGTCGAACACGCCGGTGTAGGTGGCGGGGTTGGAGCGCGGCGTGCGGCCGATGGGGGACTGGTCGATGGCGATGATCTTGTCCAGCTGTTCGGCGCCATCGATCCCGTCGTGGTCGCCCGGCCGGGTGCGCGCGCGGTTGAGGGTGCGGGAGAGCGCCTTGAAAAGGATTTCGTTGACCAGCGAGGACTTGCCGCTGCCGGATACGCCCGTCACGCAGGTGATGACGCCCAGCGGGATGTCCACGGTGATGTCCTTCAGGTTGTTGGCGCGGGCGCCGCGCACGGTGATCCAGCCCGTGGGCGCGCGCCGGACGGCGGGCAGCGGCACGCGCCGCCGGCCGGACAGGTACTGCCCGGTGACGGAGGCGGGGTTGGCCATGATCTCCTGGGCGGTGCCCTCGGCCACCACGTAGCCGCCGTGGGCGCCGGCGCCGGGGCCGATGTCCACGATGTGGTCGGCTTCGAGCATGGTCTCCTCGTCGTGCTCCACCACCACGAGGGTGTTGCCCAGGTCCCGGAGGTGCTTGAGGGTGGTGAGCAGCTTGCGGTTGTCCCGCTGGTGCAGGCCGATCGAGGGCTCGTCCAGGATGTACAGTACCCCCACCAGGCTGGAGCCGATCTGCGTGGCCAGGCGGATGCGCTGGGCCTCGCCGCCGGACAGCGTGCCCGCGGCGCGGGCGAGGGTCAGGTAGTCCAGCCCCACGTCCACGAGGAAGCCCAGCCGGGCATCCACCTCCTTCAGCACCTGGCGCGCGATCATGGCCCGCTTTTCGTCCAGCGTCAGCGCGTGGAAGAAGCTTCGGGCGTCCGCCACGGACATGGCGCTGACGTCCGCAATGGACCGGTCGCCCACCGTGACGGCGAGGGCCTCCCGCTTGAGCCGCCGGCCGTGACAGTCCGGGCAGGGGGTGTTGGCCATGTAGCTCTCCAGGTCCTCCTTCATGCCCTCGGAGGAGGTTTCGCGGTAGCGGCGCTCGAGGTTGGTGATGATGCCCTCGAAGGGCGCATTGAATGTGCCGGAGCCGTGCTCCCGCTCGTATTCGACGCGGATCTTTTCGCCGCCGGTGCCGTAGAGCACCTTGTCCATCGCGCCCGCGGGCAGGTCGCCCACCGGCGTGTCCAGCGAAAAGCCGTAGTGGCGGGCAAGCGCCTCCAGGTACATCCTGGCCATGCCGCCGCCCTCGTCGGAGGAATTCCAGCCGCTGACGCGGATCGCGCCCTCGCGGAGGCTCTTGCGGGGGTCCGGCACTACGATGGAGGGGTCCACCTTGAGCAGCGTGCCCAGCCCCGAGCAGGTGGGGCAGGCGCCATAGGGGTTGTTGAAGGAGAACATCCGGGGCGTGAGTTCCTCGATGGAGAGGTTGCAGTCCGGGCAGGCGTAGTTCTGGGAGAACAGCATGTCCTCGCCGTCGATCACGGAAACCACCGCCAGCCCGCCCGCCAGGTGCATGGCGGTTTCCAGCGAATCCGTCAGCCGCTTCTGGATGTCCGGGCGGACGATCAGCCGGTCCACCACGATTTCGACGGTGTGCTTTTTGTTCTTTTCCAGCGGCGGCGTCTCGCCCAGCGGGTAGACCTCGCCGTCGAGGCGCACGCGCACAAAGCCCTGGCGGGTCATGTCCTCCATCAGCTTGGCGTATTCGCCCTTGCGCCCACGCACCATCGGCGCCAGAATCTGGATGCGCGCGCCCTCCGGCAGCGCCAGCACCTGATCCACCACCTGGTCAATGGTCTGCTGCTGAATCTCCTTGCCGCAGTTCGGGCAGTGGGGGATGCCGGCGCGGGCGTACAGAAGGCGCAGGTAGTCGTGCACCTCGGTGACGGTACCCACCGTGGACCGGGGGTTTTTGCTGGTGGTCTTCTGGTCGATGGCGATGGCGGGGGAGAGGCCCTCGATGGAGTCCACGTCCGGCTTTTCCATCTGGCCCAGAAATTGGCGCGCGTAGGCGGACAGCGATTCCACGTAGCGCCGCTGCCCCTCCGCGTAAATGGTGTCAAAGGCCAGCGACGACTTACCGCTGCCCGAAAGCCCCGTCAGCACGATCAGCTTGTCCCGGGGCAGGATGAGGTCGATGTTCTTCAGGTTGTGCTCGCGCGCGCCGCGGATGATGATGTCTTTCAAAGATCGTTCCCTGCCTTATCCGGTTCGCTGGGCTTTGAGCCAGCGGATAAACTTTTCGATGCCCTCGTCAAAGGGGGTGAAGGGGCGGTAGCCCAGCACCTCGCGGGCCAGCGAGATGTCCGCCCAGGTGCGCGCCACGTCTCCCGGCTGGGGGGGCAGGCGCTCGATCTGCGCCTTCATGCCCAGCGCGCCCTCGAGGGCTTCGATCATCTCCGAAAGGGAGACGGTGCGGCTCTCGCCCAGGTTGAATACGCCAAAGCGCCCCGGCGCGTCCGTCCAGTCCAGCGCGCGCAAAACGCCGTCCACGATGTCGTCGATGTAGGTGTAGTCCCTGCGGGTGGTGCCGTCACCGTAGACGGGGATGGGGGCGCCGTCCAGCATCCGGCTGGCAAACTTCGTGATGGCCAGATCCGGCCGCTGCCTGGGGCCGTAAACGGTGAAAAAGCGAAGGCAAGCGCATTGCAGCCCCTTCAGGTGGTGCCACGTATGCACCGCCAGTTCCCCCGCCTTCTTGGTGGCGGTGTAGGGCGAAATCGGGTGGTCCACCGGGTCGGCCTCGGAAAAGGGCACCTTTTCGTTGTTCCCGTAGACCGACGAGGAGGACGCGAACACCAGCCGCTTCGCGCCCGCGGACGCCATGGCCTCCATCAGCCGCACGGTGCCCATCAGGTTTACGTCAAAATATTCCTCCGGGCGTTCGATGGACGGGCGCACCCCGGCGCAGGCCGCCAGGTGGATCACCGCATCGGGCCGGAAGGATTCAAATGCCAGGCGGAGCGATTCGCCGTCCCGGATGTCCGCCTCGCACACCGCGAAGCGCCCGTCCGGAAAGGCGCGGTACAGGCCTTTGACGTTTTGCCGCTTGAGCATCGGATCGTAAAAATCGGTAAAGCTGTCCAGCGCCAGCACGCGCTCACCGCGCCGGAGCAGCGCCTCCGACACGTGCGAACCGATGAAGCCCGCGCCGCCGGTGACCAGTACCCGCATGTGCGTCCCTCCCTTTCACCCTGGGCCATGCCATTATACCATAGCCGAAAAGTGCGGTAAAGCGCGCAAAACCGAACACATGTTTAGTCCCTTGCGCGTTTTGTGTTAAGTTCGCGGACCGCGCCGGAAAGGCAATGATTCCACACGGTTCGGTTAAGATTATTCGATTGCGAAAACAGCCGCTTTGGGATATAATAGAAGCGGTGTATTTCACGCGCCGACGGCGCGCGTTCAGGAGGTAGAATTATGGCCAATCCAAGCGCATTTCCGATGAACAAACCGGTCAACCACTACGTGGGCGCGCTGCCCAAAATCGGCATCCGTCCCTGCATCGACGGCCGCCGCCGCGGCGTGCGTGAAAGCCTGGAGGAGCAGACCATGACCCTTGCCCGGGCTGCCGCCGACTTTCTGACAAAGAACCTGCGCCATCCCTCGGGCCTTCCGGTGGAGTGCGTGATCGCGGACACCACCATCGGCCGCGTGGCCGAGGCCGCCGCCTGCGCGGACAAGTTCTCCCGCGAGAACGTGGGTGTGTCGATCACCGTCACGCCGTGCTGGTGTTACGGCTCCGAAACGATGGACATGGATCCCCTCACGCCCAAGGCGGTCTGGGGCTTCAACGGCACCGAGCGCCCCGGCGCGGTGTACCTGGCGGCGGTGCTGGCCGCCCACGCCCAGAAGGGCGTGCCGGCCTTTGGCATCTATGGCCACGACGTGATGGACGGCAAGGACTCGGGCAAGATCCCCGCCGATGTGGGCGAAAAGCTGCTGCGCTTTGCCAAGGCGGGCCTGGCGGTGGCCTCCATGCGGGGCAAGAGCTACCTGTCCATGGGCGGCACCTCGATGGGCATCGCGGGCTCCATCGTAAACCCGGAGCTTCTTGAAAAGTGGCTGGGCATGCGCAGCGAGTCCGTGGACTCGTCGGAGTTTATCCGCCGCTGGGAGGAGGGCATCTACGACCCGGTCGAGTTTGAAAAGGCCAAGAAGTGGGTCAAGGAAAACGTCACCCTGGGCTGGGACAAGAACCCCCCCGCCGAGCAGCACACCGCCGAGTACAAGGAATGGGCGCTGGATACCAACATCAAGATGACCATGATCGCCCGCGACATGATGATTGGCAACCCCCGGCTGGCCGAGCTGGGCTTTGAGGAAGAGGCCGTGGGCCACAACGCCATTTTGTCCGGCTTCCAGGGCCAGCGCCAGTGGAACGACCACTTCCCCAACGGCGACTTCCTGGAGTCCATCCTGTCCTCCAGTTTTGACTGGAACGGCATCCGCGAGCCCATGCCGGTGGCCACCGAAAACGACCACCTGAACGGCCTGGCGATGCTCTTTGGCAAGCTGATCTCCTGCACCGCCTCCGGCTTTGCCGACGTGCGCACCTACTGGAGCCCCGACGCCATCGAGCGCGTCACCGGCTGGAAGCCCGACGGCGCGGCCAAGGACGGCGTCATCCACCTGATCAACTCCGGCGCCGTGTGCCTGGACGCCAGCGGCGAGTGCAAGGACGCCGAGGGCAAGCCCGCCATGAAACCCTGGTGGGACATCAGGCCCGAGGAGGCGGCGGCCTGTTTGGACGCCACCCAGTTCTGCTACGCGGACCTGGGCTACTTCCGCGGCGGCGGGTATTCCAGCCACCTGGTCACCAAGGGCGGCATGCCCATGACCATGGTCCGGCTGAACCTGGTGGACGGCCTGGGCCCGGTGCTGCAGCTGGCCGAGGGCTGGTCTGTGGAGCTGCCCGCCCACGTCCACAAGACGCTGGACGAGCGCACCGACCCCACCTGGCCCACCACCTGGTTTGTGCCCAGGCTCACCGGCACCGATGCCTTTACCGACGTCTACTCCGTCATGAACAACTGGGGCGCCAACCACGGCGCGTTCAACTACGGCCACATCGGCGCGGATCTGATCACGCTGTGCGCCATGCTGCGCATCCCGGTCAACATGCACAACGTGCCGGAGGGCAAGATCTTCCGGCCCAGCACCTGGAACGCCTTCGGCACCAAGGACCGCGAGGGCGCCGACTACCGCGCCTGCCAGGTTCTCGGGCCCCTCTACGGGCGCAAATAACGCATAAAACGTTTTCGGGCCGTCGCGCCGGTTTGGGCGCGGCGGCCTTCGTCGTTTGCAGCAATTGGGCGCATGGCCGGGGTGGTTTGGCGGAAAACCGGGGGAATCCGGGGCGCGGGCGCGGGCCGGAGCTGCATTGCCCGAGCCGGAAGTTTCGTAAAATAATCGTCCAGATGCTGAAAAAAGGGGCTTGACGAAACCGTTTTCGACAGCTACAATTTAAGAAGATGCACATGATTTATTAATCGTGTGGAAAATCAGGAGGTGCTAAGGATCAATGAAGAAGACTTTGGCGTTCACCCTGTGTCTCGCGATGACCCTGACCATGCTGCTGGGCGGCATTTCCGTCTCCGCGGAGTCCAAGGGCGTCATCAATCTCTACACCTTTACCGACGAAGTGCCCAAGATGCTCGACCGGTACATTGAACTGAACCCGGACTTCGGTTACACGATCAACGCCACGATCATCGCCACCACGGACGGCCTGTACCAGCCGGCGCTGGACCAGGCGCTGGCGGCCGGCGGCGCGGACGCGCCCGACATGTACTGCGCGGAGTCCGCCTTCGTGCTGAAGTACACCCAGGGCGACATGGCCAGCTACGCGGCCACCTATGAGGACCTGGGCATCGACGTGGCGGCCGAAACCAAGGCCGCGGACATCGCCCAGTACACCATTGACATCGGCACCCGTCCCGAGGACGGCAAGCTGGTGGGCCTGGGCTATCAGGCCACCGGCGGCGCGTTCATCTACCGCCGCTCCATCGCCAAGGACGTCTGGGGCACCGACGATCCCGCCGCCATCGCCGAAAAGGTCGGCCCCGGCTGGGACAAGTTCTTTGAGGCGGCGGCCGATCTGAAGGCCAAGGGCTACGGCATCGTCTCCGGCGACGGCGACATCTGGCACGCGGTGGAGAACAGCTCCGAAAAGGGCTGGATCGTGGACGGCAAGCTGACCATCGATCCCTCCCGCGAGGCCTTCCTGGACCTGTCCAAGAAGCTCAAGGACAACGGCTACCACAACGACACCCGTGACTGGACCGACGCCTGGTATGCCGACATGAAGGGCATCGGCGCGCAGCCGATCTTTGGCTTCTTCGGCCCCGCCTGGCTGATCAACTACGTCATGGCCGGCAACTCCGGCGGCACCAAGGCCGGCGAAGGCACCTACGGCGACTGGGCGGTCTGCAACCCGCCGGTGGGCTTTTTCTGGGGCGGCACCTGGGTGCTGGCCAACAAGGACTCCGAGAATAAGGAAGCCGTGGCCAAGCTGATCGAGTGGATCACCCTCGAGAGCGACGATAAGGGCCTGCAGTACTACTGGGCCAACGGCACCCTCTTTGGCGAGGGCGGCACCAAGGACACCGTCGCCTCCGGCACCGTGATGGCCATGTCCAACGGCGAATTGGACTTCCTGGGCGGCCAGAACATGTTTGACGTGTTCGTGCCGGCCAACCAGTTTGCCAACGGCAAGAACCTGACCCAGTACGACGAAACCATCAACAACATCTGGCGCGACCAGGTCCGGCAGTACACCGCCGGCAACATCAGCCGCGACGAAGCCATCGCCGCGTTCAAGCAGTCCGTCGCCGACCAGCTCGGCATCGAAGCCGCCTGACAGCATGGCCTGACTGCGCGCGGGCGGACGGGAAACCGTCCGCCCGCGCAATCGGACGCTTTACCACACCGGAGGGGGGAGAGCCATGCATGGGGGCGGCAAGCGGGTCAAGGGTGTCAGCTATGCCAAGTACGGCTATATCTTCAGCATACCATTCATCCTGATGTTCCTCATTTTCTCACTGTACCCCACGGTTTTTACCGCCGTGATCGGTTTTACGGACTTCAAGGGCGTCACGGCGCGCAGCTTCCATTTTCTGAAAGATCCATTCGCGAATTTCGCGAGTGTGCTCAATAACGGGACATTTCAAAATTCGCTCAAAAACACCATCGTCATCTGGATCATCAATTTCATTCCCCAGATCGGCCTGGCGCTTTTGCTCACGGCCTGGTTCACCAGCCGCGCCCGCACCATCCGCGGTCAGGGCGCCTTCAAGGTGATGTTCTACCTGCCCAACATCATCACCGCGGCCACGGTGGCCATCTTGTACGCCTCGATCTTTGGCTACCCCGTGGGGCCCGTCAACGATGTGCTGATGTCCCTGCACATCCTGGACGCGCCCTTTGACTTCTCCACCAGCCCCTGGGCGGCCAAGCTGGTGGTGGCCTTCATCCAGTTCTGGATGTGGTACGGCTACACCACGATCATCCTGATTTCCGGCGTGCTGGGCATCAATCCGGAGCTGTTTGAATCCGCCGCCATCGACGGCGCCACCGCTTCGCAGACGTTTTTCCGCATCACGCTGCCCTGCATGCGCACGATTCTGGTGTTCACGCTGATCACCAGCCTCATCGGCGGCCTGAACATGTTTGACATTCCGAAGCTCTACATCTGGAACGGCGGGCCCGCCAACGAAACGATGACCACCAGCGTCTTCATCTACGCCCAGGCCTTCAGCGGCGCCTATCTGTACAACCGCGCCGCCGCCGCCAGCATGCTGATGTTCGTGCTCATCGCGGTGCTTTCGGCGGTCGTATTCTTCATGATGCGCGACCCCTACGAGGCGCGCATGAGAAAGCAGCTGCGCCGACAGATGCGGCTTGCGCGCCGGGCGGGAAAGGAGAAGATGGCATGACCAGCAAATCGCTTGCCCCCCAAAAGCGGAGCCGGCTGAACGTCGTCATCTATGCCGTGTGCATCCTGCTGTCCGTCCTGAGCCTTCTGCCCTTCTGGATCATGCTGGTCAACGCCACCCGGTCCACCTACGAGATCCAGCAGCACGCGATATCGCTGATCCCCTCCGGCTACCTGGCAAATAACCTCAAGGTGCTCACGGGCAAGATCTTTAACCCGGCCACGGGCTTTATCAACTCCCTCATCGTGTCCACGGGCTCGACGGTTTGCGCGGTGTACTTTTCCACCCTCACCGCCTATGCGCTGGTCGCCTACAACTGGCGGCTGCGCCAGAGCTTCTTTACGATGATTCTGGCGGTCATGATGATCCCCACGCAGGTGATCTCCATCGGCTTTTACCAGTTCATGTACCGCATCGGCATGACCAACAACCTCCTGGCGCTGATCCTGCCCAGCATCGCCGCGCCCATGACGGTGTTCTTCATGCGGCAGTACATGCTGCCCTCGCTGAGCCTGGACATCGTGGCTTCCGCGCGCATCGACGGCGCGGGCGAATTCAAAACCTTCAACCGCATCGTGCTGCCCATCATGAAGCCGGCGCTGGCGACCCAGGCCATCTTCACCTATGTGAGCAGTTGGAATAACCTATTCCTGCCGATGATCCTGCTGACCAAGAAGGAAAAATACACCATGCCCATCATGGTCAGCCTCCTGAAGGGCGACATCTACAAGACGGAGTACGGCGCGGTATACCTGGCGCTGGCCATGTCGGTGCTGCCGCTTCTGATCGTGTACTTCATCCTGAGCAAGTACATCATCGCCGGTGTCGCGCTGGGCTCGGTCAAAGAGTGATGGAAAATGGACTCGCGGTCTTCTGGGATGGGCTGAAGCGCGCCCTGGGCGGGGCGGCGGACCTGATCCTCGTCAATTTTCTGGTCATCCTGTGCTGCGTCCCGGTGATCACCGCGGGCGCGGCGTGGGTGGCCGGGTACGCGGCGCTGATGCGCGTCGCCCGCGGGGAGGACCAGGGCATGCCGCTTGCGCCCTTCTTTCGGGACTTTCGCGGAGCGTTCCGTCAGGCGACCGCCGCCTGGGGCATACTCCTTCTCGCCCTTCTGGTCCTCGCGGGGGACTACTACTACGCGGTATACGTGGCCAGCCCCGTCAACCGGTTTTTCCTGGTGTTTTCCATCGCGCTGGCGGCGGTGGTGCTCATGGCGGCCACGTGGCTGTTTCCGCTGATGGCGCGCTACGACAACGCGCTGAAGACCCACGTCAAAAACGCCTTTCTGATGGCGGCGGCGGAACTTCCCAGGACGCTGATGGCGCTCATGGCGCAGGCGCTTTTTGTGGCGCTGCCGCTGGTGGTTCCGGCGGTATTCGTCTACTTTGGCTGGCTTTGGGTGCTCTGGGGGGCCGCGCTGCCGATGTACCTGACGGTGAAACTGTACCGGAAGCGGCTGGGAAACGAGCCACCGCCAAATTC
>JARKQG010000013.1 GCA_029974035.1 Eubacteriales bacterium | reverse complement strand
TGAGATTGCGGGGTTGTCTCAACGAATCTCAGCGATTCGCTTGGATTCTCCGTGAATCTTATGGATTCTCAATCCCCACACGCTCTTATCTTCTCATCTGATTGGAGCAGGTGCCTCCCATGCTGTTATTTGACGCTTACGATCTCAGTCGGGCGGCAGTTGCTTTTGCGTCTCTTAATCGGATTTGCCGTCGTCGTCCAGCCGTAGCATCCTGTATCCGACGCCGATATGCGTCTGAATGTACTTAGGCTTCGAATTTGCCTTTTCGATCTTCTTCCGGAGGGTCGCCATGAACACGCGCAGCGCGGGCACGTCGCTGGAGAAGCTTCCCCAGATTTCGTGCAGGATGAAGTTGTGGGTCAGCACTTTCCCCACGTTCTTGGCAACGCGGAGAAATTTTGTACACAGTATAATACACGCGAAGCGCGAATACAATAACAACGGGAAAATTTCGGAGCGTGCCGAAGCACGGGGGAGAGAGCCCCCGGGCCGGGCGCGGAAAAACCGCGGCCGGCCCGGGGTTGGCCGCGGCAGGGCTAGACACTCCAGCCCAGGCTTTCCTGCTGAATGCGCCAAAGCTTTGCATACAGCCCGTTCTGGGCGATGAGTTCCTCGTGGGTGCCCTGCTCGCGCAGTCTGCCCTCGTCCAGCACGACGATGCGGTCCGCCGCGGCGATGGTCTTCAGCCGGTGGGCGATCACGATCACCGTCCGCCCCCGGACCAGTTCGGAAATGGCCTCCTGGATCAGCACTTCGTTTTCCGGGTCTATGGAGGCGGTCGCCTCGTCCAGCAGCACGATGGGCGCGTCCTTGAGGATGGCCCGGGCGATGGAGATCCGCTGGCGCTCTCCGCCGGAGAGGGTGCAGCCGTTTTCCCCGATGAGGGTTTCATATCCGTCCTGCATTTTTTCAATGAATTCGTCGCAGCGGGCGATTCGGGCGGCGGCGCGCACCGCCTCGTCCGTCGCGCCCTGCCTGCCGATGCGGATGTTGTTCATCACGGTGTCGTTGAACAGCACCACATCCTGGAACACAAAGCTCATGGACTTCATCAGCGCTTCCGGATCGACGTTGCGGATGTTCTGGCCGCCGATCAAGATCTCGCCCCTGTCCACGTCCCAGAACCGGGCCACGAGCCGGGAGACCGTGCTCTTGCCGGAGCCGGAGGGCCCGACTAGCGCCGTCACCGCGTTTTGCGGCAGCGTGACGCCGAGATCCCGGATGACGTCCTCCCGGTTGTAGGCGAAGGTAACGCCCCTCAGTTCGATGTTCAGGTGGGGGAAGCAGACGTTGGTCGCCCCCTCCATGGCGGGTTCATCCCGGAGTTTCTGCATGCGGCTGGCCGACGTGAACAGGTACATGACCTCGGCCAGCATGGTCAGGATCGCCAGCATGGGCGCATAGATGCGGGCGCTGATCATGGTGAAGGTGAGAAATTTGACGGCGTCCAGGCTGCCCGCGGTCAATAGGTTTACGCCCACCAGAATCACGACGCCGATGCCCACCTGCAGGATGACCGAGGACAGCGTGACAAAGGTCCCGGCGATCGCCTCGAAGGTTATGGCCTCCCGCATCATCTGCTTGAGTGCCGCCTTGAGCGCTGCGGATTTCTCCCCCGAAAGCCCGAAGGCCTTGACCACCTTGATGCCGTCCAGGTATTCCTGAATCTGGCGGGAGACGTTCAGTTTCGCCTTTACGTGACGCTCGCCAAACTTCCTCTGGATGTGTCTGGACAGCCAGATCACGCCCATTGAGATCGGCAGCACGAACAAAAGCGCCAGCGTCATGCGCCAGTCGTAAAAGGCCAGCATGACGGAGACGAGCGCGATGGAAATGGCGTTGGCGGCGATCTGCGGGATGGCATGGCTCATCATCTGCTCGACGGTGGCGCAGTCGCCCATGATGTTGGTGGTGAGCTCCAAAAGGTCCTTGCGGTTGAAAAAGGAGAGCGGCAGCTTTCGCATGTGCTCGGCCACTTCAATGCGGATCGCGGTGCTCTCCGAGTAGGCGGTGGTATAGGTCTTGTCGTACTCCACGCCGTAGACAAAGTAGTAAAGCGCCGCTGCCGCCACGCCGAACCCCAGCAGCATCCACAGCCGCCCGGCGTCCAGCGGCGCGCCGGAGACCAGCGGCTGAACGATGGCGGTGATCGCCTGCATGATGACCATGAAGGGCAGAAACAGCACGATGTTGGCCAGCGTGCAGACGAGAATCGCCCGCTTCAGATCTCTTTCGCCCTTGTCGGACAGGTGAAGCAGCCGCTTAAGCATGGGCCTTTACCTCCTTTTCGGTGATCGTCCAGCGCATTGCCGTGGTGTACTGCGCCCACATGTGGGCGTAGCGCCCGCCGGCACCCACAAGGTCGTCATGCCGGCCCTCCTCGACCAGGCGCCCCCCGTCGATCACCAGAATCTTGTCCGCGCCCCGCACGGTGGACAGCCGGTGGGCGATGATGATGACTGTCTTGTCCTTCATCAGATGCTCGAAGGCGCGCTGGATCTTCTGCTCGTTTTCCGGGTCGGCAAAGGCCGTAGCCTCGTCCAGCACGATGATCGGCGCGTCCTTAAAAATGGCGCGCGCGATGACGATGCGCTGGCGCTCGCCGCCGGACAGGTGCACGTTGTTGGTCCCGATGACGGTGTCATAGCCGTTGGGCAGCCGCTCGATGAATTCGTGGCACTGGGCGGCCTTGGCGGCGGCGATCACGGCTTCGCGGTCGGCCAGCTTATTGCCCACGCGGATGTTGTCCAGAATGCTCTGCTGAAAGAGGAATACATCCTGAAATACGAAGCTGACGATGCTCATCAGGTACTCGCCGGACATCTCGCGGATGTCCACGCCGCCGATCCGGATGCCGCCGGCGTTTACATCGTAAAAGCGGGGGATCAGGTGGGCGATGGTGCTCTTGCCGGAACCGGAGGGCCCCACCAGCGCGGTGATCTGGCCCTGGCGCGCGGTAAAGCTGACGTCCGTCAGCGCCTCCGATACCCCGTAGGAAAAGCAGACGCCTTCGAAGCGGATGTCAAACCCCTCGGCGGGGCGGGGGTTTGCGGCCTCGGGCAGCGGCTTTTCGCGTAGCACCCTGTCCATGCGCTCGATGCCGTCGGCAATCTGCCGCCCCTTCTGGGATACGTACATCAGCTTGAGGAAGGGCGACGTGACCGCCACGGAGAAGATCAGGTAGAACAGCGCCGACATTGCAAAGCGGGGATAGTCCTCCACGCCCCCGGCAATCCAGATGATGACCGGGAGCAGAAACAGGTAGATGTTGTAGAGGATCACGAGAAACAGCACAAAGCCGTTTTTGAACGCCTTGGTGTACGCCAGCGCGAAGTCGCCGTAGGTCTTGATCGAGTCATAGAATTTCCGGAAGGAATAGATGGTCTGGCCGAAGGCCTTGACCACCGAAATGCCGCGCACGTACTCCACGGAGGCATTGTTCATGTCCTCCAGAGAGTCCTGATAAATCTTGATGAACTTCGCGGCGTTCTTGCCCATGTAGACGCTCTGGAGCGCGTACATCAGGAAGATCGGCACCAGCGTCGCCAGGCCCAGCCGCCAGTCGAACACGAAGAGGATCGCCAGCACCACCACGGGCGTGGCGAAGGAGCCCACGATGTCCGGAAGCTGATGGGCGATGAAGCCTTCGATCTTTTCGATGTTCTCGTCCACCACCTTGCGGATCTTGCCGGTGGAGTTCTCCGTGTGGAACCCCAGCGACAGGCTCGCCAGATGGTCGGCAAACCGCAGCTTGAGCAGGTACAGCGTCTTGAACGCCGCCAGGTGCGAGCACATCAGCGCCACGAAGTTCAGGAGGATCGCGCCGATGGCCGTTCCGCCCGCCAGCCAGCCCAGGCGGATCATGTGGCCGCTGTCAAGGCCGCCCAGATCGCCCATGTGCAGCACCAGTTCCCGGATGATGTAGTAGATCGCGATGAACGGGGCAAAGGACACCGCCACGCTGATCGCGGAGAGCGCGCAGGCCGCCAGGGCGAGCCCTTTTTTGGTGAACGCCAGTTGCCACATGCGCCGCATGCCGCCCCCGCCTTTCGCCACCTGTTCCCGCGCGTGTTCCGTGTTGGACTGAACCATAAAAACCCCCTCCTTCTTGCTCCCCCGTGGTTAGACATAACTAACTACCCGCCATAAAAAATGCGCCGCTGCCGGGCGCCCGGGCCGAGGCGGTCATGACGCCGGGCCAAGCAGCTGGCGGAACACGCCCATCCACCCGCTGGTGTAGAATGCGCTCAAAAACTCCAGGTTTGCCATCGCCTCCTCATACCCCATGCCGTGGCGGACGGGTTCCAGCAGCGCGTTGACGTAGCTCTCGGATACGAGATGGATGGCCGCGCGGTTCAGCCCTTTGGGAAGGGGCCCGCGCGCCCCGGTCCGCTCCAGGTATGCGATCGTGAGATCGACCTCCCGGTCGACGATCGAGTGCACGAAACCGGCCCGTGACGAACCCGCCGCCCCCCTGACCAGGAGCCTGAAGACGTCTGAATTGGCGTAAATGAAATCGTAGACGCGGCGAAGTTCGGCGGTGGTGCTCCTCGTCGTAAACGGCCAGGCGTCGGCATCCGCGTCAAAATAGGACGCGCTCAACGCCGTCATGAGCGCCTCCGTCTGCCGGCAGACGGGATCGACGATCGCCTCAAACAACGCATTTTTGTCTTTGAAGTAGGTGTAGATCGCGCCCGTGGTCACGCCGGCCGCCGCGGCAATGCCGCGAAGAGAGGCTTTCTGATAGCCCTTTGACAAAAACTCCCGCCTGCCGAACCGCAGGATCTTTTCCCGGGTGCCCGCACCGTCCGCCAAAGCCCCGTCCTCTCCGTCCCCGTGGGATAACACCGTTATGTAACGACGTAATTGTAGCCTGCGCCGCCGGTGCTGTCAAGGGCCGCCAAGGAGTTAACAAAAAATTCCCCCGGGCGGGCCTTTGTAATCTCGTCACATACAGCGCATTGCCCGCCGGGTATAATACGATCAAAAGCACCAAGCAAATATGGGAGGAAACGATATATGTTTTTCGGAAGACAAAGCGGCTGCACAAACCTTTCCATGGACAAGGCCCGGGTGGAGCTTGAAAAGGACAAATCCATTCACCTCATCGACGTGCGCACCCCGGGGGAGTACCGCGAGGGGCACATCCCCGGGAGCCGGAACATCCCGCTGGACCGCATCGGCGACATTGCGTCGGCCGTTCCGGACCGCGACGCAAAGCTGTTTGTGTACTGCCTGAGCGGCGCCCGCAGCGCCAGCGCCTGCGCGAGTCTCGCGCGGATGGGCTACACCAACGTGGTCAACATCGGCGGAATCGTCCGCTGGAGCGGAAAAATTGAAGCGGAGCAGGCCGTCCCGGTCTGATCCCGCCCAAAGCGGCGCCGCCCCCCGGCCGGGGGGCGGCGCTTTTGTGCGGATCGGCGGAGGCGCGGATTTTTGCGCGCGGGCACGCGGGAGCATGCAGCCGCCTGTTGACCGGATGGTAAAAATGCTGTAAAATAATGGCGGAGACCACAAAAGGCTCATGGCAAGAGGAGGCGTACCCGACCGAATAAAAGATGGAGGGATCGGCATGAACCTGACACAGGAATACCTGCGGGCCTTGATCGAGGACGGCGCTTTTGAGTTGTACGGTCAACCCAAATGGACGTTTGGCAAGAATACCTGCAATACCTATGAGGTCTTCGCCGAGGTTCTCCACCTGCCCGGGGGGGAGACGGTGCCCGGCTACGGCTATGTGCGCAGGGCCGCCTCCGAACGGCACACCGGCATTGTCTTTGCCGACTGGTTCATGAAGAGCGCGCTGAGCATGATCCGGCGGCTGATCGACCAGATCGGGTGCGACCTGGTGGTGGCGATCAACGTGTGGCCGCACTCGGTGAACGGGGCGGATTTTGTCGAAAAGACGAAGGCGGAGCTCGATCACAACCGCCTGGAGCCGCGCAACCTGGAACTGGAGATCACGGACGTGGACAAGCTCACCGCGCGGGGCATTGAAAACCTCAAGACGCTGAAAGAGATGGGCGCGAAGCTGCTGTTTGACCGCTTCGGCATCGGCACCAACAACCTGTTCCTGCTCTCGCGCCTGCCCTTTGACGGGATCAAGCTGGCGCGGTGCTTTTCCGGCGGCGTGCCGGGGGACGAAACGCTGGTCAGGATCCTGGTGTCCATCGCGCACCTGGCGGACACGCTGGGCATGACGGTCTGTGCCAAGGGCATCGAAAACGGCGACCAGTTTGAGTTCTTCGGGGATCTCGGCTTCTGGAAGGGCCAGGGCTACATGATCGGGCCGCCGATGGCGGAGCGCAAGCTGCACGATTTCATCCTGCAACACGCGAAGAAGGACAGCGCCTGACGGCGCCGGAAGCCGCCGGGGCGCGGGGAAGGAGGGCCGTGGACAGGTTGCCCACCAGGGAGGAGGCCCGGGCCTTCTCGAGGAAGGCCACGCCCTGAACCCCGGCCCCTGGCGGGCCCACAGCAGCCTCGCGGCCCAGTGCTGCGGGGGTGGTCGGCTCCGCGCCCGTCAGACGATGAGGAAATGCTGCACCGCGAGGGATGTGAGCGCCAGCGCCACCCAGCAGGCGAGCCCCATCAGGATGGGGCGGACGCCGTTTTTGATCAGCTTCACCAGGTTGGTGTTGAGGCCGATGGCGGCCATTGCCATCACGATCATGAACTTGCCGGCCTGCACCAGGCCCTTTGCCAATGCCTCCGGGAGCGGAAGGAACGTGCGCGCCACCGACGCCGCAAGAAAGCCCAGCACAAACCACGGGAAGATCGCGCTGAAGCGGTACCCCGCGCCGCCGGCGGCGGACTTTTGCCGGGATGTGTACAGCGCCAGCGCCAGCGTCACCGGCACGATCAAGAGCGTGCGCGTCAGTTTCACGATGACCGCCAGGTTGCCCGCGGCGCTGGAGTAGGCGTAGCCCGCCGCCACCACCGACGAGGTGTCGTTGACCGCCGTGCCCGCCCACAGGCCAAAGTGCTGGTCGCTCATGTGCATCAGGTGGCCCAGCGCCGGAAACAGAAACGCCGCGATCACGTTGAACAGAAAAATCGTGGAGATCGAGCGGGCCACGTCCTCGTCCTGCGCTTCGATCACCGGCGCGGTGGCCGCGATGGCCGACCCGCCGCAGATCGCCGTGCCCACGCCGATCAGGATGCCGGTGTTTTTGTCCACCTTCAGGAGCCGCGCCATCAGCCAGGCGGTCAGAAACGCCGCCGTCAGCGTAAAGGCCATCAGAACCAGCGTCTGCTTTCCCACCTCGAACACGTTGAAAAGGTTCATATCAAAGCCCAGCAGGATGATGGCGTACGGCAGCAGCTTTTTTGAGGTGTAGCCGATGCCGGGGTTGAGCGCCTCCGGCCGCCGCCACGCCGCCAGCACTATGCCGATGAGGATGCCCATCACCGGGCTGCCAACCACCGGAAGCAGCGTCCCGATCCACCAGGCGGGCACCGCCAGCGCCGCCGCCAGCAAAATGCCCGGCAGGCGTTTTTTCAAGATTTCCATCCCAATCCCCCCTCGCGGGGCAGTATACCGCTTGACGATTCATAAGTAAAGCGCTATTATCTGATTGGTATGATAAGTGAAATCTAATGGAATGGGGCGGCGGCGTGACCTTAAGGCACTATCAGATTTTTGTGACCGTCTGTGACACCATGAACATGACCCGGGCGGCCGGCGCGCTGTACGTGTCGCAGTCCGCGGTCAGCCAGGCGGTGGCGGAGCTGGAGGCCCATTACGGCGTGCGCCTGTTTGAGCGCCTGTCCCGACGGCTGTACCTGACCGGCGCGGGGGAGAAGCTTCTGGGCTACGCCCGCCACATCATCCGCATGAACGTCGAGGCGGAGCGGGCGATGCGCTCCTGGAACGGCAGCGGCGTGCTGCGCGTCGGCGCCAGCGTGACCATCGGCGCCTGCGTGCTGCCGGCGCTGGCGGCCCGCTTCCAGGGACTGCATCCCGGCGCGTCGCTGGAAGTGACGGAGGACAACACCGCCCGCATCGAGCGGCTGCTGATGGACGACAGGCTGGACCTGGGCCTGGTGGAGGGCGCGGTGACGCTGCCGGACATCCTCCGGACGCCCTTTGCCGAGGATGACCTCGCACTCGTCTGCGGTCGCGGCCATCCGTTTTTTGAGCGGTCCTGCGTCGCGCCGGAGGAGCTGACGCGGGAGCGCTTTATCCTGCGGGAGGTGGGCAGCGGCACCCGCAGCACCTTTGAAACCGTGATGGCGGAAAAGGGGCTTCCCTGGCAGGCGCTCTGGGTCTGCAACAACGCCGACACCATCAAGGCCGCGGTGGCCCGGGGGCTGGGCGTGTCGGTGATTTCGCGGCGCGCGGTGGAGCGGGAAGTCGCCCAGGGGCTGATCCGGACGGTGGCGGTGGACGGCCTCCGGTTTACGCGCCAGTTTCAGATCATCCACCACAAGGACAAGTATTTCACCGGGGCGATGCGCGCCTTTGCCGACCTGTGCCTGGCCGAGGGCGGGGAGGGGACGCGCGAAGAGCCTTCGGCGCCCGGAAAGTGAAGGAGGCCGCCATGAACGGAAAGATGCCGGAAACCATTGATCAGTACATTGCCCAGCAGCCGCCGGAGATGGCCGAGCGGCTCGGCGCCGTCCGGGCGGCCATCCGCGCCGCGGCGCCGGAGGCGACGGAGAGGATATCCTGGCGCATGCCGACCTTCTGGCAGAAAGTCAACATCGCCCACTTCGCGCTGTTCAAGCGCCACATCGGGTTCTATCCGGGGTCGGAGGCCATCGAGGCCTTTGCGGAGCGCCTTGCGCCCTACAAAAGCTCAAAGGGCGCGGTGCAGCTTCCGCTGGACCGGCCGCTGCCGCTGGAACTGATCCGGGATATGGTGCGCTTCAACGTGGCTCGCCTTCAAAAATGACCGGCGCCGGCGCGGCTTTTGCGGCCAATCCGCAGGATCGGGCGGAAAACTTGCCCGCGCGTGATAGCGCCGCGCGAAAATGGGTATGTTTACTACGATAGAGTGCCCCGCAGGGGCCGCCAAATGTGCAGACTGGGAGGGATAATCATGTCAAAGATCATCGATGTCAAGGCGAGGGAGATCCTCGATTCCCGGGGAAACCCGACGATAGAGGTGGACATTCGCACCGAGGACGGCGCGATGGGCAGGGCGGCGGTGCCCTCCGGCGCCTCCACCGGCACGTTGGAGGCGCTGGAGAAGCGCGACGGCGACAAGGCGCGCTTCCACGGCAAGGGCGTGAAAAACGTGGTGCTGGAGGCCTTCCGGGAGATTGCGCCCGCGCTCACCGGCATGGAGGTCACCGATCAGCGGGCCATTGACTTGGCGCTCATCGCGCTGGACGGCACGAAGAACAAGTCCCGCCTGGGCGCCAACGCCATTCTGGGCGCGTCGCTGGCCGCCGCCCACGCCGCGGCGGACGAGCTGTACGTGCCGCTGTACCGCTACATCGGTGGCGCGGATGCCCACATTCTGCCGGCCCCGATGATGAACATCCTGAACGGCGGCAAGCACGCCGACAACAACGTGGACGTGCAGGAGTTCATGATCATGCCGCTGGGCGCGGACAGCTTCGAACAGGCGCTGCGCATCTGCGCCGAGGTCTACCAGACCCTGAAGGGCGTGGTGCGCGGCCGCGGAATGTCCACAGGCGTCGGCGACGAGGGCGGCTTCGCGCCCGATCTCAAAAACAACGAGGAGGCCTTGAAGCTGATCGTCGAGGCGATCGAAAAGGCCGGCTACAAGCCGGGTGCGGATGTCTTCATCGCGCTGGACCCCGCCGCCTCCGAGTTCTACGAGGACGGCTTCTACCAGTTTGACGGCGTGAAGAAGACCTCCGCCGAGATGGTCGCGCTGTACGAGGACTGGGCAAACCGATACCCCATCGTGTCCATTGAGGACGGCCTGTCCGAGCTGGACTGGGACGGTTGGGCGGAGCTGACGCGCCGCCTGGGCAAGAAGATCCAGCTGGTGGGGGACGATCTCTTCGTCACCAACGTGGAGATTCTCAAAAAGGGCATCGCCAAGGGCGTCGCCAACGCCATCCTGATCAAGCTCAACCAGATCGGCACCCTCACCGAAACGCTGGAAACCATCCGCGTCGCGCAGCGCGCCGGGTACGCCGCGGTGGTCTCCCACCGCTCCGGCGAGACGGAGGATACCACGCTGGCGGACCTCTCCGTGGCGGTCAACGCCGGGCAGATCAAGAGCGGCGCGCCCTGCCGCACCGAGCGGGTGGCCAAGTACAACCAGCTGCTGCGCATCGAGGAAGCGCTGGGCGGAAACGCCGCGTTTCTGGGCCGGACGGCGCTGAGCGGCGGAAAATAGCGGCCCGGCGCCCGGTGTTTGCCGCGGGGGCGGGGCGTCCCGCCTCCGCGCCGTTGGCCGTCTTTTGCGTCGAAAGGCCGCCTTTTGCCGCGAAAGATTGCGCGCTAAGGGCGCCCGCGCTTGATTTTAACAATCCGGACTGTTATAATTTTCTTTGGACTGAGATTAAAGGGAGTGTTGTTCATGGCGCTTGTAACCTCTACCGAAATGTTTAAGAAAGCCTATGCCGGCGGCTATGCCATTGGCGCTTTCAATGTCAACAACATGGAAATTATCCAGGGCATCACCGAGGCCGCGATCGAGGAAAAGGCCCCGCTGATCCTGCAGGTTTCGTCGGGCGCGCGCAAGTATGCCAAGCACGTCTACCTGATGAAGCTGATCGAGGCCGCGCTGATCGACGCCGAGCAGACCGCCGGCTTTGATCTGCCCATCTGCGTGCATCTGGACCATGGCGACACCTTTGAGCTGTGCAAATCCTGCATCGACGGCGGCTTTACCTCCGTCATGATCGACGGCTCCCATCACCCCTTTGAGGAAAACATCAAGCTGACCCGCCAGGTCGTCGAATACGCCCACGATCACGGCGTGGTGGTCGAGGGCGAGCTGGGCCGCCTGGCCGGCATCGAGGACAAGGTCAACGTTTCCGCCGAGGACGCCTCCTACACCCGCCCGGACGAGGTGGAAGAATTCGTCTCCAAGACCGGCGTGGACTCCCTCGCCATCGCCATCGGCACCAGCCACGGCGCCTATAAGTTCAAGCCCGGCCAGAAGCCGCAGCTGCGCTTTGACATTCTGGATGAAATCGTCAAGCGCCTGCCGGGCTTCCCCATCGTGCTGCACGGCGCCTCCAGCGTCATGCCCGAATACGTCAAGATGATCAACGACAACGGCGGCAAGATGCCCGATGCCATCGGCATTCCCGAGGACATGCTGCGCCAGGCCGCCCGCTCCGCCGTCTGCAAGATCAACATTGACTCCGACCTGCGCCTGGCGATGACCGGCACCATCCGCAAGTATTTCGCGGATCACCCGGATCACTTTGACCCGCGTCAGTACCTGAAGCCCGCCCGCGAGAACATCAAGAACATGGTCAAGCACAAGCTGGTGGATGTGCTGGGCTGCAACGGGAAGGCCTGATTCGCGCCGCCCCGAAGCGCTGAGCGCGTTTGATGCTTTGAGCCCGGCTCCTCTGGAGCCGGGCTCAAAATTTTGCTTCGGATTCAAAGGCGCGCCCGTCCGGCAGCCGCAGCCGCACGCACCAAAGCTGCGGCCAGGCGGCGCCAAGGCGCTTGTTCAGCGCGCGGTCGCCATACTTGTCGTCGCCCAGAACCGGGCAGCCGATCAGGGCCATCTGCGCGCGAATCTGATGGGTGCGGCCGGTGCCCAGGCCGGCTTCCACAAGGGCGGTTTCGCCGCGGCCCTCCAGCACGCGGTAGGAAAGCTCGGCGCGCATCGCCCCCGGCGCGCCCGGGGCGCATTCGGCCACCCGGGCGGCGGCGGCGTCTTTTTTTAGGTAGTGGACGAGCGTTCCCTCCGGCCGAGGCGGGCGTCCCTTCACCAGGCAGCGATAGGTCTTCTCGATCCGGTGGTCCCGGAACAGCGCGGTGATTTCGCCATACGCCTCGTCCGTCAGCGCCAGAAGCGTCACGCCGCCGGTGCCGGCATCCAGCCGGTGACACAGCCGCGCCCCCGGATGCAGCGCCCGGGCGCGGCAAAGCAGCGTGTCCTCGCCGATGCCGTCGGCGTCCACGTCCACCGGCAGGCCGCGGGGCTTGTCCAGCGCCAGGATGCGGCCGTCGTCGTAGAGTACGGCGGCAGGGGCCGTCAGGTGGCGCTCGTCGATGTAGACGGTCAGAAGGTCGCCGCCGGAAACGAGGGCGTCCTCGCCGGCGCGGGCGCCGCCGACGCGCACATCCCGCTTTTTCAGCGCGCCCCGGAGGATGTGCCCGGGACACATGGGAAACGCGCGGGAAAGATAGCGTGCGAGCAACATCGCCCGCACGCCTTCCGGTACC
This sequence comes from Eubacteriales bacterium, assembly GCA_029974035.1. The sequence continues at coordinate 48,469 of JARKQG010000013.1, read as the reverse complement.
GTAATTCGCCTCACAGCCTCACGATCCAGCCGTGGGGATCGGGGACCCTGCCGTACTGGATGCCGGTCAATTTGTCGTAGAAGTGCCGGGTGTACTTGCCGATGCTGCCGTCGCCAAAGGTGACGCACTCGCTCTCGTAGCACAGCGTGCCCACGGGGGATACCACCGCCGCGGTGCCGGTGCCGAAGGCCTCGGTCACGCGGCCGGATTTGGCGCCCTCCACAATTTCGTCGATGGAAACCTTGCGCTCCTCCACGGCAAGCCCCTCGTCCCGCGCCAGGGTCAGCACGGAGTCCCGGGTGATGCCGGAGAGGATCGAGCCGTTGAGCATGGGCGTGACGACATTGCCGTCGATGACGAACATCATGTTCATCGAGCCGACCTCTTCCACGTACTTCTGCTCAATGCCGTCCAGCCAGAGCACCTGCGCGTAGCCCTTTTCCTTGGCCACGTCGCCCGCCTTGAGGGAGGCCGCGTAGTTGCCGCCGGTCTTGGCAAAGCCCACGCCGCCGCGCACCGCGCGCACGTACTTGTCCTCCACGTAGATGCCCACCGGCTCAAGCCCGCTGGCGTAGTAGGCGCCCACCGGCGACAGGATGATGAAGAACTTGTAGGTGTAGCCGCTGCGCACGCCCACGTAGGGGTCGGTGGCGATGATCGTCGGCCGGATGTAGAGGGAAGTGCCGGGCAGCGATGGCGTCCATTCCCTGTCCATCTCCAGCAGCTTCAGAAGGCCCGCCATGGCCGCTTCCACGTCAAAGGCGGGGATCGCCAGCCGTTCGGCGGAGACGTTCATGCGGCGGAAGTTGTCCCGGGGCCGGAACAGCTGAAAACCGTCCGGCGTGCGGTACATCTTCAGGCCCTCAAAGATGGTCTGGCTGTAGTGTAGCACCATGGCGGCGGGGGACAGCTCAAAATTGTGGAAGGGCGTTACGCGGGGGTCGTGCCAGCCCTTCTCCACCGAGTAATCCATTTCAAACATGTGGTCGGTGAATATTTTGCCGAAGCCCAGCTTGGTTTCATCGGCGGGCTTGGCCTTGAGCGTGGTGGCGGGCACAGTGCGGATTTCCATGATCAGCCCCTCCATTCTGAATATTTAAAGATTAGTATACACCCGCCGCATTACGGATGCAAGGTTTTTTCTGCCGAAATCCGCCGGAATATGCGGGAAATGACCAGGTTCAGCGCGGCGTAGCCGGGGACTGCGGCGGCGGTCAAAAGGCCCAGTGCCCGGAGGGATCCGGCGGACAGGGGCGTCAGCTCAAAAAAGCCGGGGAAGAACAAAAGCGCGGCGGAGAGGATCAGCGCCGACAGCATAAAGACCATCGCGCGGCGGGCGTTCAGCGGCCGGCAGGCGGTGAAAAGCACCGCAAGGCCCAGCGCCATCAGGTAGAGGGTCGCCAGCGTGCCCGTTTCGTCCGGGGTCAAGCCCCGCGACGCGCCAAAGGCGGACAGCGCCCACGCGCCCAGCGCGATGATCAGCCCCCCCGGCAGCGCCCGGGAGAGAACATAGGGAAAAAACCGTCCTTCCGCCCGGGCGCGGTTGGGCTCGAGGGCCAGAAGAAACGACGGAATGCCCACCGCCGCCGAGGAAAACAGCGTCAGCTGAATCGGAACAAAGGGATAGCCCGCCCCGGTGGCGAGGGACAGAAGGCTCAGCAGGAACGAAAACACCGTCTTGGTCAGAAAGAGCGACGCCGAACGGCGCAGGTTGCCGATCACCCGGCGGCCCTCCATCACCACTTCGGGCAGCGAGGCGAAGTTGCAGTCCAGCAGCACCAGGCTCGCCACGTGCCGCGCCGCGTCGCTGCCGGAGGCCATGGCGATGGAGCAGTCCGCCTCCTTCAGCGCGGGAATGTCGTTGACGCCGTCGCCGGTCATGGCCACGGTGTGCCCCGCCTCCTTCAGCGCGCGCACGATCAGCCGCTTCTCTTGGGGCGTAACGCGCCCAAAGACCGAATGGCGCGTCGCCGCGTCGCGGATGGCGTCCTCGTCCGGCAGCGCGGACACGTCGATATAGCGGTCCGCGTTCCGGACGCCCGCGCGCCGGGCCACGGCGGCGGCGGTCCGCGCGTCGTCGCCGGAGATCACCTTGATTTCGACATCCTCCCGGGCGAAGAAGGCCAGCGTTTCCCCGGCCTCCGGGCGCACCTCGTCCGTCAGCAAGACCAGCGCCAGCGGCGCAAGGTCCGGCGGCAGGCCCTCCTCGGGCAGCGGGCCTTCCGAGCGGGCCAGCATCAGCACCCGCGTCCCTTCCGAGGTGAGGGCGGCGATCCGGCGCTCGAGCGCCCCATCCATCCCGGGCAGCACGAACTGGGGCGCGCCCAGGATCACCGCCGCGCCCTCCACCGCCGCGCCGGACCACTTGCGGGCCGACGAAAACGGCGCGGTGCGGCCTGTGGCGCAGTCCGGCGCGGGGAAGCGGGGCATGAGCGCCCGGGAAGTGGCGTCCGAGCCGCCCACGGCGTGGAGCGCCGCGCCCAGAAGGCGCGCACACTCCGATTCGTCGCCGCCGAGGGGTTCCAGGCGGTCAAAGCACAGGTTTCCCGAGGTGAGGGTGCCCGTCTTGTCCAGGCACAGCACGTCCACCCGGGCCAGATCCTCCATGGAATACAGTGACTGCACCAGCGTCTTGCGCCGCGCCAGGCGCACCACGCCCACCGCCAGCGCCACGCTGGTCAAAAGCACCAGCCCCTCCGGGATCATGCCCACCATGGCCGCGACGCTGCCCACCACGCTGTCCTGGAGCGACGCGCCGCCAAAGCGGAACTGCCGGATAAAGAGCGCCACCCCCACCGGCACGATCAGGAAGCTCAGAAAGCGGATCAGCGCGTTCAGCGAGCGCATCAGCTCGGAAGAGGGGCGCGCGGTGACCTTCGCCTCCCGCTCGAGCGCGGCGGCGTAGGTGTCAGCCCCCACTCGCCGCGCCTGGGCGACGCACTTCCCGGCGACGGCAAAGCTGCCGGAGCGCAAAAGCTCGCCGGGCCCGCGGCGGACGGGCAGGCTTTCGCCGGTCAGCAGGGATTCGTCCACCTCCAGCACGCCTTCGCGCACCTGGGCATCCACGGGGATCTGGTCGCCCGTTTCGAGGAGGATCAGATCGTCCAGCACCAGCTGTTCCACCGGGATGGAGCCGGGGCGCCCGTCCCGGATCACCCGCGCGGCGGGCGCGATCACCAGCTTCAGTTTCTCCACCGCGCGGCGGGCGCGAATCTCCTGCACGGTGCCGATGACGGCGTTGGACGCCACCACGCCCATGAAAAGGGCGTTGCGAAACGAGCCCACCGCGACGACTGCCGCCGCCAGCGCGAGGTTGAGCAGGTTGAAAAGGGTCAGAAGATTGTCCCGGAGGATGCGGCCCACGCTCTTTCCGGTTTTCTCCCGCGCGCTGTTGTCCTGCCCCAGCCGCCGGCGGGCCTCGACGTCCTCCGCGCTCAGCCCGGCGGCCAGCGGGGTAGGGGGCCGTTCTACACTTCCCATGGGCGGTACATCTCCTCAAACCGGACGGGCGTCACCCGGCCGTCGGTGGCGCGCGTGACGCCTTCAATGAAGGCGGCCTCGTCCCGGCACCTGACCACCAGCGTCAGCGTGACCACGTCGGCAAAGTGCTTGTCCTCCAGGACCGCCGGCTGGGTCTTCAGGTGGTGCTCCAGGCGCCCCAGCAGCGGGTAATCCACGTCCATCAGGTAGCGGGCAGTGGGGTACATGGTGCCGATGCCGCAGGCCTCCACTGCGCGGGCCGCGCCCTGGGCGTAGGCGCGCACCAGGCCGCCCGTCCCCAAGAGCACCCCGCCGAAATAGCGGGTGACCACCACGCAGCAGTCCGTGAGCCCCTTCGCGCGCAGTACCTCCAGCACCGGCATACCCGCGGTGCCGGAGGGCTCGCCGTCGTCGCTGAAGCGCATCGCGCCCATGTTGGGCCCCAGTATATAGGCGTAGACGTTGTGGGTGGCCTCCCGGTGCCTCTTTCGAACCTCATTCAGAAAGGCAAGCGCGCCCTCCTCGTCGGAGACCGGCGCGCCGTGGCCGATGAAGCGCGACTTGTTGACGATCATTTCGTCGGCGCCGCGCTTCATCAGGGTTTTGTATGGGGCGCTCATCGGCTCAGCAGCACGCGATGGTAACGCTTCTTGCCGCGCCGCAGGATCAGCCCGGCTTCGAGCTGCTCGAGGGTGGCGCGCCGGTCCACATCGGTCACCTTTTCGTCGCCCAGGTACAGCCCGCCGCCCTCGATGGCCTTGCGGGCCTCGCCCTTGGACTTTGTGAGCCCCGTCAGCGCGCACAGCGCCACCAGCCGCGAGTCCTCGCTGAACTGCGCCGGGGTGATGCGGGTGGTGGGGATATCGTCGAGGGCGCCGCCGCCGCCAAAGAGCGCCTCCGCCGCGCCGCGGGCCTTTTCGGCCTCCGCCTCGCCGTGGATGAGCTTTGTGACCTCAAAGGCCAGCACGCGCTTGGCCTGGTTGATGCCGGAGCCCTCGAGGGCGGCAAGGCGCCGGACCTCGTCCATCGGCAGGAACGTGAGCAGCGAAAGACATTTTTCCACGTCCTGGTCGTCCACGTTGCGGAAGTACTGGTAGAAGTCGTAGGGGCTGGTGCGGCTGGGGTCCAGCCACAGCGCGCCCTTTTCGGTCTTGCCCATCTTGCGGCCGTCGTGGGTGAGCAGGAGCTTGAACGTCAGCGCGAAGGCGCTCCTGCCCTCCTTGCGGCGGATCAGGTCCGCGCCGGAGAGCATGTTGCTCCACTGGTCGTCGCCGCCGGTCTGCAACACGCAGTTGTGGCGGTGGAAGAGCTCGAGGAAGTCGTAGCTCTGCATCAGCATGTAGTTGAACTCGAGGAAGGTCAGCCCCTTTTCCAGGCGCTGCCGGTAGCACTCGGCGGTCAGCATGCGGTTGACCGAAAACAGCGCGCCCACATCCCGGAGGAAGTCCACGTACTTCAGGGAGCGCAGCCAGTCGGCGTTGTCGGTCATGATGGCGCGGTTGGGCGCGTCGGTTTCAAAGTCGAGAAAGCGCGCCATCTGCGCCTTGACCGCCTGGACGTTGCGGTCGATATCCTCCACGGTCAGCATCCTGCGCATGTCGGTCTTGCCGGAAGGGTCGCCCACCATGGCGGTGCCGCCGCCCATCAGCGCGATGGGGCGGTGTCCGGCCTTCTGCAGATGGCTCATGGCCATGATGGGGATGTAGTGGCCGATGTGCAGGCTGTCGGCGGTGGGGTCAAAGCCGGTGTAGAAGGTGACGACCTCGCCCGATTCAAACAGCTTTTCCAGCTCGTCCTCAAAGGTGACCTGGGCGACAAAGCCGCGCTCGCGCAGGATGTCCAGGGCTGATTTCATTTGGAACCCTCCGTTTTTTCAAGCGTCCTGAGAATGATGGCGTTGAGGCGGGCCATGCCCTCCGCCACGTCCGTGAACCTGCCGTTGGAGAAGTTCAGGCGCATGGTGTTCAGGCGGCCGCCGTCAAAGTAAAAGTGGGTGCCGGGCACGTAGGCGACATTTTCGGCCACCGCTTCTTTCAGCATGGCCAATGCGTCCACGCCTTCGGGCAGGGCGGCCCAGACGAACAGGCCGCCCTCGGGCTGCGTGTGGGCGACGGAGGGGGGAAGCTCGTCCAGCTTTTCCAGCATCACGCGAAGCCGCGCGCCGTAGTCGGCCGAAATGCGCGCCAGATGGCCGTCCATCCGTCCGCTGCGCAGGTACGCGTCCACGATGGCCTGGTTGATCAGCGGCGAATGCACGTCGGTGGCCTGCTTGCCGATGATCATCTTCTTCAGCAGCGCCTCGTTGTCCACCGCCGCGTAGCCCACCCGGAGCCCCGGCGCGATGGTCTTGGAGAAGCTGCCCAGGTACACCACCCAGCCTTCGGAATCAAAGGATTTGATGGCGGGCAGCGGCTCGCCGGAAAAGCGCACGTCGCGGTAGGGGTCGTCCTCGATCAGCACCACGCCGTAGCGCGCGGCCAGGCGCGCCAGCTTTTCCCGGCGATCCCGCGCCAGCGTGCGGCCGGTGGGGTTTTGGAAGGTGGGGATGACGTACATCAGCTTTGGGTGGTGCCGGCGGATCGCCTCCTCGGCGGCGTCCACGATCACGCCGCCCTCGTCGGTTTCGAGGGCGTGCAGATCCGCCCGGTAGGTGCGCAGCGTGTGCAGCGCGCCGAGAAACGTGGGGGACTCCACCAGCACCGCATCGCCCGGGTTGAGCAGCGCCTTGCAGATCAGATCCATCGCCTGCTGCGAGCCCTGGGTGGGCAGGATGTGGGAAGGATCGGTCCGGACGCCCGCCCGCGCGGAGAAGGCTGCGATGCTCTCCCGCAGCGGCGCAAAGCCCTCCGTGGCGCCGTACTGGAGCAGCGTCCAGCCGTTTTTCTCCAGCACCTCCCGCGCCATTTCGGAGATCACCTCCGGCTCCAGCGCGCTGGCGGCGGGGTTGCCGCCCGCAAAGGAGATCATGCCGGGCCTGGCCAGCAGGTGAAAGATTTCGCGAATGGCGCTGCCACTGATGTCGCGCATCTGCCCGGCCAGCATATCCTGGGTAAACTTCATGAACTTCCCCTCCCTGATATCGAAAAACCGCCCGCCCCGTACGGGGAAGGCGGCGTTGCCGCGGTACCACTTCCGTTCGCCGCCCAGGGGCGGCCTCGAAGCGCTGTCACGGTCGCTGGCCGTAGCGGACTATCGGACCCCGGCCCGCCGGGAGGGTTCGCCCGCTCCGCTCCGGGATGTATTCCGCCCGATTCGCGCGCCCTCTCGCACCGGCCGAGGGCTCTCTGAAGCGTGACTTCGCGCGTACTGGTTCCCATCCTCGCGTTTCATTTTACTATACCATTCTCGTCCGGTTTTGTCAACCGGTGCGTTTCACCCGGTCAGGGGGTTCGCTGGAGCACCGCAAAGGCGCTGTCCGCGGGCCAGACGCGCACGGACTGTTTCACTTTCGCGCGCTTCAGCGCCGCGTTGGCCGCCACGCGGGTCCGGACGTACCGGTAGAGCTCGCTCAGCGTGACGATGCGGTTGCCGTTGGCGTCGGCCTGCAGCTTTCCCGCCTCCCAGTTGGCCGCGCGGACGCCGCCGCCGGTCGTCAGGTGGAAGGTGAAGAGCGACGCGCCGTGGAAGCTGTCGGCGGGGATGATGTAGGAGGACTCCTCCGAGGAGCAGGCCGTCAGCACCATGTACCGGCCCTTGGCGGCGGGCGAATCCGCCAGCGAGGTCTTGGCGGCGAGTCCGCCGTCGGTGCCCTTTGAAAATGCGGATATCACGCGGCTGGTAACGGCGGCGGGATCGACGCGGCCGCGGCTGCCGCCCGCGGATTTGGAACGGATATACCAGCCGGAGTAGCAGCTGTCCAGCATGACCACCACCGTGCCGGGGAGCTTGTCCAGGTAGCGGCGCACTTCGTCCACCGATACGGTGCCGCCGTCCACGCCCACCAGCGCGCCGGGATCGTCCTCGCTGCCGTGGCCGGAATAGTAGAAGTAGGTCACGTCGTCCGCGTCCACGCCCCAGGAGGCCATTTTGCGCAGCTCCTTGCGCAGGTTTTCCGCGGTCAGGTTTTCCTTCAGCGTCACGTCCACGCGCTTGCCGCCGCCAAAATCGCTGTTGAGCAGCATGCTGTTGACCAGGCTCGCGTCCACATGGGGCCCCTCCAGCCTGCCGCCCATCGCCTCGACATAGGTCTCCTGGCCCACGACCAGCGCCCGGAAGGTGGTGGTGAAGTAGCCCACGCTGACAAGGCACCGGGCGCGGATGGAGCCCGATCGGGTCTTGGCGGTGATGGTGGCCCGGCCGTACTTCCGGCCGGTCACGACGCCGCCGGAAACGGACGCGACGGAGGGGTTGCTGCTGGCCCACGTCACCCGCGAATCGGTGGCGTCGGCGGGGGAAACGGTGGCCGTCAGAGCCGCCGTGGCGCCGAGGTTGATCTCAAGGGACGGCTGGTCAAGGGTCAGCGCCGTGGGCACCACGGGCTTGACCACCACGGTGGCGTAGGCCTTTTTCTGGGTGCCGTCGGCGGCGCGGCAGCGGATGGTGGCGGTGCCGGCCTTCAGTGGCGTGACGTAGCCGGTCTCCGGGTCCACCGAGGCCACGGTGGGGCGCGAGCTGGACCAGGTGACGGCGGGGTTGTCCGCGTTTGAAGGCGTGGTCTTTGAAACAAACTGGTACCCGTCGCGGCCCGCCAGCAGCGTCACCTTTTTGCGGCTCAGCGTCAGTGAGCGCACGGGCAGCCGCTTGACGGTAACGCGGCAGCGGGCCGTGACGCCGCCCGCGGTGGCGCGGATGGTGGCGGTGCCCTTTCGGAGGGCGGTCAGCCGGCCCTCGGCGTCCACTTTCACCACGGTGGGCGCGCTGCTCTGCCACAGTACGGCGGGCGTCTCGTCGCCCTCCGGCGCCTTGACCGAGGCGGTCAGCATCTGGCTGTCGTTCCACCCGGGCACCAGCCCCAGCGTGACCGAGGCGCGCAGCGTCACGCGCACCCTTTCGGCGGCCAGCGCGGGAGGGGCCTGGAGCGGAACCAGCGTCAGAATCAGCGCCAGAACCAGCGCGGTCAGCTTTGCGGGCGCCAAACGCCCGGGGGCGAATCCATTCATCGTACAGGCTTCCTTTGCGCTTACTGCCCGACCGAGTAGTTGGGGGCTTCTTTTGTGATGGAGATGTCGTGGGGATGGCTCTCGATGAGGCCGGCGCTGGTGATGCGGATGAACTCTGCCTCGGTGCGCAGCGCCCGGATGCTGGGGGTGCCGCAGTAGCCCATGCCGCTGCGCAGGCCGCCCATCAGCTGGAACACCGTTTCCGACAGCATGCCCTTGTAGGGCACGCGGCCCTCGACGCCTTCGGGCACCAGCTTCTTGGCGTCCTCCTGGAAGTAGCGGTCCTTGCTGCCCTCGGCCATGGCGCCCAGTGAGCCCATGCCGCGGTACACCTTGTAGGAGCGGCCCTGGTAGATTTCGATGGCGCCCGGGCTCTCGTCGGTGCCGGCAAAGAGGCTTCCGATCATGACCGCGGAGGCGCCGGCGGCGATGGCCTTGGTCACGTCGCCGGAGTACTTGATGCCGCCGTCGGCGATGATGACCTTGCCCAGCGCGTCCGCCGCCTCGGCGCAGTCGGAGATGGCGGTGATCTGCGGTACGCCGATGCCGGCCACCACGCGGGTGGTGCAGATGGAACCGGGGCCGATGCCCACCTTGACCACGTCCGCGCCGGCGCGGATCAGATCCCGCGTGGCGGCGGCGGTGGCCACGTTGCCCGCGATCAGCCGCAGGTCGGGGTAGAGCGAACGGATGCGCTCCACCATTTCAAGCACCCCGGCCGAATGGCCGTGGGCGGTATCGAGGGCAATGGCGTCCACGTGGGCGCCCGCCAGCGCCTTCACGCGCTCCAGCGTATCGTGGGCCACGCCCACCGCCGCCGCGCACAGAAGCCGCCCGTCCTTGTCCTTGGCGGAGAAGGGGTACTTGACCGCCTTCTGGATGTCCTTGATGGTGATCAGCCCCCGGAGGTTGCCCTCGGCGTCCACCAGCGGCAGCTTTTCCACCTTGTGGCGGGCCAGGATCCGCTTGGCTTCCTCAAGGGTCGTGCCCACCGGGGCGGTGATGAGGTTCTTGCTGGTCATGTAGGTGGAAACCGGCACGTCAAACTCGGTGACAAAGCGCAGGTCGCGGTTGGTCAAAATGCCCACGAGCTTGCCGTCCTGGGTGATGGGCACGCCGGAGATGCGGTAGCGCTCCATCAGCTTCAGCGCGTCGCTGGTCAGGTCGTCCGGGTGCAAAAAGAACGGATCGTTGATGACGCCGTTCTCGCTTCGCTTGACCTTGTCCACCTGCATGGCCTGCTCCTGAATGGACATGTTCTTGTGAATCACGCCCATCCCGCCCTCGCGGGCCATGGCGATGGCCAGGCGCGCGTCGGTGACGGTGTCCATCGCGGCGGACAAAAGCGGAATGTTGAGATTCAGATCTTCGCACAGAGAAACCGACAGATCCACATCCTTGGGCAGCACGCCGCTGCGCCGCGGCACCAGCAGCACGTCGTCAAAGGTCAGCCCTTCCCGGATTGTTCCCAGCATGGCGGGTCCTCCAATTTTCTATATTTCGGCAAGTATATCAAGCGCGCGCGGCGTTTGTCAACCAGCGTTTGTTGAAGAAATTGCACCGGTTTCGGCGGCGGCCGGGCGCGCCGTGGGGGACACGGTGGCGCGCGGCTCCATCAGCACCGTCAGGAGCCAGAACAATAGCGCGCACAATAGCGCCCCAGCGATGAGAAACGCCATCCCCACCACATGGCTCGCGCTTTTTTTTCGGCCGGCCTGCCCCTGGGCATCGCGCTCAAAGGCGCGCAGCACCTGCCCGCAGGCGGGCGCGTCGGGACAGGGGGTTGACAGCAGCTTTTCGCTGAGGCGCTCGAGCCGCGCCTCCATCTCACGCCGCCCGAGGCGCGTCGCCCGGGTGAGCCGCGAAAGAAGCCTCCGCTGGGCCTCCCGCACGGCGGGAGGGCTCATCGAGAGCGCCTGGGCCGTCTGGGACACCTTCATCGCGCAGCCGTAGAGCATCAGCATCAGCCGCTGGGTGCGGGGCGATTCCCGCTCCACGCGGGCGAAGAGCGCCGCCTCCTCCGGCGTCAGGTCCGGCCCGGAGGGGAGGGCCCAGTCCAGCTCGTAGCCGCCGACAGCGCGGATGCGCTTCAGCTCCGTCAGCGCCACGGCCCGCAGCGCGTAGGCGATGCCCTCGTGAAAGCTCATCCGCTCGTGCCACTCGCCGCGGCGCAAATACGCCGCCAGCAGCGCGCTGCGCAGCACGTATTCCGCCAGTTCAAGGTTGCCGGTCAGCGCGTAGGCGCACTGGAACAACTCGTCATAGGCGGGGCGGACCCGCTCGATGAAGCCGTGGGGGTCGTCGATGGAGGGCTTCATTGCGGCCATTCTCCCGCGATGCCGTCAAAGACGGGTTTCATCCGGTCGTAGATGCCGCTGAAGATGGCGTACACCTTTTTGTACTTGTCGGCCCAGGCGGGGTTGACCGCGTGCTGCGACCGGGTGCGCACGATGCCCGCCGCCTCCGCGTAGTCTTTGAAGATGCCGATGCCCACGCCCGCCGTCATCGCCGCGCCCAGGCTGGTGCCCTCGCCCGGCGCGTAGTGGACGCTGGTGGGCACGCCGAAGACGCTGGCGAAGATGTCCGGCCACAGGCCGCTGCGCGCGCCGCCGCCGGTGAGGATGATGGAGTCAATGGGCGCGCCGTTTTCCGCCATGATGCGGGCCACGGTGTTGAGCGACAGCGCCACCCCCTCATAGATGGCCCGGGCCACGTGGCGCTGGTCGTGGTAGAGCGAAAAGCCCACCAGGCAGCCCTTGGAGTTGGGGTCCCAGTAGGGGGTGCGCTCGCCCATGAGGGTGTTGAGGAACATCACGCCCTCCGCGCCCGGATCGATCTGGCGAGCCATGTTCTCAATGCGGGAATAATCCGCGCCGGTCAGTTTGCGCCCGTCGGAGAGCAGGTTGCCCACCGCCCAGTCGTAGGCGGAGGCGGCGGTCTGCACCACGCCCAGCGAGTGGTTGATCTCGCCGTCCATGTCCAGATAGTTGAAGATGCGCTGCCGGCCGTCCAGCAGCGGTTCCGGCGTCAGCTGGGACACCCAGGCGCTGGAGCCGATGCAGCAGTAGCCCGCGCCCGGCTTGAAAAGCCCCGCGCCGCGGCCGGCGCAGGCGCCGTCGCCGCCGCCCATGGAAACCGGCGTCCCGGGCAGAAGGCCCGTCAGGCGCGCCATCTCGCGGGTGACGCGGCCGGAAACGTCCGAGCCCTTCAGCACCTGGGGCATCCGGGCGGGGTCAAGGCCCAGATCGGTGAGAAGCTCGGAGGCCCAGGCCTTCTTCTTGAGGTCCAGCGCAATGGTCAGCGACGCGTCGGAATAGTCGGTGAAGCCCACGCGCCCCGTGAGCCGCGCGTAAAGATAGTCCTTGGTGTTCAGCCACCAGCGGGTGCGCCGGTAGACGTCCGGCAGGTGCTTGCGCACCCACAGGATCTTGGGCAGCGTGAAGTGGTGGTCCAGCCGGTTGCCGGTCATGCGGTAAAAATCTTCCCGGGAGATCACCTTTTCGATGGCCTGGGCCTCCCGCCAGGCGCGGGAGTCCGAGTGGATGATGTTGGGGTAGAGGGCGCGGCCGTTCTCGGCGACGGCGATGCAGCCATTCATCGTGCCGGAAAGGCCCACGCAGGCAATGTCCTGGGGGCTGACCTGGGAGAGCAGCTCCCGAACGCCGTCGATGATGGACTGGAGCAGCACCTCCGGGTCCTGTTCGGACCAGTTGGGCTTGGGGTACGCGGTGCCGTACTCTTTTTTCACCACGCACAGCGCCGCGCCCTTGGGGTCAAACACCGAACACTTGCTGCCGGTCGTGCCCGCGTCACAGGTGAGGATCAGATTTTTCGCCATGTCGCGCCTCCGATTATTTCTTTCTGCGGTTTTGCTTTTGAAAGCGGCGCCGGGCCTCCTCGCCGGCCGCCGCGCCCACGATCGAGACCAGCGCGGCCGTCAGCGGCATGCCCGCCGAGAGCGGCGGCATCCCCGTGATCAGCCAGTGGACCGCGGTTTGGACGACGGGCGGCAGCCAAAACGCCGCGAAGCTATTCAGGCCCCGAAAAACGGCGAAAAAAGCCGTCACCGCGCCGGAGAGCGGCACGACGCCCCACATCATCGCCCGATACGCCGCGCCGTCCGCGTCCGCGCCGGTGAGCGTCAGAACCGCCAGCGCCGTCAAAATCGAAAGAATCAGCGCCTGCCCCAGGATCAGCCACGGCCAGCGCCGCAAGGGTTTTCGCATCGGTCGCTCCAACGCATCAATTTTTTCTTATTATAGCATTTTCTGGCGCGCCTTATCAAGCGCGCCAGGGGCTGCGGACCGGAACTTTTCGCGGCAAAACCGCGTCAATGGAACGGAACGGGTCCGGCGCTTCCTGGGCCGGACACAATTTGCGGTCGGGACGAGGGATATGGATATGGACTACAAGAGCCTTGGCATGAGGATCCGCAAGCGCCGCAAGGCGATGCGGATGACGCAGGAGGAGCTGGCCCGCAAGCTGGGCCTTTCGCTTTCCTTTCTCGGGCACATTGAGCGCGGCACCCGCAAGGCCAGCGTGGAGACGCTGGTGGCCATCGCCAACGAGCTCAGCCTGTCGATGGACTACATGCTCCAGGACTCGCTGGGCGACAATGTGCTGGACAAGACGCCCGCCAGCGGGCGGCAGCGCAACGTGCTGAAGGAGATCGGCCGGCTGCTCAGGGACAATTTTGAGGAATGGGACAGCGAATGACCATGCGGCATTCTGTCCGAAACGCGCTTCCTTCGCGCTGAAGAATCCGAAGGCTTAACCGAGGGGCACCGGCTCGAAGCGGTCGTCCCCGGTTCCCAGGCGCCAGGCCTCCCGGAAGCCCGCGTCCAGCAGCGCCTGCTCGCAGTGGTCAAAGGCGCAGTCAATGTAGGCCGCGTCGTGGCAGTCGCCGCTGATGATCGCGCGGCCGCCCAGCTCGCGCCAACGCCGCAGCAGGCGGGGGTCGGGATAGGGGTCGTTCCGCCAGCCCCGGGCGATCGCGCCCGTGTTGACCTCGAGGAGCGCGCCGGAGGCGGCCATCCGCTCCAGTGCCTCGAGGGCGGAGCCGATATAGCCCGGGTCGTTCTCGTCGAAGAAGGCGCCGCTTCCGTTGAGCTTTTTCACCAGATCAAAATGGGCGATGATGTCCGGCCGGTAGGACTCGATGTAGTCCGCGTAGCGGCGGAAGTAGTCCGCCGTCATCCGGTAGGGGTCGCCGCCGTAGCTGTCGTCGATCAGGCGGATGAGGTTCTCTTTGGAGCTGTCCACCGCGATGGGACCGCCCTGGGCCGGGAGGTAGTGCTGCGCGCCGATCACGTAATCGTACTGCGTGCGGTCACTCAGCGCGCCGGCGTCCCGCTCGACGCCCAGCCACACGCGCATGCGGCCCGCATATTCTTCCTTTATCCGGGCGACTTCTCTTCGGTAGGCGTCTTCCCTGAGAAGGCTCATGCCGCACTCGCGGTCAAAGCTCTGCCGGCCGTGCTCGGAAAATCCGAAGGACACGAAGCCCCTTTCAAACGCCGCGCGGGCCATTTCCGGTACGGTATTTTTGCCGTCCACGTACCGCGTATGGTTGTGGGGCGACGATCTGACGCGCGTCACAGACAGCGCACCCCGTAGACGGTGTCCAGCGAGGAAATCTCGCGGCACAGCGCCGGCGGGATGCTCTCGTCCAGATCCAGCGCGGTGTAGGCGTACTTGCCGCGGGAGCGGTTGACCATGCCGCCGATGTTGATGTTGGCCGAAGCGATTTTCGCCGTGATCGCGCCCACCACGCCCTGTACGTTGGCGTGCAGCACGCACACGCGGTGTCCCGCGATGTCGCCCAGCTCGCAGTCCGGGTAGTTGACGGAATTTTTGATCGCGCCCAGGCGCAGGTATTCGTCGATCTGGCGGCTGGCCATGACCACGCAGTTGTCCTCGCTCTCCGGGGTGGACGCGCCCAGGTGGGGGATGGCCACCACGCCCTTTTCACCGATCAGCTCGTCCTCGGGGAAGTCGGTCACGTAAGCGCGCAGGCGGCGGCTCTCGATGGCGGCCAGCACGTCCCGGTTGACCACCAGCTCGCCGCGGGACAGGTTGATCAGCGTCGCGCCGCGCTTCATGTGGGCGAGCTGGGCCGCGCCGAAGCTGCCGCGGGTTTCGGCCATCAGCGGGATGTGGATGGATACGTAGTCGCTCTTGGACAAGAGCTCCTCCTGGCTGGACACGCGGTGCACCGACCGGGACAGCATCCAGGCGTGTTCCACGGTGATGAACGGGTCAAAGCCGATGACGTTCATGTCCAGCCCGGCGCCGGCGTTGGCCACCAATACGCCCACGCCGCCCAGACCGATCACGCCCAGCGTCTTGCCCCGGAGCTCCGGCCCCACGAACCGGCTCTTGCCCTTTTCCACCAGCTTGGGCACCTCCGCGCCCATGCCCTTGAGGGTGCGTACCCATTCGATGCCCTTGATGATCTTGCGCGAGGACAGCAGAAGCGCCGCCACGGCCAGCTCGCGCACCGCGTTGGCGTTGGCGCCGGGGGTGTTGAACACCACCACGCCCTTTTGCGCCAGCGCGTCCACGGGGATGTTGTTGACGCCCGCCCCAGCCCGGGCCACGGCCAGCAGCGATTCGGGCAGCGCCAGCTTGTGCATGTCGGCGCTGCGCACCAGGATGGCGTCGGGGTTTTCCGTTTCGGGGCCCACGGCGTAGCGGTCCGCGCTCAGGTGGTTTTTGTAGATGGGCGAGATATCGTTGAGGGTTCTGATCGTATACATACTTCATGCCCTCCCGGCTTCAAAGCGCTTCATGAAGTCCACCAGCGCCCGGACGCCCTCCACGGGCATGGCGTTGTAGATGCTGGCGCGCATGCCGCCCACCGAGCGGTGCCCCTTGAGGTTGATGAGCCCCGCCGCGGCCGCTTCCTTGACGAAGGCGGCGTCCAGCGCCTCGTCGCCGCTGCGGAAGGTGACGTTCATCCGGGAGCGCCAGGGCGCCTCGGCGACGCCCTTGAAAAGGCGGCTCCCGTCCAGAAAGTCGTAGAGCATCTTCGCCTTTTCGAGGTTGATCTCTTCCATCGCGGCGACGCCGCCCATTTTCTTCAGCCACTTCAGGCACAGCCCCGCCATGTAGATCGAGTAGGTGGCGGGGGTGTTGAGCATCGATCCGGCGTCGGCCATCTTCTTCCAGCTGAGCACCTTGGGGGTGGCGGGCATTTCCCGGCCCAAAAGATCCTTGCGCACCACCACCAGCGTCACGCCGGCGGGGCCGATGTTCTTTTGCGCGCCGGCGTAGATCACGCCGAAGGACCGCACGTCGTACACTTCCGACAGGATGTTGGAGGACATGTCCGCCACCAGCGGCACGCGCCCGGTGTCGGGAAGGCGCGTGAACCGGGTGCCGTAGATGGTGTTGTTGGTGGTAATGTGCACGTAATCCGCCTCGGGGTCGAGGGCGGCGCGCTCCACCTCCGGCACGCGGGTGTAGCCGGCATCCCGGGAACTGGCGGCGGCGCGGACCGTGCCGTACTTTTCGGCCTCCGCCATCGCGCCGTGGGCGAAGGAGCCGCTGTCCACGTAGTCGGCCTTGCCGCTTCCGGTCAGCAGGTTCATCGGCACGGCCGCGAACTGGGCGGTGGCGCCGCCCTGGAGCAGAAGAACCGCGTATTCGTCGGGAATCGCCATCAGCTCCCGCACGAGGGCCACCGTTTCGTCAAAGATCTCCAGGTACATCTTGGAGCGGTGGCTCATCTCCATCACGGAAACGCCCGTGTCCTTGTACGAGGCCATCTCTCGCGCTGCGGTTTCCAGCGCTTCGAGGGGCATCGCGGCAGGCCCGGGCGCAAAATTGAAAACGCGGTTCATCTTTGAACGCCTCCCCAAAATATTCTGTTCCCGACGCGCGCTTTTGCGCAGTACATCGGTATATTGCCGATGATTATACAAGAAACGCCGCCGATGCGCAAGCGCGCACGCGCGGCGGTTTTTGTTAATTTCAGCCCGGTCCGGAAGCCGGAAAATTGAGGGCGTGCCAGCGTTTTTTGAATTTCAACCCTTCAGCACGTAGTAGAAGGCGCGGCCCAGCACGTCGCCCACCCGCACCACCGGCGCGCCGTCAAACACCGGAAGGCTCAGCCGGCCGGTCAGGGCGGGGGCCCGCTGCGTGCGCTCCTCCCGCGCCATCAGGCGGAAGACGCCATCCCGAAGGTAGCCCGCGCCCCAGTTGTCCACCGCGTCCAGCGCGCTGAATCTGCGCGCGGCGATGCCTTCTTCCAGTTGGAAGCGGTTCAGCGTAAGCTCATAAAAGCCGACGCCGGTCAGAAGGGAGCAGTCCGCCTCGGGTTCACCCTCGGAGGGGGGCGCGTCAAAGAGCACCTGCGCGCCCATCAGGCGCTTGCGCACCGTCTGGTGGGAAAAAGGGCTCTTGTCCACGCCCACAAAGCGGCGGCCCTCCTGGCGGGCGGCATCCAGCGTGGTGCCCGAGCCGGCAAAGAGGTCCATCACCAGGTCGCCGGGGCGGGAGGCGCAGCGCACGATGCGGGTCAGGAGGCTCAGCGGCTTTTGCGTGTCGTAGCCGGTGCGCTGAGGGTCTTTCTGCTGCAGGTGGCTCACGTCGCTCCACACGTCGCCGGGGTAGGCGGGGTCGTCGTCATAATAGGTGTAGATCTTGCCGCCGGAGCGGATCGACCGGTAGACGCGGCCATCGGTGTCCACGTGGCGCTTCATGTGGTTGCGCCGCGCGCCTTCGCGCTCCACCGGCACGGCGGCGATGTTGAAAAAGTAGCGGCGCCCCTTGCGGTAAAAAAAGATGACGTCGTGCTTCCGGCTGAAGTAGCGCCGCGCGCGGCCGCCGGTCTGGTAGGCCCAGATGATCTCGTTGAGAAAATTGCCCTCGCCAAACACCTCGTCGGCCAGCAGCCTGAGGCGCGCGCCGGTGCGGAAGTCCGCGTGAAGAAACAGGACGCCGCTGTCCGACAGAAGGTCCCGCGCCGTCACCAGCGCGTGGCGCAGCATGGCGTAGTGGGCCTCGGGCGGCAGATCGTCGGCGTAGGCGGTCTGCGTCAGCGAGCCGATGCCGCTTTTCCACTCCTTTTCGCCCACCCGCGTGCGCATGGTAAAGCTGTTTCCCGTCAGAAAGGGCGGGTCCATGTAGATCAGCTGCGCCGTGCCCGCGTACTTTTCCAGGAGCGCGGGCGCGACGGAGGCAATGTCCCGGGCATAAAACGCGCCGCGCGGCGCTTCGCCCGGCGTCAGTTCCCGCTCCACCCGCACCCGTTCCAGCCGCATGACGCCACCTCCACCGATTTGCCCCATTATAGCACAACGCGGCGCGGGAAGTCACGAAAAATGTAGAACGCGCGCGATGCGCGAGACTTAACGCGCAGCCCGCTTGACGGGACGTCCGGGAAGGAATACAATACTAACGCAAAAGCGACATGAAATGCGAAATCCGTCAATAAAGGGTGCGATATTGCGCCGGATATTCGCCTGAATCCCTCCGAGCGGAACAGTTGTTTTCCGTTCGGAAATATTTTATTAACGAAAGTTAATGATTTTGGCGGATCGAAGGCCCCTTTGGCCTGAGATCAAGCGAACGGGAGAAGCTGCGATGCAGTTTGCCAGAAGACTCGTCAACCATTTGCAAAAGGTGATTGTCCGGGACGCGCGCAGGCGGCGCCGCAGGCGCAAAAGGGCGTATCAGGCGCGCGTTCTGCCCGAGGCGCTGGCGCACATTGCCGCCGGCACGCTGACGTGGGCGCTGAACCGGGAGGCGCGGGACCGAAAAATTACCGTGTCGCTGACCAGCTATCCCGCCCGCTTCGGCACACTGGACATCGTGCTCAAGCGCCTGATGGACCAGACGATGAAGCCCGATCGGCTCATCCTGTACCTGGACGACCATATCCCCCCTTCGCAGGTGCCGGAGGCCGTGCGGGATCTCGCGCGCTTCGGGCTTGAGATTCAATTTGTGCCCTACGACCTGAAGCCCCACAAAAAGTACTTCTTCGCGATGCAGGCCTTCCCCGAGGATGTGGTCATCACCGTGGACGACGATACCGTCTACCCGCGCGAACTGGTGGAGACCCTCGTCGCCTCCTGGCGCAGGTTTCCGGACTGCGTCAGCGCGCTGCGCGCCCACAAGATCACCTTTGACCGCGACGGGAGCATCCGCCCCTACGCCCAATGGGTGTGGGAGTGCGGCGAGCGGGACCGCCCCTCGATGCGCTACGTGGCCACCGGCGGCTGCGGCGTGCTGTACCCGCCGCGGGCGATCCCGCCGGCCGCCTTCGACGTGGCGGCGATCCGGGAAACGTCGCTCAACAACGACGACCTGTGGCTCAAGTTCATGGAGGTCGAGACCGGCACCCGGGTGGTCATCTGTGGAAAGCGGGCGCTCCGGGACTGCATCGAGCTTCGGGAAACCCAGGCGACATCCCTCAAGGAAGACAACGTCAGCCGCGGCGCCAACGACCGGTGCTTTGCGCGCCTCCTGCTGCGGCAGGACCGCTCCGCGAAGGATTTTCGCGCCTGACGGCGCTTCCGGATAATGTTAAATTGCCCGATGCGCTTGATGGCATCGGGCAAATTGCCTATAATAATCGCAGTATCATATGAAAGAGGCGTTCAAATGCTGGACATGAACCTGATCCGGTCCAACCCGGAATTCGTCAAGGCCGGACTCGAAAAGAAGGGCTGCGACGCGGACATCGACGCCCTTCTCGAAATGGACCAGAAGCGCCGGAGCCTCGTGACCGAGAACGAGGCGCTCAAGGCCGAGCGCAACCGCCTGAACAAGGAAATCCCCATCCTCAAAAAGCGCGGAGAGGACGCCGCGGCGCTGATGGCGCAGCTCAAGGGGATGGCCGACCGCGTCAAGGTGCTGGACGAGGCCCAGAACGCCGCCGAGGAAGAGATCCGCGCGTTTTTGCTGCGCCTGCCCAACCTGCCCGCCGAAGGCGTGGTGGCCGGCGGCAAGGAGAACAACCAGGTGGTGAAGCGGTTCGGAGAAAAGCCGTCCTGGCCCTTTGAGCCCAAGAACCACGTGGAGCTTTGCGCCGAGCTTGGGCTGATCGACTACGAGCGCGGCGTCAAGATGGGCGGCAACGGCTACTGGCTGTATACCGACCTGGGCGCGCGGCTGGAATGGGCGCTGCTCAACTACTTCATCACCGAGCACATCAAGGACGGCTACACCTTCATGCTGCCGCCCCACATCCTGACCTACGAGTGCGGGCTGACCGCGGGGCAGTTCCCCAAGTTCGAGGAGGACGTGTACCGGCTGGCGGAGGAGGGCTTCCACTTCCTGCTGCCCACGGCGGAGACGGCGCTGATCAACCTCTACCGCGGCGAGATCCTGGACGAGGACGACCTGCCCAGGCGCCTCTTTGCCTATACCCCCTGCTACCGCCGGGAGGCGGGCTCCTACCGCGCCAGCGAGCGCGGCATGGTGCGCGGCCATCAGTTCAACAAGGTGGAGATGTTCGGCTACACAAAGCCGGAGGATTCCGCCCGGATGCACGAGGAGCTGATCGGCAAGGCCTGCCGCCTGGTGGAGGGGCTGGGGCTTCACTACCAGCTTTCGAAGCTGGCCGCCCAGGACTGTTCCGACGCCATGGCCACCACCTTTGACATCGAGTTGTGGCTGCCCAGCATGAACGAGTACAAGGAGTGCTCGTCCGTTTCCAACGCGATGGACTATCAGGCGCGGCGCGGCAACATCCGCTTCCGCCGGAAGGACACCAGGAAAATTGAGTTTGTGCACACGCTGAACGGCTCCGGCCTGGCCACCAGCCGGCTGATGCCCGCCATCGTGGAGCAGTTCCAGCAGGGCGACGGCAGCGTGGTGGTGCCGGAAGTGCTGCGCCCGTTCCTCGGCATGGACGTCATTCGCAGGAGGTGAGCGCATGCGTGCGGTGAAGGCGGTTCCCCTGACCCATGCGGCGGTCGCGCCCTACGGCGCGATGGTCAACCTGACGCACCCGGAGGGCTTTTCGCTGGACGGCGCGCTGCACCGCTTCTTTCCGGACCGGGTGACGACCCGCTCGGAGGACGATTTCGCGTTTTCTCCGCTGGAGGTCAGAAAACCGGACAGGATGATCGTCGACGCCATGGAGGTCCACGAGCAGGCGGACGAGATCATCCTGCCGCTGGACGATGACGCGGTGATCCACGTCGCGCCCACCGCGCCCGGAAGGCCCGATACATCGAAGGCGGAGGCCTTCGTTGTGCCCCGGGGCACGCTGGTCAGGCTGGACCGGGGCGTATGGCACCTGGCACCGCTGCCGGTTTCTAAGCCCGCCGTGCACGTTTTGATCGGCCTGCCCCGCCGCACCTACGCGCGGGACTGCGCCGTCGTGCCGCTGGAGGAGTGCGAGCGCTTCGAGATCACGCTGTAGCCGGCTCTCCGGCATTCCGAACGATTTAAGGCCGCCGAATTTCCGGCGGTCTTTCGCGCGCTTGCGGCCCTACCCGCCCTGTAGATCCCACGCCGCGATCAGAAGCGCCGCGGCCTCGCAAAGGGCGTCCTCGGGCAGCCCCGCGTAGCCCATGACCAGCGTGCCCGGCGGCACCTGGGCGCGCTCCGCGTATTCGCTGAGCCCCCGCACCCGGACGCCCGCCGCGGCCGCGCGGTCCATCAGCGCCCGCTCGGAGAGCCCCTCCACCGCCATCAGAAAGTGCAGCCCCGCATCGTCGCCCGAAAGGCGCACCCGGGGAAAGGGGGAGAACAGGTCAATCCACAAATTGCGCCGGCGGCGGTACACGCCGCCCACCCGCCTCAGATGCCGGGCGTAGAACCCCCGCTCGATGAAAAGCCGCAGCGTCTGCTGCTCAAAGCGGGAGAGGGTGGAGGCCGTGCGTCCGATGAGGGCGCGGTAGGCGTCGATCAGCGGCTCCGGAAGCACCATGTAGGAGGCGCGGATGGAGGGCGCGATCGTCCGGCTGAAGGTGCCCAGGTATACCACCCGATCGCCGTCCATGCCCTGCATGGCGGGAATGGGCCGGGTGGTGTGGCGGAATTCGCTGTCGTAATCGTCCTCGATCAGGTAGCGTCCGGGGGCCGCCTGGGCCCAGCGCAGCAGCTGCGCGCGGCGCACGGCGGGCATGGTGATGCCGGTGGGAAACTGATGGGATGGGGTGACGAAGGCCACGCTGGCGTCGGAGGCGGCGAGCGCTTCGGCGCTCAGGCCCTCGCCGTCCAGGGGGAGGGGAATGTGGGCGCGGCCCGCGGAGCGCACCGCCCGGTATATGCCGCCGTAGCCCGGGTCCTCCAGCGCAAAGCGGGCCTCCGGCCCCATCAGCCGCACCAGCATGTCCATCAGGTATTCGCCGCCCGCACCCAGCACAATCTGATCCGGCGCGCAGCAAAGCCCCCGGTACTGGCGCAGGAATTCCGCCAGCGCGGACCGGAGCTCCGGGTCGCCCTGGGCGTCGCCCAGCGCCAGGAGGCGGGGCATCGTTTCCACCACCTCGCGGTTGATGCGCGCCCAGGAGGCGTAGGGGAATACGGAGGTGTCCACGTCGCCGGTGGAAAAGTCAAATTTCATCCGCGGGGGCGCGGGCTTCAAAGCGGGTTTCAAGGCGGGCCGGGCCGGCGCGATCTCCAGCGCCAGCGCGCCCCGCACGTAGTAGCCGCTGCGGGGCCGGGCCTCGGCGTAGCCCTCCGCCGTCAGGATCTCATAGGCGGCTTCGACCGTGGAGCGGCTGACGCGCAGGTGCTCGCACAGCGCGCGCTTTGAGGGCAGCTTCTGCCCCGCCTTCAGCCGCCCCGCGCGCATCTCGCCAATCACGTAGGCGCAGAGCTGCTGATACAGCGGCGTCTTTGAATGATAATCCAGCGTCAGCGTGAGATCCGCCATAACTGACCCCCTAAATTATGCGAAATCTGACCATTTACATAGTGCCAGATGGCGCTATAATCATAGCATAAACGGGAGCCAAGTCAAGGGGGAAACGAGCATGGCGCAAAATAAATCCCTGTACCGCATGATTCTGATCGGCCTGATGGCGGCGATGGTGTTCGTCGCGACGATGTTTTTGAAATTTGACATTCCCACGCCGCCGGACAAGACCATGATCAAGCTGGGCAACGCGGTGTGCGTGCTGAGCGGCCTTTTGCTGGGGGGCGTGGGCGGAGGGCTCGCCTCGGGCATCGGCTCGGCGCTTTTTGATCTGACGGACCCGGTGTTTGCGCCGGAAGCGTGGATCACGCTGATCCGCTTTTTTCTGATGGGCCTGATCGCGGGGGCGATCTCCCACGCAGGCGGGCGCAGGGGCCGCGATTTCCGGCTGAACCTGGCGGCGTCCATTGCGGCTTCGGCGTTTTCGCTTCTGTTTTACATCGGCAAATCGGTGCTGACGCAGATGGCGTTGGCCGGAAATTTTTCCATGAACCAGATGATGATCGCGCTGGGGGCGATCTCCACCAAGATCGCGGCCAGCGCCATCAACGCGGTGGCGGCGGTGGTGGTGGCGATGCTCCTGATCCGGCCGCTGATTACCGCGCTGGATCGCTCGGGCCTGCTTTCAAAGATCGAGGGGTAGCGCGCCACAGTGCCGAGAAAAGCGCGCCCAGCACCAGAATGAGCGCCATCGCGAAGAAGTTGGCGCGGTAGCCCGCGGCCTTGACGATCGCGCCGGCCACGACCGGCCCCAGGAACATGCCCGCGCCGTAGACGGACTGATAAAAGCCCATCGCGGCGCCGCGCTTTTCCGGGGAAATGTTTCGGATGGATCCGGCCAGCGTGACCGGCAGCAGCAATCCCACGCCCACGCCAAAGAGCGCCTGCGCGCCAAAAAGCGGCGCGGGATGGTAGCAAAAGGCGTACAGCGCGCTGGCCGCCGCGCAGGCGCAAAAGCCCGCCGCCAGCGTGCGTTTCTCCCCGAGCCTTCGGGTGACGGTGCCGCTGAAGCGGGAGAGCAGGGTGTTGGCCAGTTGAAACGTGGCCGACAGAAAGCCCAGCGCGGTGGCGCCCAGACCCACCATGTCGCTGGCCCAGTTGACGGTGAAGCCCAGAATGGTGCCCCACGCGGCAAACTGGTACACCGTGGCCAGGAGCGTGGAGAGGAGGAGCGACCGGTCTTTGACCACCATGAGAAGATCCCTGGGCGAGGCGCGCCCGGCGATGGGCGGCTCCGGAACGCCGGAAACCACGGCCAGCCCCGCCGCGGCCACCGCCGCGCCCAGCGCAAACGCCGCCCAGGGCGCGACGTGCTGCGCCAACAGCCCCCCCAGCAGCATCGCCGCCACCTGGGAGCCGTACTGCACCGCGGACAGCCGCCCCATGGCCTCGTGGGTGTCCTCCGGGGCAAACCATTGGGAATAGAGCGCGGTATGCGCTACCCAAGTGGATACCGCCACGCCCGCCAGGCCGCGGAACAGGATCGCGCCCTCGGGCGTCCTCGTCAGCGCGAGCCCCGCCGCCGACAGAAGGGACGCCGCCATGCCGCCGATCAGAAACGGCTTTCTGCGGCGGAGCACATCGGAGAACACGCCCAGCGGAAGCCGGAGCAGCATCTGCGTAAAGCCATAGCTGCCGCTGATCATGCCCACCATCACCGGCGCGGCGCCCAGCGCGTCCGCGGCGTAGGCGGGGAGAAACGAGGGGTAGGTATACACCGACATCCACAAAAGAAACGCGCCCGCCATCAGGCGGCCGACGGGACCTGAGCGCATGGGGCTTCCTTTCGGGCGCGGCGGCGCCGCGCCGATTCTGATGAATGTAAAATCGAAGTTTCGTATTTTTGCCACATTCACACCCAACGATGGACAAAAAGGCCTGTTATACTGACGTTGCCGGCGGGGGAGAGGGCATCCGAGAAGGCGGACCGATCCCAGCCGTGGCCGTGCCAGCCGTCACAACAGACCCCATCCGGGGCTGCGCCTCAGGAGCGGGCGGTGTGGCCGGCCATCCGGGAAACATGCGGGCGACCCCACCCCCCATCCTCCTTCCCCCTCGTCCGCTTGCTTCATAATCGAAAAACGGAGGCTTACGAGCCTCCGTTTTTCGCTGCCCGGAAAGCTCAGCGGTCGGCGATCCGGAGAATCGCTTCGATGTCCGGCGTGTCCAGCTTGACGAAGTTTCCGGTCTTGCCGTCGGGACCGCGCTTTGTCTTTTTTGCCAGGAAGGGGATGTCCTCGCGTTTTGCGCCCAGCGCCGTCAGCGTGACGGGCATGCCGATGCCCGTGAGAAACGCCTCGAAGCGCTCGATGCCCTCGAGGGCGGTGCGCTCGGGGTGGTCAAAGTCCATGCTGGCGCCCCACACCCGTGCCGCCAGCTGCGCAAAGCGGGTGGGATTGTGAGAGAGGGTGTAGCGCATCCACGCCGGAAACACCACCGCCAGGCCCGCGCCATGGGCCACGTCGTACAGGCCGCTGAGCTCGTGCTCGATCTGGTGGCTGGCCCAGTCGCCCACGCGGCCGACGCCCACGGTGTTGTTGTGGGCCAGCGTGCCCGCCCACATCAGCTGGGCGCGGGCGTCGTAGTCGTCGGGCTTCAGAAGCGCCTGCTTCGTCGCGCGGATGACGGTCAGCAAAAGGCCCTCGGCCAGCCGGTCGGTCACGTCCACGTCCGGGGTGTTGGTGAAGTAGCGCTCCAGAATGTGCGCCATGATGTCCGTGGCGCCGCAGGCGGTTTGGTATGCGCTCAGGGTGCAGGTGAGCGCCGGGTTCATCAGCGCGAACCGGGGACGGTTGAGCTCCACATTCAGGCCGCGCTTGGTGCGCGTTTCCTTCTGCATGATGACGCAGCTGTTGGAGCTTTCGCTGCCGGCGGCGGACAGCGTCAGCACCGTGCCCAGCGGCACGGCCTTCTGCGGCAGCGCCTTGTTTGAAAAGAAGTCCCAGAAGTCGCCCTCGTAGGGAATGCCCATGGCGATGGCCTTGGCCGAATCAATGGCGCTGCCGCCGCCCACCGCCAAAATGAAGTCCGCGCCGAACCGGCGCCCCAGCTCGATGCCCTCATAAACCTTATCGTCCCTGGGGTTGGGCAGCGCGCCGCCCAGCAGGGTGTGGGCCAGGCCCGCCGCGTCCAGCGATTCCGTGACGCGCCCGATCAGCCCGCTTTTCACCGCCGAGCCGCCGCCGAAGTGCACCAGCACCTTCGTGCCCCCCAGCGCGCGGATCATTTCGCCGGCCTTTTGCTCCGCGCCGTCGCCAAATTCAAACCGCGTCGGAATGTAGAAGGAAAAACTGTCCATGATCAACCCTCCTCGACAAAGATGGACCCGATCTTTTCCGCCATCGCCCGCGCGAACACTTCCTGGCCCTCGCGGGTGATGTGAATGCCGTCCTGCGGCCAGGGCGCGGTGACCTTCGCCGCGTCCAGAAACGCGCTGCCCGTCAGCATGGCCACGCGGTGGTATTCCCGCGCGAAGTCTTTGGATATGCCGGCCGCCTTCGGGCCGAAGCTGGCGCCGAACATGCGCGCCTCCACGTCCTCCGCCACCAGAATGGGGGAGACCAGGAGCACCCGGGAAGGCTTGCCATCCCGGCCCAGCGCGTATTGCTTCGCCAGCAGCACCATCTGCTGGGCGCACTGGGCGATGGTGCAGGCGTTCATGCCAAAGCGCTCCTTGGTATCATTGGTGCCCAGCATGATGACCACCAGATCCAGCGGGTTGTGGCTCATCAGACAGGGCGGCAGGTATTTCATGCCGTTTTTATGGCCGCCCTCGGTGGGATCGTCGTGAATGAAGGTGCGGCCGTTGAGCCCCTCCTCGATCACCGCGTAGCCGTCGCCCAGCATCGCCCCGAGGCGCCTTGTCCAGCGGGTTTCATCGTCAAAGCGGCCGGTTTCAAAATCGTAGCCATAGGTATTGGAATCGCCAAAGCAGAGAATGCGCCGTTTCATTTCAATCCCTCCTGCCGCATTATACCATAATCTGCCCGGGATGTGGTATACTGAAGCGACGAAAAGGGGCGGTGGCATGGATTTTCCATCGGAGTGGCTGCGCAATATGGAGCGGCTGCTGGCGGGCGAATACGGCGCGTTTCTTGAGGCCATGGCGGCGGAGCCGGCCCTGTCGCTCCGGCTCAACGCGCTGCGCCCCGGGGCGGCCAGCGACCGGGCGGGAGAGGCGATCCCTTGGTCGCCCTGGGGGCGCTACCTGCGCGAAGGGGACGACGTGAAGACCGGCCGGGACATTTCCCACGCGGCGGGGGTCTACTACATGCAGGAGGCCAGCGCCCAGGCGCCCGCGGAGGGGCTCGCGCCGCAGCCGGGCGAGGTGGTGCTGGACCTGTGCGCCGCGCCGGGAGGGAAGGCGTCGCAGATGGCGGCGCGGATGGGCGGCCGGGGCGCGCTGGTGGCCAACGAGATCGTCCTCCCCCGCGCCAGGGCGCTGTCCGGAAACCTGGAGCGGCTGGGCGTCACAAACGCCGCCGTGGTCAGCGAATCTCCGGAGAGACTGGCGGAGAAGTGGCCGGAGGCCTTCGACGCGGTGCTGGTGGACGCCCCCTGCTCCGGCGAGGGCATGTTCCGAAGGGACCCGGACGCCCGCCGCGCGTGGACGCAGGACAGCCCCCGGGCCTGCGCGGTCCGGCAGGCGAAAATTCTGGCGTCCGCGCGGCGCATGGTCCGGCCCGGCGGGCGGCTGGCCTACGCCACCTGCACCTTTAACGATGTGGAAAACGAGGGCGTGGTCCGCGACTTTCTGGGGGCAAACGGGGATTTTGCGCCGCTGGATTTTGACCTTCCCGGCGTTGGGCGCTCGGAGGGGGGCATGCTGCGGCTGTGGCCCCACCGCCTTCGGGGCGACGGCCACTTTGTGGCGCTGATGAAGCGGGAAGGGGATGCCGCGCCCCGGGTACGCCGGGAGGGGCCGGGCCTCTCCGCCGCGCGGATCGACGATCTGCCGGGGCGCTGGGTCCGGGCGCTCGAGGGCTGTGTGATCGAGGAGCGGGCGGGGGTCCTGGAGGCGCTGCCGCCCGAAATGCCGGATCTGGACGGGCTTCGCGTCATCCGGCGGGGGCTCCGGCTGGGCGGGGGCCCGCGGCGGCATGCGCCGCCCGATCACGCGCTGGCGATGGGCTTCGGGCCGGAAGGCTTCGACCGCCGGGCCGAACTGGACGATGGGGCGGCGCGCTTGTTTCTGGCGGGAGAGGCGATGGCGCTGGACGCGCCGGACGGCTGGACCCACATAAGTTGGCGCGGCCATCCGCTGGGGTTCGGCAAGGTGAGCCAGGGCATACTCAAAAACCATCTGCCCAAGGGGCTCAGGTGGCGCTGACGGGCAAAAAAACGCCCCGGCGGGGCCGGAGTGGATGTTACTTCGCGTTTCTCCAGAAAAAGCGGGGGCGCCGGGCCTTGCTGCGCATCGCCTCCGCGCTTTCGTAGGCGGTCTGGTATTGGGCGTTGCCCGGCTGCTGCCGGGTGGCGATGCCGAAGTACAGCACGGCTTTTTCGACCTCTCCCAGCCGGAACAGCACCGCGCCGAAGAGGTAATTCCACTCCGCGCTGCGGGTGGCCACCCGCATCAGCGCCTGGCGCGCGGCCGACAGCTGGCCCAGGCCCAGCAGCTTTCGCACGTCCTCCAGCTGTTCGCTCTCCGGCGAGATCTGGTCGAGCCGCCCGTGGGACGCGCACTGCTCCAGCGCCTCCTCGTAGGCGAGGTTGATCTGGATCATCCTGGACTCCGCCCACAGCCGCTCCGGGCCCTCGGCGAAGCGGTCCGGATGCCAGCGGCGGGCGAGATCCCGGTACGCGCGGCGAACGTCCACGGCGGACGAGCCCCGCTTGACGCCCAGCACTTCGAAGCAGTCGGCCATCCCCGTTCGCCTCCTTCCGCCTGACAATATAGGGGTATTATACCAGCCGCCCCCGCCCTTGTCCACCCCCCGACCGCAGACGGGACGCCTCGGCGCAAAATATTACAAAAGGGTTTCGATCGGCCACAAAAACGTAATACCACAACATATAGTATTCCCTTGCTATTTTACGCAGGGTCGTATACAATATATGTATTGAATCGGCACCGCATGCCGAATCGTTTTTTACGAAGGGCGTGTCGCACCGGATGAGGTCCCCCGATCGTAGAAGCAGGAAGGCCAAGCCCCGCGGAAGCCGCGCAAACAGCGCGGTTGCGCGGTGGCTCATTTTTTGCTTCCCGGCCGGGCTTTTGATGATGTGGAGCGACCGCTGCAGGTGGCCGCGCTACACCAAGATGCTGATTTCGCTGGGCTTCGCGGCGCTGCTCACGATGGTGCTGCTGCCGCAGACGATGCCGCCGGAGCGCGCCAGTGGCGGCGTGGAGATCGTGGGTCTGTCGCCCGCGCTCGAGGTGCAGGGCCCGCAGATGGACCCGGACGCCACCCAGTACGACGTGTACGTGCCGGTCTACCAGCCGGAGGCCACGCTGTTTGTGGAACCTACGCCCACGCCGGTGCCCGTCTACGTCTACTGCAACGACGGCGGCCAGTACTACCATACCAAGAACTGCCGCTACACCCGCACCAGCACGCCGAAGGTGACGCTGGGCCAGGCGGTGGCCGCCGGCTTCAAGCCCTGTCCCAAGTGCAAGCCGCCGATGGAGGACGAGGATTGAGGAAAACCCCCGGGTGACGTGCGCGCCCCGCGATGCGGGGCGCGCCTTCTGTCTGAAAATGGAGGCCTGTCGATCGCGGGGCCTCCGGGCCGTCACATCCGCGCCGGGGACTCGATGCCGATCAGGTATAGCGCGGTTTTGATCAGATCGCGGGTGACGCCTGTCAGCGCCAGCCGGGCCGCGCGGGCGCCGGGGTCGTCGTCCAGAATGCGGCGCTCGAAGTAAAACTTGTTGTAAGCCTGGGCCAGGTCTACCGCAAAGCGCGTCACCTGCGAAGGCTCGCTGCGGTCGATGGCGCCGGTGACCACCGACGGGAACTGTTCGATCAGCCGCACCACCGCCTGGGCCTCCGGATCGGCCAGGGCGGAATAGTCCGGTTCGGCGGGGGCGAGGCCGGCCTCCGCGGCCTTCCGCAGCACGGAGCAGCAGCGGGCGTGGGTGTACTGAACGTAGGGGCCGGTTTCCCCTTCAAAGTTGAGGGCGCGGTCCCACCAGAAGTCGATGTCCTTGATGCGGTTGTTGTACAGGTCGAAGAACACCACCGCGCCCACGCCCACCTGGCGTGCCACCTCGTCTTTGTCGGGCAGGTTGGGGCTCTTTTCGTCGATGATGGCGCGGGCCTTCCGGATGGCGTTTTGCAATAGATCCTCCAGGTATACCACGTGGCCCTTGCGGGTAGACAGCGTCTGCCCCTCGTAGGACACCATGCCGAACGAGACGTGCTCCATCTTCTCCGCCCAGTCGTAGCCCATCAATTCCAGCACCTTGAAGAGCTGCCGGAAGTGCAGATCCTGCTGGTAGGCCACGACGTAGAGGCAGCGGTCAAAGTCGTAGGTGTCCTTGCGGTAGAGGGCCGCGGCGAGATCCCGGGTGGCGTAGAGCGTCGCGCCGTCCTTTTTCAGGATCAGGCAGGGGGGCATGCCGTAGGCTTCGAGGTTTACGATCCACGCGCCGTCGGATTCGGTGAGCAAATTCTTCTCCCGGAGCTCGCGGATCACGCGGTCCATCTTGTCGTTGTAGAAGCTCTCGCCGGCGTAGGAATCAAACCGCACGCCCAGAAGGTCGTACACTTTTTTCGCGTCCTTCAGCGTGACGTCCTTGAACCAGTTGAAGACGGAAAGGGCCTCCGGATCGCCGTCCTCGATCTTCTTGAACCAGGCGCGGCCCTCGTCCTGAAGGGCCGGATCGTTTTCGCTTTCCCGGTCAAAGCGCACGTAGAGCTTCACCATTTCGTCCACGCCGCCCGCCTCGACGGCCGCCCGGTCGCCCCACTTTTTGTAGGCACACACCATTTTGCCGAACTGGGTGCCCCAGTCGCCCAGGTGGTTGATGCCCACCACGGTATAGCCCCGGAAGCGGTAGAGCCGGGCCAGGGAATTGCCGATCATCGTGGTGGACAGGTGGCCGATGTGAAAGCGCTTGGCGATGTTGATGGAGGAATAATCGATGCAGACGGTCTTGCCCGCCCCCTCGGCGCCGCCGCCGTAGGCCGGCTCCGCCGCCGCCCGGGCCAGCACCTCCCGCGCGTAGACCGCGCGGTCGATGTAGAAGTTCAGGTAGCCCTTGACCGATTCGACTCTGTCCAGAAACGGCGCGGCCATCGCGCCGGCCAGCTGGTCCGCGATCATGGGCGGTGCCTTGCGCAGCGATTTGGCCAGCTTGAAGCAGGGGAAGGCGTAGTCGCCCAGCGCCGCGTCCGGCGGAACCTCCAGCGCGGCGGCGACGCCCGCCGCGTCCATCGCGGCGCTCCCAAAGGCCGTTTCAAGCCCCGACTCAACGAGCGAGGCGATGCTCATGCGAAAATCCATTCCGGCACCCCGTTTGCAATATAGTAAGTGGATTATACCACGAATCCCGGGCCCTATGGTGTTAAGGCTTGAAAAACATGCAGAAGGCGGACTTATGGCATTGTTTCGTCCATCCGTGCGCACACTGATGGACGAAACGCGTTCCCGGCGCGCTGGTCGCCGGGAACGGTTGAAGCCCTGTGAGGACTTTGTGGATGGTGTGAAGGCGCCCGGTTCGCCGCGTCAGGTATTTTTCATCACGATCTCTTCCACGGCGTCGGCCACGTGCTCACACTCGTCGCAGCACTTCTCCAGGAAGTTGTAGATGTCCTTCCAGACGCCGATGGAGACGGCGTCCTCCTTGCCCAGGTAGAGGCTGTGCATCGCCTCCAGGTGGAGCTTGTCGCCCACCTCCTCCAGGCGGTTGACTTCGATGATGCGCTTTTTCATGTCGTTGGCCTTGCGCAGGTGGTGGAAATCCTTGAGCAGCGCCACCAGCTCCTCGGAGCAGGTGGTGATCACGTGGGCCATGCCCACCGCCTCCTTGCGGCAGGTGGTGACGCCGTACATGTACAGGGAGATCAGCACGTCCTCAATGGAGTCGATCAGATCGTCCTGGATGGCGGAGAGCCGGGTGATGTCCTCCCGGTCGATGGGCGGCAAAAACTCCAGCACCAACCGCGCGGTCATCTCGTGTTTTTTCATGTCGGCGTTGTGCTCGATGGCGTGCATCTTCTCCATCACCGACTTGAGCTCTTTCGTGTTGTAATTCTCAAGGGTGCGTTCCAGCAGCTTCGCGCCCTCCAGCGCGCACTCCGCCATTTCGGTAAAAAACGCAAAATAGTCGTATCCGCCACGCTTGCCCACTACCTACACCTCTTCCTCTAGAATAGCTCCATGAACAGCTTGGCCATCAGGAAGCCCAGAAGGCCGCAGCCGGGGAATGTCAGGAACCAGGTCAGCACCATTTCGCGCACGATGCTCCAGTTGACCCGCTTCAGATTCTTCGCGGCGCCCACGCCCATGATCGCGGTGGTCTTGGTGTGGGTGGTGGACACGGGAATGCCCGTGATCGACGAGAGCAGAAGACAGCCCGCCGCCGCCAGATCCGCCGAAAAGCCCTGGTACTTGGTGAGCTTCACCATGTCCATGCCCACGGCCTTGATGATCCGGTAGCCGCCGATGGAGGTGCCCAGGCCCATCACCAGCGCACACAGCACCATCAGCCACAGCGGGATCACCACGTCCACCGGGCCGGCCTGCCCCTTGGTCAGAAACATGCCCAGCAGAAACACGCTGATAAACTTCTGGCCGTCCTGCGCGCCGTGCATGAAGGCCATCGCCGCCGCGCCGCCCACCTGCGCCTGCTGAAAAAACCTGTCCGTCTTGCGCCGGTCCATGCGGCGGAAGATCAGCTCCACCAGCCGGACCGTCACCCAGCCCATCGCAAAGCCCAGGAGGGAGGACAGCACCAGGCCGTAGAGCACCTTGACCCATTCCGAGCCGTTGATGCCGCCGAAGCCGCCGTGCAGCGCGATGGCCGCGCCGGACAGGCCCGCGATCAGCGCGTGGCTCTCGCTGGTGGGAATGCCAAAGCGCCACGCGGCCACGGCCCAGGCCACGATGGCCACCAGCGCGGCGCACAGCGCGTATAGCGCGTCGCTGGGATTGCCTTGAAAGTCCACCATGTAATAGACCGTTTCCGCGACCTTCTGGTTGACCATCGTCATCACCAGAACCCCCAGCAGATTGAACGCCGCCGCCATGACGATGGCCGGACCCGGGCGCATCGCGCGGGTCGACACACAGGTGGCGATGGCGTTGGGGGCATCGGTCCAGCCGTTGACCAGGATGACCGCCAGCGTCAGCACCGTCGTGACGATCAGGGCCGGCGACTGCGCCAGCTGGCTGATAAAGTCGGAAAGAGATAGCTGCATAGATGAACCATTCCCCGCTTTGTCAAATCCGCTTGATTATAGCACATCATCGCTCAAGGAAAGATCAGGCGTCTGTTAAATCTACATCATGCGCGCCATGCCGCGCCGTTTCGCGACGGAAAAGCGTCGAAAACGCGCCCGGGCCGGGGGCCGCCGCCCCGCATATTATCCGGCGGAGCGGCAAATCCTACCGATAACAAACGCATGGGGGTGGTTTTTTGAATCCGTTTGAGCAAAGGCCGGCGCAGGTGGAAGACGGCATCCGGGACTGGGCGGGGGTGTACCCCGGGCCCTATGACAAAAACGCGGTGGACCCGTACACCCGCCTTCGCATCATTTTAATGAATGGCATCGAGGTGGAGCAGGTGTTCTTCAAGCACCAGTTTCACCGCAACTGCGCGGACAACGACCTCCGGCGGGAACTGGCGCTGACCCGCCGCGTCGAACAGCAGCAGCAAAAGCGCATCAACTGGCTGAAGCCCATCGACGAAACGCCGCTGGAAACCACCATCGGATACGAGCATGTGGCGGTGGACCTGACCGCCTGGCTGGCCCAGAACGAGCCGGACGCCTACGCCCGAAGGGCGCTGGACTTTGCGCTGCTGGAGGACTTCGACCACCTGTACCGCTATGCCAACCTGCTGGACATGGACGCGGGCATTCCCGCGCAGCAGATGGTCAAAAGCTACGTGGACATCACGCCGGGCCGCCCCACCATCGCGGAGCACCGGCACCCCTTCGATTCGGTCAAAAACCCGCTGGATTTCAAAAAGGCGGACCTGCGCACCAGGCTGAACGCGCTGATTATCACCTCCGGAGAGCAGCAGACCATGAACTTCTACATGAACCTGGGCAACGCCTACTTGAACGACCTGGGCCGGCAGCTGTATCTTGAGATCGCCATGATCGAGGAGCAGCACGTGACCCACTACGGTTCGCTGCTGGACCCGAAGGCCACATGGCTGGAAAACCTGCTGATGCGCGAATACATGGAGTGCTACCTGTACTATTCATTCCTCGAGGACGAAAAGGACCGCCGCATCCGCGATGTATGGGCGGCGCATTTTGAAATGGAAGTGGCGCACCTGCACAGGGCGGCGGAGCTTTTAAGGCGGTACGAGCGCAGGGAGTGGAGCGAGGTGATCCCCGGCGGCGCGTTTCCGAAGCTGCTCCGCTTCCACGACACCCGCGACTACGTGCGGCGCGTTCTGGCCGAACAGGTGCTGCTCACCGCCGACCGGGAGAACTACCGCGGCGTGCAGGAACTGCCGCCCAGCTTTGACTTCTTCGCCTACCAGGGGCGCGTCAACAAGAACGTCGACCGCGTGGCCAGCCACGCGGTGGTGGTGGGGCACCAGCGCGCCTTCGGCGAGGACTACCGCGCGGAGTCAAAGCCAACCCCCGTGCCCGCCCTGGCCGACCGCGCCGTCGACAACACCGAAATCGCGCGGAACCCCGCCGCGTTCTGACCGGGACGGGGCTCAGGCGCGGCGGGCCACGACGCCGGATTTGGGCTTCGCGCGCTTGAACAGCACGCCCAGCGTTTTCGGCCCGCAATGGCCGGATATGGTACAGCCCGCGCGGGTTTCGCAGACTTCCTTAAAGGGCGCGAGGGACAGGACCATTTCGCGCACCGCCCGTATGGTCTCCGGCGCACAGCCGGGGTGGGTGATGAAGACCCGGCCGGGGTCCAGATCCCGGGCATCGCCCAGCCGGTCCGCCACGTAGTGCTCCAGGCAGCGGGAAAAGCTGCCCCGGTACCTTGCGCCCACCCTCATTTCGCCGCGCACCACTTCAATGCAGGGCTTGATCTGCATCAGCTTCGCGCCCACCGCCTCCAGCCCGGAGCAGCGGCCGCCCCGCCGGAGGTAATCCAGCGTTTCAATGACGAAGCTGGCGTCCACCCGGGGGATCGCGTCCGCGAGGTGCGCCAGGATCTCCGCCGCGCCCGCGCCGCGCCGCGCCATCTCCGCCGCGTCCATCACCGCGTGGCCGCTGCCGCTGGAGAGATTTTGGGAATCCACCACGGTGACGTTGGCAAAGCCCTCCGCCGCCATGCGCGCGTTGACAAAGCATGCGGAGAAGGCCGACCCGATGGTGATGTGGATCACCGCGTCGTAATCCTTCGCGTACCGGGCAAAGAGGCGCTCGTAATCGTACTGGTTGACCGCGGCGGTGCGCACCGTCCGGCCAGATTCGACGAGGCGGAAGATATCCTCCGGCGCGATGTCCACGCCGTCCCGGTAGCATGCGCCGCCCGCCAGCACGTAAAGCGGCGCGAGGGCGATGTCCAGCCGGTCCAGGATCTCGGGGGAGAGGTCGCAGGTGCTGTCGGCGGTGATCTTGATCATGCGGTACACCTCGCGTCAATTTTCCGGGCGGCGGGACATCCCGGCGCCGCAAAGCCGAAGCGCCCGGGCGCTCCGGCTTTTGTATGAGGCAAGACCGGGTGCTACGCGCCCACGGACAGCTTTTCGCCTTCCGCCGGGACGCCGGCACCGCCGGGGCGCTCGGCCCACAGGCGGTCGGCCGTGTCCGCCCAGCACTCTGCCGCGCGGGCGCACTTTCCGCAAAGGGCGTGCACGTCCTCCGGAGCGATCATGTCGGTGGACTTCGCGCCGGAGGCGTCCACCATCCGGGCAAGGGCCTCCGGGTTGTCCAGCAGCGGGCAGGGCCTCAGGTGGTTCTCGTTGAAGGGCTGGTTCTTATGATACTGCATGAACAGCGGGGATTGCAAGGCCTCCAGCAGCGTATGTGTGTACACGCTCGCGTCCGCGTAGTGAATGAAGGCGCAGGGCTCGATGTCGCCGCCCGCGTTGATGTGCAGATAGCGGCGCCCGCCCGCGATGCAGCCCTTCACGTACTCGCCGTCGTTCCAGAAGTCCATCGTGAACACCGGCTTGGTTTGGCGGAACGCGCGCACCTGGTGGTACATGTACTCCCGCTGCTCCGCGGACGCCATAAGCGAGGGCACCGCGTCCTTGCCCACCGGCATGTAGGTGAACAGCCAGATGAATTTCGCGCCCCGATGGATCAGGTCGTCAAAGAAGGCCTCGCTGCCGATGGAGGCGGTGTTCTCGCTGGTGTAGCAGCAGGAGGCGCCAAAGAGCAGCTTCTTGCGCTTGAGGATTTCCATCGCCCGCATGACATGGGCAAAGGTGCCCGCGCCGCGGCGGGAATCGGTCTCCGCCTCAAAGCCCTCGACGCTGATGGCGGGCGCGAAGTTCTTGACCCGCAGCATCTCGTCCGCAAATTCCTCGTCGATCAGCGTGCCGTTGGTGAAGGCGGTGAAAAAGCAGTCCGGATTCATCTCGCAGAGGCGGATGACGTCCTTTTTGCGCACCAGCGGCTCGCCGCCCGACAGCACGTAGAAGTAGACGCCCAGTTCCTTGCCCTGGCGCACGATGTCGTTTAGCGTCTCCAGGCTCATGTTCATGCGGTTTCCGTACTCGGCGGCCCAGCAGCCCACGCAGTGCAGGTTGCAGGCGGAGGTCGGGTCCATCAAAATCGCCCAGGGCACGTTGCAGTCGTACTTCTGCTGCATCTTCTGCTGCCTGAGCCCACCCACGGCGGTGGCGTTGATGACGAAGTTGCGAAACACTGCGCCGCGCACGCCGGCGTCGATGTCCTCCCACATGCTCATAATCAGCCGATACCAGTTTCCGTCCTTATCCTCCAGCGCCTTGCGCACGGCACTCAGTTGGCCCTGCATCGATCCGTCGGCGTCCAGCTTTTCCACCAGGTGCATCAGCTTGGGCGCGTTCTTTTCCGGGTCGGAATCCAGATACCTGTAGGCCATCTTCAGCGCGGCGGAACCAATGGCTTCCTTCATAATGGCATGACCTCCGTCTCTTTTTTCCAAATGCACTATAGCATGCCCGGCCCGGCGCGTATCTAGACAGTTTTGTTTTTTGTCACAAAACCTGACAATCGGCCGCATCTGTCAATGGAGCGCGGAGGGAATCCACGGTACAATAAGCTGGTGGGAGCCATTTTGCAATGGGTTGGGGAGGTAGCGGCATGCTCGACATTGAGGCAAGGCTGGCCCGTCAGGGCATCGGCATCGCGGTGGACAAGGCGATGGAGGATGTGAAGGGCAACGCGCGCCGGAGCATCCGCAACCTGGTGGATCTCGGCACGCTGTTTTCCAAGACCGAAAATCAAAAGTGGTTTTTCACCGCCGCACGAAAGGTCATCGACAATCCCCAAAACCCATACCGGGCGCTGGTTTCGCGGGCGGTGCGCGATATTGACGGCGACACGATCCGCTGCGTGGGGCTGAACCTTGGCTACAACGCCCTCGTCCACGGCGCGAAAAAGCTGCGCAGGCGCCCGGACGCACGCCTGCCGTGGCTGCTGGACATGACGGCGCACGGCGCTTCGGCGGGGCCGAGGCTGGACGCATGCCTGACCGAAGGGGAGGAGATGGGCATCTACGCCTACGCGCTGCATCCGGACGGCGCCGAAGCCCTTGACGCCGCGCTGGACGTGGTGCAAAAGCACGGGGACTGCTTCTGCGCGCTGCGGCTCTCTTCGGAACTTTTGGAGGGCGATGCGCCCCGGCGCATCGCCCGGATACACAACGTGGCGGTGGCGGTGGAGCTTGCGCCCGACCCGGAGCGGGCGGAGGGCGCGTTCCGGCGGCTGCGGGAGAACCGCTGTTTCTTCGGATTTTTTCTGACCTATGGCGATAAAGACCTGCAAAGCGTCACATCGCCCCGGTTTATCCGCCGGGCGATCGGGGCGGGCTGCTTCTTCGGCGCATATCAGGCGGCGGGCGCGTCGCAGCAGGCGCAAGACTGCATCCACGCCTTTGCGCAAAGGCTGCGCGGCGAGGCGGGCATGCCGCTGGTCGCGCTGGACTGGCCCCGGGACGTCCGCGAGACGGGCGAGAAGCTGGGCGTCGGCGGCGTGCAGAACCTGGATCTCGCCGCCGCTCCGGCTGCGCGGTGCCAGAGCGGGCGGCGCGGCGCGCTGGCGGAAATGCTGCTCAGGACGCGCGTTTGCCCCTCGTCGTAATCAAACGCCGCGCTTTCGCTTTTCAAAAGGCGGAGGCGTCAGTAGTTTTCGTCCGTGCCCTCGCCCCGGGCGATGGCCGCGGCGGAAGCAAAGCCGATGCCCAGGCGCTGGGCGCCCATGTCCACGTACATCTTCGCGGTGGCATAATCGCGGATGCCGCCGGAGGGCTTCACCCTGGCGCGGCCCGCCGCCGTTTCCAGCATCGCCTGGACGGCTTCCTTCGTGGCGCCGCCGCCGTTGAAGCCGGTGGATGTCTTGACAAAATCCGCCCCCGCCCGGATGGCCGTCTCCGTGGCGGTCCGGATCTGGTCCAGCGTCAGCTGGCTGGTTTCAAAGATCACCTTCACCAGCGCGCCCGCCGCGTGGGCCTCCTCGGCGACGCCGCGGATCTCCTCTCCGACCACGTCCCAGTCGCCGCCCCGGGCGTAGCCGTAGTTCATCACCATGTCCAGTTCCTTCGCCCCCTGCTGGCAGTAGATCTTCGCCAGCGCGCGCTTTCCGGCCGCGCCGCCGTAGCCGTAGGGAAAGTCCAGCACGCAGCTGACGAGGGTGTCCGTGCCGCGGCACATCTCCACCGCCATGGGGATGTCGCAGCCCCGCACGCAGACTGAATAGCTGTCCGCCTCGATGGACTGGCGGATGGCCTGCCGCGCCTCCTCGCGGGTCATCTCGGGCTTCAGGACCGCGGCGTCAAAATACCGGCTGATCTTCATAGCGTTTCCTCCAGGGCGTACGCCCGTTTTTTTTTCATTATACCGCAAAACCGCGGTTTGCGAAAGCGCCGCGGCGGCTGGTAATTTGCCGGGAATTGTGCTATCCTATTGGGGCAAATCAGCGGGAGGGCGACATGAACGACGAAGCGTTGATGGAAATCGCGCTGGCCGAGGCGCGGCGCGCGCTGGCGGAGGGCGAGCTTCCCGTGGGCGCGGTGGTGGCGAAAAGGGGCGAGGTTCTGGCCGTGGGCCGGAATCGGCGGGAGGCGTCGAAGGACCCCACCGCCCACGCGGAGATCGAGGCGATCCGCGCGGCGGCCCGGGCGCTGGGCGGCTGGCGGCTGAATGACTGCGCGCTGTACGTGACGCTGGAGCCCTGTGCCATGTGCGCCGGGGCCATCGTCGCCGCGCGGCTGGACAGGGTGGTGTTCGGCGCGGCCGACCCCGCCGCCGGCTGCTGCGGCAGCGTGTACCGCATCACGGAGGACCCGGCCTTTTCCCACTTTGCCCGCGCCGACGGCGGCGTCTTGGCCGCCGCATGCCAGGCGATCCTCTCGGAATTCTTTGAAAGCCGCAGAAAGGGAGACAGACCATGAGCGTGCATCCGGCCGAAATGGAACGCATCCGGCGCTGGATCGGGGAGAACATCGAATCGGTGGTGGAGGACCTTCAGGATTTTGTGCGGATCGGGAGCGTCAGCCGGGCGGATCTGGCCGCCCCCGGCGCTCCCTTTGGGCCGGACGTGAAGCGCATGATGGACTACGCCCGCGCCCGCGCGGA
This sequence comes from Eubacteriales bacterium, assembly GCA_029974035.1. The sequence goes on along the minus strand of JARKQG010000013.1, from coordinate 9,132 downwards.
GGTCTGCGGCTTTGAAACCGAGGATCACGAGGGCTACTGCGTCAGCGCCTGGTGGGGCGAGCGGGAAAACTGCCTGGGCATTTTCGGCCACCTGGACGTGGTGCCGGTGGGCGAGGGCTGGATCTACCCGCCCTTCGGCGCGACGCGCGTGGGCGACTGGCTGATCGGCCGGGGGGTTCACGACAACAAGATGGCCTGCGCCGTCGGCCTGGGGCTGATGCGCATGTTCCGGGAGCTGGCGCTGCCCCTTCGCCGCGGCATTCGCCTGGTGATGGGCGGCGCGGAGGAGACCGGCATGCGGGACATGGCCTATTTTGCAAAAACTCAGTCCATGCCCGCCGCCTCCATCGTGCCGGACTCCGCCTTTCCCGCCAATTTTGCGCAGAAGGGCATGCTGAACGCGGTGCTGACCGCCGCGTCGCCGGACGCGCTGGCGGAATTCTCCGGCGGGGCCGTGTCCAACATGGTGCCGCCCACTGCCCGGGCGGTGCTCCGCTGCCCGCTGGAGGCGGCGCGGCGCGCGCTTTCGGGGGCGGAGGGCGTCGAAGTGTCGGGCGAGGACGGGCGCGTGACGGTCGCCGCCCGGGGCATGGCCGCCCATGCGGCCCGGCCCTGGTATGGGGTCAGCGCAATTCACCGCCTGGCCTCGGCGCTGGCCGGTTCGGGCCTTCTGCCCGCCGAAGGGGCGATGGCGGCCATTGCCCGCCTCTCCGGCGACACCTACGGCGAGGCCGCCGGCATCGCCCGGGAGGACCCGGAGACCGGAAAAACCACCCAGGTGGTGGGGCTTGCCGCCCTTGAAGCCGGGCGGATTCGCCTGACGGTGGACTGCCGGCTGTCCATCGCCACCGATCTTTCGGCCTGCGGCGAAGCCTTCGCCGCCTGGGCGGCGAAAAACCGCTTCCGGGTGGAATCCCTCGAGATCAAAAAACCGTTTTACATGCCCAAGGATGATCCGCGCATCCGGGCGCTGCAGGCGGTGTATCGCGAAGTCACCGGGCGGGACGAAGCCCCCTACGCCACCGGCGGCGGCACCTATTCCCGCGAGCTGAAAAACGCGGTCACCTTCGGCCCCGGTTACCCCGGCTCCCCGCGGCCCGACTTTCTGCCGGAGGGACACGGCCGCGCCCACGAGCCGGACGAGGCCCAATCGATTCCCGAACTTGAAACCACGATGGCCGTGTACGCCGCGGCGCTGATCGCGCTGGACGGCGTGGCGGGCGAAGGGGGAGAGGGCGCATGAGCAGGATGGGCGAAACCATCCGGAAGGCCCGGCTGGCCGCCGGGATGACGGAAAAGGCGCTGGGCAAAAAGTGCGGCCTGGCGGAGAGCGTGGTAAAGGACATCGAATCCGGCCGCAGGGTGGCCAGCGACGACCAGGCGCAGCGGATGCTGAAGGTGCTGGGCGTGCAAAACCCGGTGTCCACGGAGCTGGAGGTGGCCGCCGAGCCGGAGGTGAAGCTCCGGCCCAGGCCCCGGCCCTACGTGCTTCCGGCGGAGCCGCCCCGCGAGGAGGCGGTGACCGCCGCCACCGCCGCGTCCGAGGAGCCGGGCGGCGCGTGGCTGGACGCGCTGGGCGGCGTGGTCAAGCGGGTGCCGGTGTGCGACGAGAAGGGCCTGGTGATGGACCACGCGCTGGAACCGGTGATCGGCGGGCGCATCGAGGGCGGCGCCCCCGACAAGGTGTTCTACTTCCGCTGCCCGGACGGCGCGCTGGCAGGCTACCGCATTCACGCGGGCGATCTGCTGCTCACCGTGCCGGAGAAGGCGCCCGTGGACGAGGCGGTGATGATCGTGGAGCGCGGCAAAACCCGCATGGCCCGGAAGATCAAAAAGCTGGAGGGCGGGAAGCTGCTTTTGCAGTCCTTTGACCGGGAATTCCGGGCCGAAACCGCGGATGCGAAGTCCGTGCTGATTCTGGGGCGCTGCGTGAAGCTGGTCCGCGGCCTGTGAGGCGCGGCGCGGTGCATGGATATACACATTATTCACAATAAACCGCTTGATTGTCGGGGCCGGACGGGATATAATCAAAGAATCATTCAGAATATGCGGGAGGGAATGTTTCCTATGAAGCAGATTTCGAGAATTCTTGTGGCCGCGCTTGTGCTGGCGCTTGTGCTGGCGATCCCCGGCATGGCCGAAAACGCCCCGCTGGTGGTGGGCACCAACGCCGAGTTCTCGCCCTTTGAGTTCATCGGCGACGACGGCAATCCCGCCGGCATTGACATCGACCTGATCAGCGCCATCGGCGAGAAGATCGGCGTTTCCGTTCAGATTGTGAACATGGGCTGGGACGCGCTGATTCCCGCGATGACCAGCGGCAAGATCGGCGCGATCATCTCCGGCATGACCATCACCGAGGAGCGCAAAAAGAGCGTGCAGTTCTCCGATCCATACTATCAGGCGTCGCAGAAGATCATCGTCAAGGACGGCTCGGACATCGCGGATGAAGCCGGCCTCGCCGGGAAGAAGATTGGCGTGCAGATGGGCACCACCGGCGACCTGTACGTGACCGACACCGTCAAGGACGCCACCGTCGAAAGGTATGACAAGGGCATCGACGCGGTGCAGGATCTGGTCAACGGCAAGCTGGACGCCGTGGTCATTGACGAGGAGCCCGCAAAGGTGTTCGTTTCCCAGGCGCAGGGCCTCTCCGTGCTGGAGGACCGGCTCAGCGACGAGCAGTACGGCATCGCACTGCCTCTGGGCCAGGACGAGCTTCTGACCAAAATCAACGAGGCGCTGGCCGAGCTCAAGGCCGACGGCACGCTGGACGAAATCTACGCCAAGTACGAGAGCGCCGAATAATCGGTTTGAACCGTGAAATGCGCAGCCGCCCGCGCGGTTGCGCATTTCACGTTGTCCATGAAAGGAGCGTGGCCCGTTGGAAGCGCTGAAGGCCTGGGCCCAGTCGTTCTGGCAGCAGTTCGACTTCAACCTCATCCAGGGCGACCGTTACAAGATGCTGCTCAGCGGCCTGGGCGTCACCATTGAGGTTGCGCTGGCGGCGGCGCTTCTGGGCGTGGTCCTGGGCAGCCTCATCGCGCTGATGCGGCTGTCAGACGCCCGCATCGGCCGGTGGCGCTGGCTTCAGGGCATCGCCCGCGTGTACGTGGACACGATCCGCGGCACGCCGGTGATGGTGCAGCTTCTCATTATGTACTACATCATCCTGGCCACCTACAACGGCCCCAAGGTGCTGGTGGCCATCCTGTCCTTCGGGCTCAACAGCGCCGCCTACGTGTCCGAAATGGTGCGCGGCGGCATCCTGTCGGTGGACAGGGGGCAGACCGAGGCCGGGCGCTCGCTGGGCCTTTCCAGCACCGCCACGCTGATGCTGGTGGTGATGCCCCAGGCCATCAAAAACACGCTGCCGGCGCTGTTCAATGAGTTCATCATGCTGCTCAAGGAGACGTCCATCGTGGGCTACATCGCGCTCATGGACCTGACCAAGGCGGGCGACTTCATCCGCAGCCGCACCTTCTCGGCGTTCTTTCCGCTGCTCACGGTGGCGGCGATCTACCTGGTGCTGGTATTGGGGCTTTCCGCCATTTTCGGGCGCATAGAGAGGAAGGTGCGGCAGAGTGATCACCGTTAAGGGCCTCTTTAAGGAGTTCGAGGGGCTGAAGGTGCTGCGCGGCATCGACCAGCGCGTGGAGAAGGGCGAAAAGCTGGTGGTGATCGGGCCCTCCGGCTCCGGCAAGTCCACTTTTCTCCGGTGCCTGAACCTGCTGGAGGTGCCTACGGCCGGTTCCATCGTCTTTGACGGCGAGGAGATCACCGCCCGGGGCGTGGACATCAACCGCGTGCGCCGCAAGATGGGCATGGTGTTCCAGCAGTTCAACCTCTTTCCCCACAAGACGGTGCTGGACAACATCACCCTGGCGCCGGTTCACCTGAAAACCATGAACCGGGACGAGGCCGCCGCCCGGGGGATGGCGCTGCTGGAGCGCGTCGGCCTTCGGGACAAGGCGGGCGTCTACCCGGCGCAGCTGTCCGGCGGGCAGAAGCAGCGGGTGGCGATCGTGCGGGCGCTGGCGATGGACCCCGAAGTCATGCTCTTTGACGAGCCCACCAGCGCCCTCGATCCGGAGATGGTGGGCGAGGTGCTGGACGTGAGGAAGGGCCTGGCCCGGATGGGCATGACCAGGGTGGTGGTCACCCACGAGATGGGCTTTGCCCGCGAGGTGGGGGACAGGGTGCTCTTCATGGACGAGGGCGTCATCGCCGAGGAGGGCACGCCCGCCCAGGTGTTCGGCGCACCCCGGGAGAAGCGCACCCGCGACTTCCTCGGCAAGCTCCTGTGACGGAAATTCCCCGTTCGCGCCGGGCGCTGGTTCACGGCCCCCCTCCGGTGGTATACTAAACACGAATACCCCGGAGGGAGTTTTTGCGTTGAAGGAATCGTTTGATGTAACCGGCATGACCTGCGCCGCCTGCTCCGCCCACGTGGAGAAATCCGTCGCCAAGGTGAAGGGCGTTTCGAATGTATCGGTCAGCCTGATGACCAACCGCATGACCGTGGACTTTGACCCCGCCGCCGCGGATCCGTCCGCCATCATCCGCGCCGTCGAGGACGCGGGCTACGGCGCGTCGGAGCGCGCGGAGGGCGCCGCCGCGTCGGCAAAGCCCGCCGCGCCGGTGGACGAATCCAGGGGCGTGCGGGTGCGGCTCATCGTGTCATTTCTCTGCCTGATCCCGCTGATGTACCTTTCCATGGGCCACATGCTGGGCCTGCCCGGCATCCACGGCATGGCCGGCGCGCTGACCCAGTTTCTGCTGGTGCTGCCCATTGCCTACGTCAACCGCGTGTACTACGAGCGCGGCTTCAAGGCCCTCGTCAAGCGCTCCCCCAACATGGATTCGCTGATCGCCATCGGCTCCTCCGCCGCGCTGGTCCAGGGCGTGTGGGCCCTCTACCAGATGGCCGGCGGCATGGAGATGGGCGGCATGGATCTGTACTTTGAGTCCGCCGGCACCATCCTGACGCTGATCACCCTGGGCAAGTATCTGGAGGCGCGATCCAAGGCGCGCACCTCCCAGGCGCTGTCGATGCTGATCGACCTGGCGCCCAAGACCGCGCGGGTGGAGCGGGACGGCGCGGAGACCGAAGTCCCCGTGGAGCAGGTGGCCGTGGACGACATCGCGGTGATCCGCCCCGGCGAGCGCATTCCGGTGGACGGCACGGTGCTCTTCGGCGAATCCGGGGTGGACCAGTCGGCGCTGACCGGCGAGAGCATGCCCTTTGATGTAACCGTGGGCAGCCCCGTCCGCGCCGGCACCATCAACCTGACGGGCTTTCTGCGGGTGCGGGTGGAGCGCAAAAGCGGCGATACCACCCTCTCTCAGATCGTGCGCCTCGTGGAGGAGGCCGCCGCCTCGAAGGCCCCCATCGGCCGCCTGGCGGACAGGATCTCCGCCATCTTTGTGCCGGTGGTGATCGCCGTCGCGCTGATCGCCACCTTTGGCTGGCTCATCGCCGGAAAGGGCGTTTCCTTCGCGCTGTCCATCGGCGTGGCGGTACTGGTCATCTCCTGCCCCTGCGCGCTGGGGTTGGCGACGCCGGTGGCCATCATGGCGGGCACCGGCAAGGGCGCCAGTATGGGCATCCTGTTCAAAAACGCCGAGGCGCTGGAGCGCGCCCACGACGTGCGGGCGGCGGTGCTGGATAAGACCGGCACCCTCACCAGCGGCAAGCCCGCCGTGGCCCACCTGCTGACGGCGCCGGGCGTGGACGCCAAGCGGCTGATGGCCCTGGCGGCTTCCGCGGAAAAGCCCAGCCGCCACCCGCTGGCGGCGGCGGTGCTGGCCCGGGCCGGGGAGGATGGCGTCGCCGCCCCGGAGGTGGAGGGCTTTGAGGAGCGGCCCGGCCGCGGCGTCACGGCGCGGCTTGAGGGCAAGCCGCTCATGGCCGGCAGCGAAAAGCTTTTGACGGAGAACGGCGTGGACGTGTCCCCGCTGCAAGAAAAGGCCCGGGCGCTGTCCGACGGCGGCGAAACCCTGATCTGGATCGCGCTTGACGGCGCCCTCGCGGGCGTCATCGGCCTTGCCGACACCATCAAGCCCACCAGCCGCGAGGCCATTGCCGCGCTGAACGCGATGGGCATCGAAACCGTCATGCTCACCGGCGACAACCGCCGTGCCGCCCAGGCGGTGGCGTCCGCGCTGGGGGTGGCCCGCGTCGAGGCCGAGGTGCTGCCCGGCGACAAGGCCCGTGTGGTGCAGCAGATCCAGAAGGAAGGCAAGAAGGTGGCCATGATCGGCGACGGCATCAACGACGCGCCGGCGCTGACGGTGGCCGATGTGGGCATCGCCATCGGCGCGGGCAGCGATATCGCCATCGAGTCCGCCGGCGTGGTCCTGATGAAGGGCGATTTGATGGACGCGGTGAACGCCGTGTCCCTCTCCCGCGCGGTGCTCAGGAACATCAAGGAGAACCTGTTCTGGGCCTTCTTCTACAACACGCTGGGCATTCCGCTGGCGGCGGGGCTGTTTTACCCGCTGACCGGATGGACCCTCAACCCCATGTTTGCCGCCGCCGCCATGAGCATGAGCAGCGTGTGCGTGGTGCTGAACGCGCTGCGGCTGACCCGCTTCAAGCCCCGGGCCGCGCGACACGACCATGCCGCCCCGGCCAGGCCGCCGGAGATTCCCGAGATAACCGAAACCAGGCCGGAGGAACCGGCCGAAATCAAGGAGGAAAAGACCGCGATGAAGACCGTACACGTGGAAGGCATGACCTGCGGACACTGCGCCATGCGGGTGGAGAAGGCGCTCTCGGGCATCGGCCTGACCGCCAAGGTGGACCTGGACAAGAAGATCGCCGCCGTTTCGGCGGGGGACGCGCCCGACGAGGCCATCAAAAAGGCTGTGGAGGACGCGGGCTACGAAGTGACCGGGATCGACTGACGGCCATGCGGCCGGAGGTGGACAAAATATGCGCGGCGCTCTCGGCGCTGCGCATTCCTGTGGCCCCGGAGGAGCGCCAGCTGCACGGAATGATCGCGGCGGCGCTCCGGGAGGCCGGCATTGACGCGCGGCACGAGGCGGCGATCGCCCCGCGCTGCCGCATCGATTTTTTGGCCGGCGACGTGGGCATCGAAGTCAAGCGCGGGCGTCAAAGCGCCGCGCGCCTTCGGGCGCAGGCCGCGCGCTACCTGGCTTCGCCGCACCTTGCCGCGCTGATTCTGGTGACGACGGACGGCGCGCGCCTGCCCGGCGAGCTATCGGGCAAGCCCGTGGTGGTCTTCGGGCTCAATCGGCTGTGGGGGGTATCGCTGCCTTGAACTATCCGTCCTATCTGCGGGAGGTTGGCGCGCCGCCCCATTACTACGGCATTCTGGGCTTCAACCGCAAGGCGAAGTGCTGGGTCATCAAGGGCGAGCCCTGCGTGACGGAGCTGGCCAAGCGCCTGTTTCCCGGCTGTGAGGGCCGGGGCCGGGGCGAGGCCCGCTTTACCGCCCATCGGCGGATCATCGGCGAGCTCAACTGGCTGATGCTGCGCTATCCGCTCGAGATCCGCGAGTCCGACCGGGCGCGGTGGGAGGAGGCGCTTGCCGAGGCGCGGGAGTACGCCGCCTGGCGCGAGGCGCGGCTTTCGGCCCCCGAATACGCCGTGCCGCCGGCGGAGGGCTTTTCCGGCGAACTGATGCCCTTCCAAAAGCAGGGGCTGGCGTTTCTCCTGGGCAGCGGCAGGGCGCTTCTGGCCGACGAGATGGGCCTGGGAAAGACCGTTCAGGCGCTGGCCTTTCTGGCCACCGCCGCCCGGTTTCCGGCGCTCATCGTGGTGCCGCCGCACCTGGTGCGCAACTGGCAGCGGGAGGCCGAGCGGTTTCTTGTGCTGCCCGGCGGCGTCCGCATCCATGTGATCCGGGGGCTCACCCCCTACGATCTTCCGGAGGCGGACGTCTACATCATTCACTACCTTTTGCTGCGGGGCTGGAAAAAGGCGCTGCCCGCCTGCGGCTTTCAAACCGTGATTTTTGACGAGATTCAGGAACTGCGCCACGCGGGCACGGAAAAGTACTCCTCCGCCAGCCTCGTGGCCTCCGGCGCGGAGCGCGTGGTGGGCCTCTCCGGAACGCCCATCTACAACCACGGCGGCGAGATCTGGAACGTGGTCAACATTCTTGATTTTCATTTTCTGGGCAGCTGGGAGAGCTTCTCCCGCGAGTGGTGCTACGGCTACAACAGCTTCATCGTGGCCAAGCCCGACCTTCTGGGCGAGCATCTCCGGCGCGAAGGGCTGATGCTCAGGCGCACCAAAACCGAAGTGCTGCCGCAGCTGCCGCCCAAGCGGCGGTTGGTGCAGGAGATTGACTGGGACGACCGCGCCTATCAGGCGCTGATGCGCCCGGTGATGGACAAGGTGCGGGCGCTTTCGGGCATCACGGACCCCTCCCGCCGCGCGCTGGCGGAGGACGACATCTGCCAGCAGCAGCGCCAGGCCACCGGCATTGCGAAGGCGCCCTATGTGGCGGACTTTGTGCGGGCGCTGGTGGAGGAAGGCGAGCGGGTGCTGCTCTTTGCCCACCACCACGCGGTGATGGACCGGTACAAGGCCGATCTCAAGGGCCTGCACCCGGTCTTCATCACCGGCCGGGAGACCGAGGGCGAAAAGGACGCCGCCTCCGGGGCGTTCATGGAGGGGCGGACGGACCTTTGCTGCGTATCGCTGCGCTCCGCCTCCGGGCTCAACCTGCAGCGCGCCAGCTGTGTGGTGTTCGGCGAACTGGACTGGTCGCCCGCGGTGCATGCCCAGGCGGAGGACCGCGCCCACCGCATCGGCCACGAGGATTCGCTTCTGTGCTACTACCTGGTCAGCCCCCGGGGCTCCGATCAGGACATGCAGGAGGCGCTGGGCCTCAAGGTCAGCCAGTTTGTGGGCCTCATGGGCGACCGGCCGCCGTCCGAGGCACAGCGGATGATTCTGGAAACCGAGGCGCGCGAGCGCATCCGGCGGCTGGTGGAGCGCCTCCGGCAGGAGGTGGACTACTAGTGATTTGACACTATTATAATTTAGGATAAAGCCATTTGAGCTTGTCCCTAGCGGCGTCGGTCGTGAAGTGCCAGTCAACGGATTTTGAAGCGGCATTTCTGTGTAGCTCCCAGGGAGCGAGTTGGGATTGCAGG
>JARKQG010000144.1 GCA_029974035.1 Eubacteriales bacterium | reverse complement strand
ACCCCAGCCGGAAGTAGCGCTCCGGCTGCGGGTTCCAGCCTTCGGGCCAGTACGAGCCGCTGGCCGGATTCTGGACGTAGCGGCCCCGGTACTCGCCGCGCACGATCCGGCCCAGCACCTCGGCGAACCAGTCCACCTCGTCCTCGGTGTTGTAGCAGCCAAAGCTGGCCCGCACCAACCCCGGCAGGTGGGCCTTGACCCCACCGTGAATCTCGGTCCGGTAGCCAACCGCGTGCTGCTCGTCGATGCCCAGCAGGTGGAGCAGGTATGGGTGGGCGCAGAAGCAGCCGTTGCGCACCCCGATCCCACCCTCCGCGCTCAGAATCGCCGCCACCAGGTAGTGATCCAGCCCGCCCACGTTGAAGGGGATCTCGCCCACCTTCTCGTGGGCGCGGGCCGGGTCGGTGATGCCATAGACGCTCACCCCCGGCAGGCGCTGGAGATGACTCAGCAGGCGGGCGGTCAGCCGGGCCTCGTGGGCGGCCAGGGCCTCCATCCCGATCTGCTCCAGGCACAGCATCGCCTGGGCCATCGCCACCGCGCCGACCACGTTGGGACTGCCCGCTTCTTCCTTGTCCGGCAGCCCGGCCCAGGTGACCGAATCGACCGTGACGATCTCCACCACCCCGCCGCCGACCATGTCCGGATCGCCCTGCTCGAAGGGTTCTCGGCGGCCGACCAGGGCCCCGGTCCCAAAGGGCGCGTACATCTTGTGGGCGGAGAGCACCACGTAATCCAGATGGGAGGGATCATCCAGCGGGCGCATATCCACCGCCCGGTGAGGGGCGAACTGGGCCACATCCACCAGAATTTGCGCCCCCGCCGCGTGGACTTTCTCCGCGATGCGGTAGACGGGGTTGATGTAGCCGGTCACGTTGGACGCGCCGGTCAGGGCCACCAGCTTGACCCGCCCGGCGTATTTCGCCAGCAGCGCATCCAGATGGGCCTCGTCCAGCGCGCCGGTCGCGACCGGCATGATGTGCTCGATCTGGGCCACCTTGCGCCAGGGCAGGTCGTTGGAGTGGTGCTCCATGAGGGTAGTCAGCACCACGTCCCCCGGCTGGAACGGGAAGCGATTGGCGAGCTTGTTGAGGGCTTCCGTGCTGTTCTTGCCGAAGATGGCGGTATGGGTGGCGGGGTCCGCGCCGACGAAGCGCAGGGTGATGGCGTGGGCGGCGTCGTAAGCCTGGGTGGAAACCTGGCTTTTGAAGCCGGTGCCGCGGTGGACGCTGGAATACCAGGTCATGAATTCGTTGAGCTTGTCCAGCACAGGGCGCAGGGCCGGGGTGCTGGCGGCGTTGTCGAAGTTGACGTAGGGCCGCTGGGACCCATCCAGCAGGGGGACGCGGGCGTCGATGCCCACGATCTGCTCGCGCACGTTTTCGACAGTCAAACACAGGTCGGTCGCGCCGGTCGGCGCGGTCTGGATCGTCATGCCATGCTCCTTGAATCGGCCGTCGTGGTCTGATG
>JARKQG010000130.1 GCA_029974035.1 Eubacteriales bacterium | reverse complement strand
GAACGCGGCGACTTCTTCGACCTCAACCTGATACCCCTGACCGTTGACCGTTATCTGAAATTTACGCATGGAAGCTTCCTCCTTCATAAAATTGACGCGCGGCGCCAGGCCGGCGCTTGTTTCGTGCGGGGCTTTTCGGCCCTTGGATCAGTAGACGTTTTCCCTGCGGCCGGCGTCCGCCCATGCGCCCTCGCGGCGCACGGAACGCACCATAAGGCGCCTGCCCTCCGCCTGTCCCATCACGGCCACGGCCGCGGCGATGGCCGCAACCACCGCGCCGTCGACGCCCGCGTAGGCCGCCGGGGCCGGGGCCGCCGCCTGGGAAACGGGGACGGAGGCGGACGCCTTGGCGCCGGGCCGGCGCAATACGGCGATCAGGATGGCCAGCAGCAGCGCCACGATCACCGCAAAGCCGATGATCATTTCGTTCAGCGGAAACAGATAGACCGTATTCACCACAGTTTCGGTTGCGCTTTGCATGATATCCTTCCTTTCCCGGCTACACCGGCAGGTTCGCGTGCTTCTTGGGGAGGCGCGCGTCCCGCTTTCCGGACAGGACTTCCATCGCGGCCACCAGCATCATGCGGCTTTCGGCGGGCTCGATCACATCGTCCACGTAGCCGTGCCGCGCGGCGTTGAGGCCGTCGGCGATGTTGTCGGCGTATTCCTGCTCGAGCTCGGCGCGCTTTTGCTGGGCGTCCGCCTGGCCCTTCAGCTTGCCGTTCATCAGCACCTGTACGGCGGCGGGCACATCCAGCGGGGCGATGACGCTGCCCGGCCAGGCGTAGACCACGTCGGCCGAGGCGCGGGCCGCCAGCACCATGTAGGCGGCGGCGATGGCCTTGCCGGTGACCAGCGCGATGCGGGCGCCTGCGGCTTCGGACAGCGCGCCCATCAGCGCCGCGCCCGCGCCCGCCAGGGCCGCCTGGCCGGAAGCGCCCGCGACGGAGAAACCGGTGGAATCCACCAGCGTCAGAATGGGCAGGTTGAAACTGTCGCAGAAGCGCACAAACCGCGCGGCCTTTTTCATGCCGCAGGCGGTCAGCGCGCCGCCGTCCTTTACGGGCTGCGTCGCCACGATGCCGATGGTGCGGCCGCCCAGCTTCGCCAGCGCGGTGATCATCGAATCGGCGTGGCCCGCGCCCAACTCCAGCACGGAGCCCAGGTCCGCCACGGCGTCGATCACCACATGGGCGTCGGGCGAGGCGGTCAGCTCATTGAGCGCCGGGGCGAGGCGGTTGAAGTCGTCCGCGCCGGCCAGGTCCACAGGCGATGCGTCCAGATTGTTGTCCGGCAGCATGCCCACCACCTGGCGCGCCAGGAGGATGGCCTCCCCGTCGGTCTTGCCCACCAGGTGCGCCACGCCGCCGGCCGCGCAGGCGGCGGCGCCGCCCAGCTTTTCGGCGTCCACGGTTTCGCCGGTGTTGGCGGACACCACCTGCGGGCCGTTGACATATAGCCGCGCCGCGCTGGAGCAGATGATCACGTCGCTCATCATGGCGATCACCGCGGCCGAGGCCGCGCACTGGCCCATCACCAGCGCGATCTGCGGCACCACGCCCGAAAGCTGCGCCGCCTGCGCGGCGATCTGCGCGTAGGCGTCCACCGCGGCCACGCCCTCAAGGAGCTTCGCGCCCATTGAATCATACATCGAAACGACGGGGCTGCCGGTCTTTTTCGCCAGCTCCATCACCTTGACAATTTTGCGCGCGTGTTCGCGGCCCACCGCGCCGCCGCTGGATATGTAATCCTGCGCCCAGACATATACGGGGCGGCCGTCGACGAGGCCGTAGCCCGTCACCACGCCCGATTCGCCCCCTCGCCCGGACAGCGCGTCCAGCTCGACGAAGCTGGCTTCGTCAAAGAGCTGCGCCACGCGCTCCCGTGCGGTCAGCTTCTGCAGTTTCTTCTGCTCGGCCGCGCGGTCCGCTTCGCCCTTCATGATCGCTTGCTTGCGCTCGCGAATGAGGGGTAGATTGCGCTCAACACTCATTGTGATCCCTCCAACGCTCTATGTATAAGGAAATGTCCAAATTCCCACAAATTCAGTATTTCGACGGCGTCCTCATTTTTCCTGCCGCGCGAAAGATTATTTTTCCTTTTTATCTCCGGAGAAACGGCCGCGGATCCCGCGCCAATTTTTGGTGTCCGCTTGAGGTCAATCGGCCGTCCGTATGCTATAATACCCAAAAAAGGACGGGTGAGGGCCGCATGATCGAGAAAATTTTGCTGGAACGCGCCGGGTTGATCGGCGTTTCGCTTTCGCCGGAGGCCGCGGAGCAGTTTGCCCGCTACCGCGCCATGGTGGCCGAAGCCAACCGCACGATGAACCTGACCCGCGTTTCCGAAGCGGCCGAGGAGGCCGTGGACCGGGACGCGCTGGACGCGCTGGCGCCGCTGAGAATTCCCGGCCTGATGGACGGCGTACGGACGCTGGCGGACGTGGGCAGCGGTGCGGGCGTGCCGGGGGTGGTGCTGGCCATCGCGCTGCCCGGCGTCAGGGTGACGCTCTTTGACGCGCTCAAAAAGCGGGTGGACTTTCTCAACCGCGTGTGCGGTGCGCTGTCCCTGAACGCCCGCGCGGTGCACCTGAGAAGCGAGGACGCCGCCCGGGACGGCGCCTTCCGGGACGCCTTTGACTGCGCCACGGCGCGGGCGGTGGCGCCCCTTCCGTCGCTTCTCGAACTGGCGCTGCCGCTGGTGCGGCCGGGGGGCTTTCTGTGCGCCTACAAGGGGCCGGCGCTTTCGGAGGAACTCCCCGCGGCGCGGCGCGCCCTCGCCCTTTTGAAGGGCGCGCCCCGGACGCCGGTGTCCCTTCCGATTCCCGGGCGCGACTGGGACCACCGGCTTCTGGTTGTGGATAAAACCGCGCCCACCCCCGCCGCCTATCCCAGAAGGGCGGGCGAGAGCGCGAAAAACCCATTGTAGCCCGGCGGCGCGCCCCGCGCGGCGGGGTGAATTGCGCTTGCAACCGGCGCATCCTTGTGCTAAAGTGTAAAAGGAAAATTATTGCCCGCGGGATTGGGAGGGCTTGCCATGTCCAACGAAAAACTTCGCTCCGCGCAGACCGACCGTCTGGTGGACGCGCTGCTGCTTCTGGAGAGCCGCGAGGAGTGCTACCAGCTGTTGGAGGACCTGCTCACGGTCCGCGAACTCCAGGATCTGGCGCAGCGGCTGGAGGTGGCGCGCCTGCTCACCGCCAGGGTCACCTACAACGAAATCGCCCACAGAACCGGCGTGTCCACCGCGACGATCAGCCGGGTCAACCGCTCGCTGAGCTACGGCGCGGGCGGCTACCAGCGCATTTTGGAAAAACTGGAGGAAACCCGTACCGATGATTGATCTATCTCGCCTGAATCCGCCCCAGCGGGAGGCGGTGCTCGCCACCGAAGGCCCGCTTCTGGTCCTGGCCGGGGCGGGCTCCGGCAAGACCCGCGTGCTCACCCACCGCATCGCCCGCCTGATCGAAACGGGCGTGCCCGCCTGGTCGATCCTGGCCATCACCTTCACCAACAAGGCCGCCCGCGAGATGCGTGCGCGGGTGATCGCGCTGGCCGGGGAAACCGTTTCCGACGCCTGGGTGATGACCTTCCACGCCTGCTGCGCCCGCATCCTGCGCCGCGACATCGAAAAGCTGGGCTACAAGCGCGCCTTTTCCATCTACGACGACGACGACCAGAAGTCGCTCATCCGCCGGCTCATCGCCGAGCTCAACCTGGACGAAAAGCTCTACCCCGTGCAGGCGGTGCGCGCGGCCATCTCCGACGCCAAGAATAAACTCCAGACCCCCGCCGAATGGCTGGAATCCGCCGGAAACGACTTCAAGGCGCAAAAAATCGCGGAGGTCTACAAACAATACGAAAAGAAGCTCCGAGAGAACAGCGCGCTGGACTTTGACGATCTGCTCATCAAAACGCTGGAGCTCTTCGCCGCCCATCCGCCGGTATTGGATTACTACCGCCAGAAGTTCCGCTATATCCTGGTGGACGAATACCAGGACACCAACCGCGCCCAGTACGAGCTGATCCGCCTGATCGCGGGCGAACGGCGCAATCTTTGCGTGGTGGGCGACGACGACCAGTCCATTTACGGCTGGCGCGGCGCGGACATCCGCAACATTCTCGACTTTGAAAAGGACTACCCCGACGCGAAGGTGATCAAGCTCGAGCAGAACTACCGCTCCACCGCGTCGATCCTCGAGGCCGCCAACCAGGTGGTGGCCCACAACCGGGGCCGCAAGGAAAAGGCGCTGTGGACCGACGCCGGCGAGGGCGCGCCCCTCGAGCTGTACGAGGCGCTGGACGAGCGCGACGAGGCCGCCTGGGTGTGCGCAAAGCTCCGGGAACTGCAGCGGGCGGGCATCGCTCCCGGCGACGCGGCGGTGCTGTACCGCGTCAACGCCCAGTCCCGCGTGATTGAGGAGGCCCTGGTGCGCAGCGGCATCCCCTACCGGGTGTACGGCGGCCTCCGGTTCTACGACCGCAAGGAAGTCAAGGACCTGGTGGCCTACCTGCGCCTCGTCGTCAACCCCGACGACGAGGTATCCCTCCGGCGCGTCATCAACGAGCCCAAGCGCGCCATCGGCGACGCCACGGTGGAGCTCATCGCCGGCTACGCCCAGCGGGAAGGCCTGCCCCTCTTCGCCGCGGTGATGGATTCCGAAGGCGCGCGCCTTCCCGGCCGCGCCCGTGCCGCGGTGACGGGCTTCGCGGAAATCATGCTGGCGCTGATGGAGGCGTACGTCACCATGGAACCGGAGCCCTTCGTGCGCCACCTGATCGAAAAAACCGGCTTCAAAAAGCAGTACGAGGCCGACAAGACCGACGAGGGCCGGGCGCGGCTGGAGAACATCGAGGAATTTGTCGGCGCGGTGGCCCAGTACCAGCAGCAGAACCCCGAGGGCGGCATCGAGGGTTTTCTGGAAAACGTGGCGCTGGTGTCCGATTTGGACAACCTGCCCGAAACCCAGCGCCCGCTGACCCTGATGACGCTGCACTCCGCCAAGGGGCTGGAGTTCCCGGCGGTATTCCTGGTGGGGCTGGAGGAGGGGCTTTTCCCCACCACACGCGCCACCTACGACGACGAAAAGCTGGAGGAGGAGCGCCGGCTCTGCTACGTGGGCATTACCCGCGCGATGAAGCGGCTGTTTCTCAGCCACGCCCGCACGCGCATGCTCTTCGGCGCGCGGCAGGCGTTTCCCCGGTCCCGCTTTGTGGACGAGATTCCGCCCCGCCTGATCGGGGACAGCCGCGCTTTGCGGCAGGCGCCGGAGCGGCTGTCCCGCCCCGCGGGCGCGGCGGAGCGCCCGGCGGCGCCCCGGCCCCAGGCCGCCTGGCAGCCGGCAAAGGCCGCCGGTCAGGGCGCGGCGCTGGGCATTCCGGGCCTCTCGAAGGGCTTCGTGCCCTCCCAGGCGCGCTCGGTGGAGCCGCTGACGCTTTTCAAGGCGGGCGACCGGGTGCTGCACCGCGTGTTCGGCCGCGGCACCGTGGAGGAAGTCCGCGGCGCGGGTCGGGAGGCCCGGCTGGTGATCTCCTTTGACGAACGCGGCCAGAAGATCTTCCCCGCCGACACCGCGCCTGTGGTCAAGGCGGAATAAGAGGAGGGCGTGCCCCGTGGAAGGCGAAATGCGCCGCCTGGTGGACCGGCTCAATGAAACCGGCTACCAGTACTATACGCTGAGCGAACCGTCCGTTTCCGACCGGGAATGGGACGAGATGTACGATCGCCTGACGCGCCTGGAGAAGGAGACCGGCGTCACGCTGCCGGACTCCCCCACCCGGCGCGTGGGCAGCCGGCCGCTCTCCGGCTTTGCCCAGCACCGGCACCTGGCGAGATTGTGGTCGATGGACAAGGCGCAGTCGGTTCCGGCGGTGCGCGAGTGGGCGCAGCGGGCGGAAAAACTGCGGGAGGTGGCCATCTCCGCGGGTGCGGCTTTGCCGCCCCTTTCCTTCGTGGTGGAGCACAAGTTTGACGGGCTGACCATCAACCTGACGTACGAGGGCGGCCGCCTGGTGCAGGCCGCCACCCGCGGAAACGGCGAGGTGGGCGAGGGCATCCTGCCCCAGGTGATGACCATCCGCGCGGTGCCCCTCTCCATTCCCTACCAGGGGCGCATGGAGGTACACGGTGAGGGCTTCATGCGCCTTTCCGTCTTTGACGCCTACAACAAAACCGCCGCCGAGCCGCTGAAGAGCCCCCGCAACGCCGCCGCCGGCGCGCTGCGCAACCTGGACCCCGCCGTTACCGCCGCCCGCAGGCTGGACGCCCGCTTCTACAACGTGGGCTACATCGAGGGCCGCGCCTTCCGCGACCAGTGGGAGATGCTCGCCTTCCTCCGGGAAAACCGCTTTCCGGTGTCCGACTGCGAAAGGATGGCCCCCTCCATCGACGGGGCCATCGCCGCCGTGGCGGAGATCGAGGCCGCCCGGGGCGATCTGGACTACCTGATCGACGGCGCGGTGATCAAGATCTGCGACTTCGCCACCCGCGAAAAACTGGGCTGCACCGACAAGTTCCCCCGCTGGGCCGTGGCCTACAAGTTTGAGGCGGAGGAAGTCACCGCCACGCTGGAAAGGGTCACCTGGGAGTTGGGCCGCACCGGCAAGCTCACGCCGCTGGCCCATGTTTCGCCGGTCGCGCTGGCGGGCGCCACGGTCCGGCGCGCCACCCTCAACAACTTCGGCGATATCCAGCGAAAGCGGGTGCGGCTGGGCGCCCGGGTGTGGATTCGCCGCTCCAACGAGGTGATCCCGGAGATCATGGGCCGCGTGGAGGAGTATGTGCCCGACGAGCGCGACATCCTGCCCCCGGAAAAGTGCCCGGCCTGCGATACCCCGGTGGCAGAAAGGGGCGCGAACCTCTTCTGCCCCAACCGCAACTGCCCGCCCCAGGTGGTGGCGCGGCTCGCCCACTTCGCCAGCCGGGACGCGCTGGACATCGAGGGCCTGTCGGACAGGACCTGCGCGCTGCTCTACGAGGCGCTGGGCGTGTCCGAGCCGGCGGACCTGTACCACCTCACCGCGGAACAGCTGATTCCCCTGGATCGCTTCGGCCCCAAAAAGGCCGAAAACCTGATCGCCGCCCTCGCCGCCAGCCGGCGCCCGCCGCTGGACGCCTTCCTCTACGCGGTGGGCATCCCCAACGTGGGCCGCAAGACCGCGCGGGATCTGGCGGCGCGCTTTGGATCCATGGAGGCCCTCGCCGCCGCGGACGCGGAGGCGCTGACCGCCGTCGACGAGGTAGGCCCCGTGGTCGCCCAGAGCATCGCGGACTTCTTTAACGACCCCGGCAGCGTGCAGATGCTGGAGGCGCTCAAAAGCGCGGACGTCCTCCCCGTCGCCCCCGCCGCGCCGAAGGCCGGCCCCCTTGCCGGCGTCACCGTGGTGCTGACGGGCTCCCTCGCCTCCATGACGCGGGGCGAGGCCGAAAAGCTGATCGAATCCCTGGGCGGCACCGCCGCGTCGTCGGTCTCCAAAAAGACCGGCCTCGTGGTCTACGGCGAGGCCGCCGGCTCCAAGCTGGAAAAGGCGCGGGCGCTGGGCGTGCGCACGGTGGACGAAGATCAATTTCTCACAATGATTCGATCAAATTAACGCACAGCCCCGGAATTTTTGTGGTATACTACTGGGATGATACCCGTAGCGGAGGAATGCCCATGAACAGCATGACCGGGTACGGGCGCGGCGCCGTCGAGCGCGACGGACGCCAGCTCACCCTCGAGATCCGTTCGGTCAACCACCGGTTTCTGGACCTGAGCCTGCGCCTGCCCCGCTCGCTGGGCTTCTGCGAGCAGGCGATTCGCGAGCGCGTCGGAAAAAGGCTGTCCCGCGGCCATGCGGACGTGTTCGCCACCTACCGCAACCTCCGGGATGATTCCCGCACCGCGGTGGTCGATCCGGCGCTTCTCACCGCCTACCTGGCCGCGCTGGACGGGATTGCCCGGGCGTCGGGCCTTCCGGATGACCGCAGCGTGATGCGCGTGGCCGCCATGCGGGATGTGATCGTGGTGACGGAGGCCGAGGAGGACCCGGAGGCGCTGATGGCGCTGACGATGGACGCGCTGGATCTGGCCCTGGACGACCTCGCCGTTATGCGGGCCAAGGAGGGCGCGGCGATGGCGCGGGACATGGCCGGCCGCATCGACGCCCTCGAGGCGGTAACCGAAAAGATCGAGGCCCGCTACCCGCAGGCGCTGGAGGAATACGCCGCGCGCCTTCGCGCCCGGATCGAGGAGCTGGTGGCCAGCTGCGACGAGCAGCGCCTTTTGCAGGAGGTAGCCATCATGGCCGACCGCAGCGCCATCGCCGAGGAAACGGTGCGGCTGCGCAGCCACTTTTCGCAGATTCGCGGCATGCTGGCCGCCTCAGAGCCCACGGGCCGCAAGCTGGACTTTATCGTGCAGGAGCTCAACCGCGAGGTCAACACCATCTCCTCCAAGTCGCAGGATATCCCGATCACGCAGCTGGTGGTGCTGGCAAAATCGGAAATCGAAAAGCTGCGCGAACAGGTACAAAACGTCGAATGAGGTGCGATACGAATGCCTAAGCCCGGGAAGCTGTTCGTCGTCTCCGGTCCGTCCGGCGTCGGCAAGGGTACGATCTGCCGCCTGTTCACCGCCAAGAGACCGGACATCTGGATGAGCATCAGCTGCGCCACGCGGGCGCCGCGCCCCGGCGAGGTGGAGGGCGTGCACTACTTCTTCGTCTCGGACGCGGAGTTTGACCGGATCATCGCGGAAAACGGCTTTCTGGAATATGCCAGCGTCCACGGCAACCGCTACGGCACGCCCCGCGCCGCCGTGGAAAAAAAGCTCTCCGAGGGCCGGGACGTGATCCTGGAGATCGACGTGCAGGGCGCGAATCAGGCCATGGGGCGCTACCCGGACATCCACGGCATCTTCGTGCTGCCGCCCTCCCGGGAGGAACTGCTCCGCCGGCTGATCGTGCGCGGCAGCGAAAACGCCGAGCAGCTCTGCCGCAGGCTCCGGAACGTCCCGGGCGAGCTGGTCCGCGGGGAGTGCTACCCGTCGCTGCTGCTCAACGACAACAAGGCCGCCGCCGCAAAGCGGCTGGGCGACATCGTCGACGGCCGGTTTGTCACCACCGAGGCCGACCGCGCGCTGCTTTTGGAACTTGAACGACAGTTTGCGGCCGAACCGGTCACCCCGGAATCGGTCGAGGCGCTGATTCGCAAATATAGGAGGTAACCTCATATGATGATCGAACCGCCCATCGGAGAACTGCTGGAAAAGGTGGACTGCCGCTACACGCTGGCGGTGGAGGCCTCGAAGCGCGCGCGGGAAATCATCGCCGGCGCGCAGCCGCTGATCGACACCAAGGAGGTCAAGCCCCTCTCCATCGCCATCGAGGAGATCAACCGCGGCCTGATCACCTATACCCGTGAACCGGAGGAGGAGAGCCGCTGATGCTGGAGGGTGTCCGCGTCGCGCTGGGCGTATCCGGCGGCATCGCCGCCTACAAGGCCTGCGAGCTGACCAGCCTCCTTCGGAAGGCGGGCGCCCAGGTCCGCGTGATCATGACCCGGAGCGCGCGCGAATTCGTGTCCCCGATGACCTTTGAAACCCTGAGCGGCAACCGCGCCGCGACGGACATGTTTGACCGCGCCTGGGAGATCGAGCACATTGCGCTGGCGAAGTGGGCGGACATCCTCGTCGTCGCGCCGGCCACCGCCAACATCCTGGCGAAGATGGCCCACGGCATCGCGGACGATCTTCTGTCCACCGTGGCCGTCGCCAGCCCGTCGCCCATCGCCGTCGCGCCCGCGATGAACACCGTCATGTGGTTCAGCCCCGCCAATCAGGCGAACGTGGCGCTGCTCGCCGGGCGCGGCGTCCGCGTCATCGGGCCGTCGTCGGGCCTTCTGGCCTGCGGCGACGACGACGTGGGCCGCATGACCGAGCCCGAAGACATCCTGGAGGCGCTGAAGGAAATCCTCCGCCCGGCGCGGGATCTTGCGGGCAGGCGCGTATTGGTCACCGCCGGCCCCACGCGGGAGCCCATCGACCCGGTGCGCTACCTCACCAACCGCTCCAGCGGCCGCATGGGCTACGCGCTGGCCGAGGCCGCGCGGGACCGCGGCGCCGCGGTGACGCTGGTGTCCGGTCCGGTCGCCATCCTGCCGCCCGCGGGGGTGGAACTGATCCGGGTGGAGACGACGCGGGACCTGCACGACGCCGTCACCGCCCGCGCGGCGGATTTCGACATGATTCTCCAGGCCGCCGCCCCGGCTGACTACCGCGCCGAGCGCCCCGCGGGGGAAAAGCTCAAAAAGCGCGGCGGCGCGCTGACGCTGACCTTCGTTGAAAACCCGGACGTGGCCCGGGCGCTGGGCGAAAAAAAGCGGCCCGGCCAGGTGCTGGTGGCCTTCGCCGCCGAAACCGGCGCGAACCTCGAAAACGCCCGGGAGAAGCGGCTCAGGAAAAACGCCGACCTGATCGTGTTCAACGATGTTTTGCAGCCCGGCGCGGGCTTTGACGCGGACACCAACATCGTCACGCTGATCGACGCCCGGGGCGAGGAGGCGCTGCCGCAGCTTTCAAAGCGCGCGGTGGCCGACCGCATCCTGTCCCGCGCCCTCACGCTATGCGATACTGCCGGGTGATCGTCGATCTGGCGGCGGACGACGTGGACAGGCTCTTCACCTACCGCGTGCCCGAGGGCATGGCCCTGTCCCCCGGCCAGCGGGTGGCGGTGCCCTTCGGGCCCCGGCGGCTCGAAGGCTGGGTCATTGCGCTGACCGACGAGGCCGACATCGAGGAGGAAAAAATCCGACCCGTCCTCCGCCCCCTCGAGGACTACCCGCTGCTGCTGAGCGAAATGATTGATCTTGCGGCGTGGCTGAAGGATACCTGCCATTCGACGATGGCGGCGGCGCTCCGGCTGATGATCCCCTCGCAGCTTCGGGGCGATCGGGTGCGGGAAAAGACCGTGCGCACCGCGCGGCTTTTGATCGAGGGCCCCGCGGTGGCGGAAGCCATCGCCGCCCGCGCCCGCGCAAAGCGGCAGGCGGAGGCTCTCCGGGGCCTTGCCGACGGGCCGCGGCCGGCGTCAGATTTTGACCGCGCCGCGCTGAAGGCGCTGGAAAAAGCGGGCCTTGTTGAAGTGTGCGCGGTCGAGGCGCTGCGCACACCCTACCGCGCTTCAGACGGCGGACATGCGCTTCCGCCCAGGCTGACCCCCGCCCAGAAGCGCGCCGAGGCGCGCATCACGGCCGCTATGGACGATGGCGGCGGGCGCTTTCTGCTGCTGGGCGTCACCGGCAGCGGCAAGACGGAGGTCTACATCCGGGCGGTGAAGCACGCCCTCGCCTCCGGCAAGACCGCCATCGTGCTGGTGCCGGAGATCGCGCTGACGCCCCAGATGGTGGACTGGTTCCGCGCCCGCTTCGGCGCGGACGCGGCGGTGATGCACTCCGCCCTCTCCCCCGGCGAGCGCTACGACGAGTGGCGCCGGCTGCGCACAGGCCGCGCAAAGGTGGCCATCGGCCCCCGGTCCGCGGTGTTCGCGCCCCTGGAGAACCTGGGCCTCATCGTGGTGGACGAGGAGCATGAGCACACCTACCAATCCGACCGCCACCCCTGCTACGACGCCCGGGATGTGGCGCGCCACCGCTGCGCCCAGGGCGGGGCCGTGCTGGTGCTGGGCAGCGCCACGCCCTCCATCGCCAGCTTCATGCGCACCCGGCCCGGCGTGCGGCCCGAGAACGCGCTGGAGCTGATCGACCTGCCGGACCGCATTCCCGGCAGTCGCCTGCCGGACGTGGAAATCGTGGACATGAGCCGCGAATTCTCGCTGGGCAACCGCTCCATCTTTTCCGCCCGGCTGCAGGACGCGCTGAGCGACTGCCTGGCCCGGGGCCATCAGGCGATTCTTTTCATCAACCGCCGCGGCTACGCCACCTTTGTCAGCTGCCGCGCCTGCGGCCATGTGGAAAAGTGTGCGGTCTGCGACGTGTCGATGACCTACCACCAGTCGGACGCGCTGATGCGCTGCCACTACTGCGGCGCCGTGCGCCGGCCTCCCGAAAAGTGCCCCGCCTGCGGCAGCCCGTCCATCCGCTACTTTGGCGCGGGTACCCAGAAGGTGGCGGAGGAGGCGCAGAAGCTGTTTCCGGACGCCCGCATCCTGCGCATGGACATGGACACCACCCGGGGCCGCGACGCCCATGAGAAGCTGCTCTCGGCCTTCCGCCAGGGCGAGGCGGACATCCTGATCGGCACCCAGATGATTGCCAAGGGGCTGGATTTCCCAAATGTCACCCTGGTGGGCGTCGTCGCCGCCGACATGGCGCTCAACCTGCCCGACTATCGCTCGGCGGAGCGCACCTTCCAACTGATCACCCAGGTTTCCGGCCGCGCGGGCCGGGCGCAGAGCCCCGGCCTCGTGATCGTGCAGACCTATCAGCCGGAGAACTACGCCATCCGCCTCGCCGCCCGGCAGGACTACCGCGCCTTCTACGAGCAGGAGTCCCGGCTCCGCCGGCGCGCGCTGTACCCGCCGTTTACGCTGCTTACCCGCCTTCTCGTGACCGCGAAGGACGAGGCCGCCGCCCGGGAGACGGCCGAGGCGCTGGATGCCGAACTGGCCCGGTGGCTTGAGGAAACCGGCCTGGAAAAGGGCGTGCTCTACCGCCACGCGCGGGAAGCGGCCATCCGCCTCATCCGGGGCCGGGCCCGCTGGCAGGTGTTTTTAAAGCTCTTTGTGCCGGGGCCCGCCGACGAAATTCTGGAGAAGATGCGTTCGCTTTCGCTGAACCCGCCGGAGGGCGTCACCGTCGAACTGGAAATCAACCCCTCCAACATGATATAATGGCGGAGGCTTCAATATAGGAGGCAAATATGGCTGTCAGAAAAATCTTGCGCATCGGCGATGAAACGCTGCGCCGCAGGGCGCGGCCGGTGGATTCGTTTGACAAGCGCTTTCATACCCTCATGGATGACATGGCCCAGACCATGTACGAGGCCGACGGCGCGGGCCTCGCCGCGCCCCAGGTGGGCATTTTGCGCCGCGCCGTGGTGATTGACGTGGGCGAGGGCATCATCGAACTGGTCAATCCGGAGATCATCGAATCCGAAGGCGAGCAGATCAACGCCGAGGGCTGCCTGTCCGTACCCGGCCGGCGCGGCACCGTGAAGCGCCCCAAAAAGGTCGTGGTGCGCGCCCAGGACCGCCACGGCAGGCCCTTTGAGCTGACCGGCGAGGACTTTCTGGCCGTGGCGGTATCCCACGAGCTGGACCACCTGGACGGCGTGCTCTACGTGGACAAGATGATCGAGGACGTGACCGACAGGCCCGAGGACGAGGGCGAAGAAGATGTGAGCGAGGTCTGACATGCGCATCGTATTCATGGGTACGCCCCAGTTCGCGGTGCCTTCCTTTGAGGCGCTGATCGCCGGCGGCTACGAGGTGGCGGGCGCGTTTACCCAGCCCGACCGCCCCGCGGGGCGCGGCCGCCAGCTGGCGCCCTGCCCGGTGAAGGCCGCGGCGGCGCGCGCGGGCGTGCCGGTCTTCCAGTTTCAGAAGATCCGGAGCGACGAGGGCGCGGAGGCGCTTTCCGCGCTCGCGCCGGACCTCTGCGTCACCGCCGCCTTCGGGCAGATCCTGTCCCAGCGGGTGCTGGACATCCCGCGGCTGGGCACCGTCAACGTGCACGCGTCGCTTTTGCCCGCCTACCGGGGCGCCGCGCCGGTCAACTGGTGCCTGATTGAGGGCGAAACCGAAACCGGCGTCACCACCATGATGACCGACCGGGGCATCGATACCGGCGACATCCTGCTGCAGCGCCGTACCCCCATCGCGCCGGAGGAGACCGCGGGCGAACTGCTGGCCCGGCTCTCCGCCGTCGGGGCGGAGCTGCTGACGGAAACCCTCCGGAAAATCGAGGCCGGAACCTGCCCCCGGACAAAACAGGACGAGGCGCGCGCCTCGTACTTCCCCATGCTCAAAAAAGAGATGGGGCTGATTGATTTTCGTCAGAGCCCGGAGCGCATCGCAAACCTCGTCCGCGGGCTGAACCCGTGGCCGGGGGCCTATGCGCTCTTGCCGGAGGGGCCGCTCAAGGTTCACAGGGCGCGGCCCGCCGCGGCGGACCAGGCGGGGCGTCCCGGGGAGATCCTGGAGGCCAGCGCGAAGAAGGGCCTCGTCGTCGCCTGCGGCGACGGCGCGGTCGAGATCCTCGAACTGCAGGCCCCCAACGCCAGGCCCATGACCGCCCGGGCCTATCTGATGGGAAAGCGCCTGCCCGTGGGCGGCGTTCTGAACGAGGTGAAGGTATGAACCGCGGCAGCGGCGGGCCCCGCCGCCCACGCCCGGAGGGCCGTCGCGGCGCGGAAAAACCCGGCTTTGGCCCGCGCCGGAGCGCCCAAACCAAGCCCGCGCGGGACACCCGGCCCCCCGCGCGGCCCCGGCCGCCCGTCGGCCCCGACGCGCGGCGCATCGCGCTGGACGCGCTGATCAACGTGACCGCCTCCGGAGCCTATTCCACGCTGGCGCTGGACGAGCGGCTGCGCAAAAGCCGCATTGACCCCATGGACAAGCGGCTGGCCACCAGCATCTTCTACACCGCCCTTGAAAACCGCCTGAAGCTTGACCACGCCCTCGGGCAGTTTGTCGAGCGCATGCCAGACCGGGAAATCGGCTGCATCCTGCACATTGCGGCGGCGCAGCTTTTGATGATGGACAGAATTCCCGACTACGCGGCGGTGGACGCCGCCGTCACCCAGGCCCGCGCGCTGGGCCGCGAACCCTACGCGAAGCTGGTCAACGGCGCACTGCGCGCCCTCATCCGCGCCCGGGACGCCGGCGAAATCCGCTGGCCTGACCGGAGCGACCCGATTGCCTACCTGTCGGTAATGCATTCGCTGCCCGCGCCGCTGGCCCGGCGCCTGGCGGACGACTACGGCCTCGAGGAGGCCGAGCGCATCATCGCCTACCGGCCCGCCGTGCGCACGGAAACCGTCCGACCCAATTATCTGAAGATGGACGATGCCGCCTTCGAGGCCTACGGACGGAAAAAGGGCTGGGCGATGGAGCGGGCGACCGCGCCGGGCGCGTGGCACCTCACGCGGGCGGGAGACCTGACCGGCGATCCGGAATACAAGGCCGGCCTTTTCAGCGTGCAGGGCGAAGGCTCAATGCTGGCGGCGCGGGCCCTTGAGCCCCGTCGCGCCGGCAACTATCTGGACGCCTGCGCCGCGCCGGGGGGCAAGTCCGCCCTCATCGCGGAGATCATGCAGGGGACCGGCCGGGTGCAGGCCTGGGATGTGCACGAGCATCGGGTGGAGCTGATCCGCAACACCAAAAAGCGGCTGAAGCTGGACAGTCTGCGCCCCGTCCACCGGGATGCCGCCCTCCACCGGGAGGACCTGGACGGCGCCTTTGACGGCGTTTTGATCGACGCGCCCTGCTCGGGCCTGGGCGTGATGCACGACAAGCCCGACATCAAGTACCGCGTGACGGAGGAGGATCTCTCCGCGCTGGCGGCGCTGCAGCGGAAAATTCTCGACGCCTGCGCCCCCTACGTGGCGCCGGGCGGGCGCCTCGTCTACGCCACGTGCACGATTTTGAAGGACGAAAACGAGCGCCAGGCACGGGATTTTCTGCGCCGGCACCCGGAATTTGAGCCGGAGGCGGACTGCGCATGGCTTCCGGAGGCGCTCCGGCCGCTTTGCGCGGAGGGCATGGTCCAACTTCAGGCCCACCAGTGGAACGCCGAGGGCTTCTTCATCGCCCGGATGCGAAGGAAAACGCCATGACGGAACTATTGTCGCTTTCGCTTGAAGAACTTCAGGCGTTCGTCAAAAGCCGGGGCCTTCCCGCCTTTCGCGCCCGGCAGATCTACGATTGGCTGCTGCGCGGCGAGGATTTTCCCGGCATGACCAACCTTTCGGAGTCCGCCCGCGCGCTGCTGGCGGCGGCATCCTCCGCCCGGAGCGTCGAGATTTTCAGCACCGTGCGCTCAAAGCTCGACGGCACCGAAAAGCTGATCTACCGGCTCTCGGACGGCAACCTCATCGAGGGCGTTCTGATGCGCTACCGCCATGGCGATACGCTTTGCGTGTCCACCCAGGTGGGCTGCCGGATGGGCTGCGCCTTCTGCGCCTCCACCCTGGGCGGACTGGTGCGAAACCTCACCCCCGGCGAAATGCTGGGCCAGATCATCGCCGTCAACAGAATGCTCGGCCCGGAGGGCCGCCGCGTGCACAACGTGGTGCTGATGGGCAGCGGCGAGCCGCTGGACAACTATGAAAACGTGGTCAAATTCCTGCGCCTGGCGACGGACGAGCGTGGGCTGAACCTCTCCGCCCGGGGCATATCGCTGTCCACCTGCGGCCTGGTGCCGGAGATCCGGCGCCTGGCGGAGGAGGGCATCCCGGTGACGCTGTCGGTTTCGCTGCACGCGCCGGACGACGAAACGCGGAAAAAACTGATGCCGGTGGCCAACGCCTACGCCATCGGCGATATCCTCGCCGCCTGCCGCTATTACATCGAAAAGACCGGCCGCCGCGTAATCTTTGAATACGCGCTGGCGGGCGGCGTCAACTGCGAGACGCGCCACGCGGACCGGCTCGCCCAAATTCTCCGCGGCATGCAGTGCCACGTCAACCTGATTCCGCTCAACCATGTGGCGGAGAGCGCCCTTTTGCCGCCGCCCGACGGCGCGACGGAGGCCTTTCTCGCCCGGCTGACACAAAGGCACATCTCCGCCACGCGGCGCCGGGAGATGGGCGACGACATCGAAGGCGCCTGCGGCCAGCTGCGCCGGCGCGTCATGGAGGAGGTGAAGCCGTCGTGAAGGCCTTTGCGATTACCCACGTGGGCAAGGTGCGCCAGATCAACGAGGACGCCTACTACCTCCCCCGGGACGGAGAGGGCTTTGCCGCGGTCGCCGACGGCATGGGCGGCCATCAGGCGGGCGAGGTGGCCAGCGCCATCGCCATCCGCGAGTTCACCGACGAGATCCGGGGCAAGGCCCCCTGCGAGGAGACGCTCAAAGCGGCCGTGCGCCGCGCCAACGCCGCCATCTATGCGGAGGGCGAGCGCGACCCCCTCAAGCGCGGCATGGGCACCACGCTGACGGCGCTGTGGTACGACGATGAAAACGCCTACCTGACCCACGTGGGCGACAGCCGTGCCTACCTTCTGCGCCACCGGGCGCTGATGCAGCTATCCAACGACCATTCGCTGGTCAGCGAGCTGGTGGCGATGGGCGAAATCACCCCCGAGCAGGCGCAGCACCACCCCCAGCGCAACCTGATCACCCGGGCGCTGGGCACCGGCAGAAAGACCGAGCCCGACATCCTGCACCTGGACTTTCAGCCGGGCGACGCGTGGTTCCTCTGCTCCGACGGCCTGACAAACCACGTGCGCACCGCCGAAATTGCGGAGGTGCTGCTCCGGGACATCCCCTGGCCCGACAAACTGGAGGCGCTGATCGCCACGGCGTTGGATCGGGGCGGGCGGGACAACATCACCGCCCTGGCCGTCCTGAAGGAGGCGGCCGTATGAACGAGCGCATCCTTTCCGGGCGGTACGTGCTCAACGAAATCATCGGCACCGGCGGCATGGCGGTGGTCTACCGCGCCTGGGACCGGACGGAATTGCGCGAAGTGGCCGTCAAGGTGCTGCGCAGCGAGTACTCCGGCGACGAGGATTTCATCCGCCGCTTCAACAACGAGGCCCGGGCCGCGGCGCAGATGTCCCACCCCAACATCGTAGGCATGTACGACGTGGGCCAGGACGGCGACGCCCGATACATCGTGATGGAGTACGTCAAGGGCCGCACGCTCAAGGAGGTCATCCGCCAGTGCGGGCGGCTGAAGCCCCAGCGCGCGGTACAGATGACGCTGCGCATCCTGGCCGCGGTGGACCACGCCCACAAAAGCCACATCGTGCATCGGGACATCAAACCCCAGAACATTCTGGTGGACGGCGAGGGCACCGTCAAGGTGGCGGATTTTGGCATCGCGCGGGCGACCAACTCCTCCACTCAGACCTATACCGACACCAACAACGTCCTGGGCAGCGTACACTACTTTTCCCCCGAGCAGGCCTCCGGTCAGGTGGCCGATGAAAAGAGCGACCTGTACTCGGTGGGCGTGGTGCTCTACGAAATGGTCACCGGTCAGGTGCCCTTTGACGGCGAAACGGCGGTTTCGGTGGCGCTCAAGCACGTGCAGGAGCCGCCCCGCAGCGCGCGCCTTCTGGAGCCGTCGGTCTCCAAGGGCCTGGACGAGGTGATCCTGAAGTCCCTGGACAAAGAAGCCTCCCGACGCTACCAGACCGCCGCCGACATGGCGGGCGATCTCAAGCGCGCCATCAAGAGCCCCAAGGGCGGCTTCATCGCCAGCCTGCCGGAAACCGCCTCCCGCGCCGAGCGGCGGAAAAAGCGCCAGCAGGCCACCAAAAAATTCAAGAAATACGCCATCGCCGCCGCCGCGCTGGTGATCGCCGCACTGGTGGCCTACTTCGGCTGGGTGCTGTACCGGGACATCTTCGCCCGGGTGCGGGTGCCAAACCTGGTGATGCTGGACCTGGAAACCGCGTCGGAGGATCTCAGCGCGCTGGGGCTCAAGTACACCACGGAGATGCAGCACCACGACGAGATCGGCATGGGCGTGATCATCTCCCAGTATCCGGAGCCGGGCTCGGCGGTCTGGCCGGACAGCCTCGTGCGGCTGACCGTCAGCGAGGGCAAGGAAAAGCTGATGATGCCCAAGCTGCTTGAGCTGACCCGCTCCGAGGCGGTGCACATCATGGAGGAGAACGACCTGGTGCTGGGCGAGGTGAAGCTTATTATCTCCCAGTCCCCGCCCGGAACCGTGGTGGAGCAGAGCCCCGCCGTCAACGAATGGGTCAAGCCCGGCGATGTGGTGACGCTCACCATCAGCGGCGAGAGCGCCCCCATGCCGGAACTGACCGGCTATACGCTGGAGGAAGCCAAGGCGCTGCTGGTGAGCGCGGGCTTCGCGGTGGGCAGCGTGACCGAGGCGGACAGCGACGAAAAGGAGGGCACCGTCATCGCCCAGAGCATCGCGCCGGAGGTGCCTTCGCTCCTCTCCACGCCGGTGGACCTGACCATCAGCCGCGTCACCGCGAACGTATACCGGGCCGCCACCTCCATCAGCATCGTGGTGCCGCAGGCGGGCGCTTCGGTGCACTGCACGGTGGAGGAATCCTCCGGCGAGCGCACCGTCTACCAGGAAACGCTGCCCGCCGGCGAGCACGCCATCAAGCTGACGCTGGAATCCGGAGAGCCCGGCGCGCACCCGGTGCGCGTCTACATCAACGACGAGCTTGCCGCGGAAAAGGATCTGATCTTCGAGTGACGGCTGAAATGCAGGGCCTGATTACAAAGGGCATCGGCGGGTTTTACACCGCGGTGACGGACGACGGGTGCGCCGTGACGCTGCGCGCTCAGGGCAAGCTGCGCCGGCAGCGCCAGACGCCCATGGTGGGCGACCGCGTGCGCTTTCAGCCGGGAGCGGAGGGCAACGAGGGCTGGCTCGTGGCCATCCTGCCCCGCAAAAACGCCCTCGCCCGGCCGCCTGTGGCCAACATTGATGTGGCGCTGCTGGTGGTGGCCGCCGCGTCGCCGGACCCGGATCTTCTGCTGCTGGACCGGATGCTTCTCGCGGCGCGGCAAGCGGGGATTGCCCCCGTGGTGGCCGTCAACAAGGCGGATCTGAACCCCGCGCGGGCGGATGAGATCATGCGCGCCTATCGCCCCGCGGCGGAGGGTGCGTTTTCGGTGTCCGCCCGGTCGGGCGAGGGCGTCGGCGCGCTCGGCGCCGCGCTGACGGGCCGCGTGCACGCGCTGGCGGGGCCCTCCGGCGCGGGCAAGTCCACATTGATCAACGCCCTCTACGGGCTGACCCTTGCCACCGGGCGGGTGTCGCGCATCGAGCGCGGCCGCCACACCACCCGCCATTCGGAGCTGATGCATCTGCCCGGCGGCGGCATGGTGCTGGACACCCCCGGCTTCAGCCTGCTGGAGAGCCGGCTGATTGAGCCAATCCATCTCAAGGAATTCTACCCGGAATTCGCGCCCTTTGAGGGGGCGTGCCGCTTCAGCCCCTGTGCCCACGCGTCGGACCCCGGCTGCGCGGTGCGCGCGGCGCTGGCGCGCGGCGAAATCGACCCCGGACGGCACGAGCGCTACCGGGCGCTCTTTGACGAAATGACACAAAGGTGGAGAGATCGCTATGATTAAGGTTGCCGCATCCATTCTGTCCGCGGACTTTCTGAATCTTGGCGCGGAGATTGACCGCGCCGCCGACGCCGGCGCCGACTGGCTGCACTTTGACGTGATGGACGGCATGTTTGTGCCCAACATCTCCTTCGGGCCGACGGTGCTGGAGGCCGCCGTCCGGAGCGGCCGCCTGCCCTGCGACGTGCATCTGATGATCGAAGCCCCCGAGCGCTACGTCGAAACCTTCGCGAAGGCGGGCGCGCGGGTCATTACCGTACACGCGGAGGCCACGCGGCACCTGCACCGGGCGCTTCGGCAGATCCGGGACTGCGGATGTCTAGCGGGCGTTTCGCTGAACCCCGCCACGCCGCCGGAGGTGCTCGAATACGTGCTGGGCGACTTTGATCTGGTGCTGGCGATGACGGTCAACCCCGGCTTTGGCGGGCAGAAGATGATCCCGGCGGTGCTGGGCAAGGTGGCGAAGCTGAAAAAGATGCTCGCCCAGGCAGGTGCCGACGCCGAGATCGAGGTGGACGGCGGCGTGGACGCCCACACCGCGCCCGCCCTCGTCCGCCACGGCGCCACGGTGCTGGTGGCGGGGTCTGCCCTCTTCGGCGCGCCGGACGCCGCCGCCCTCGTCGACGCCCTCAAGGCGCCGAGGCGCGCGCAGCTGTAACCGCGACAAAAAGATACCCGCGAAACGCTCTGTTTCGCGGGTACGAACGACAAAGCCCCCGCCGGGCTTCCATCACGCCCGGCGGCGCGTGCGCCCTCCGCACATTCCGTCAGCCCATGGCCGACTGGAGCAGCAGCAGGTTGTTGTAGGAGAACTTCGCTTCCATGTCGGTCTTGAGGGTGGCCATGTACTGGCCCAGCTGCTGGAGGGCGCCGTCGGTGCTCTGCCCTTTCGCCACCTGCTTTTCGATGTCGTCCAGCGCCAGGTTGATCTGCTGGTGCAGGTTCTCGTCCAAGAGCGACGCGCCCGGGCCGTACTGCTCCACCAGCACCTCGTTGGCCGTTTCCGCCGCGTACAGATACATGCGCATACCGGGCACCACCTCGCCCGCCAGGTCCGCCTTGGGCAGGCTGGCCTCGTCAAAGGTGCGCAGCGCCATGTTCAGGTCTGTCTGGACGTGGGCAGCCAGCGCGTCGCGCCCCGCCTCCAGCCGCTTGGCGCGCTGGGACAAAAGCACGCTGACCACCGTCAGCGCGATCGCGAGGGCCGCAATCAACGCGATGATGGCGTACACCGGGTACAGATTTGACCGGTGCGCCGTGGCCCGCGGGCGCTTCAAACGAAAAAAACGCATACCTCATTTCCCTTCTGTATACATTGCGTCGGGTGCATATCCACACATACAGCAGTTATTTGTAAATATTCTACATATTATCGAAATATTCCTGCCGCCGTTTTAAACATCATGCAAAGCATACTATACAGCCTGTACGTATATGCATTTGGAGTGCATATTTTCGGCAGGGTGCACAAATTCCGGCCATTGCCAGAATTTTCCATTTCCCGGCTGCCGCGGGCTTTTGGGAAGCCGGCAGGAATTTGGGCGGCGCGTGCCGAAATAGTGACGCACAGGGTTTGGGAGGAGGCATTTACGCATGCGGTTTGACTTACTGCATCCCGCGGATCAGCTGGTCATGCTGATGGGGCGCATCTATCACTACGGAATGACGACCACGTCCGGCGGAAATCTGTCCGTCCGGGACGACAACGGCGACATCTGGATCACGCCGTCGGGCATCGACAAGGCGGGCCTGACGCGAAACGACATCATCCAGGTTAAGCCTGACGGAACGCTGATCGGCCCCCACAAGCCGTCGGTGGAGCTGCCCTTCCACAAGCGGATCTACCAGGCGCGGCCGGATCTTCGGGGCATCGTGCACGCCCATCCGCCCACGCTGGTGGCGTTTTCGCTGGCGCGGCAGATTCCCAATGTGCGCCTGGTGCCCAATGCCGCGCTGGTGTGCGGCGTGGTGGGCATGGCCAAGTATGACGTGCCCGGCAGCGAGCAATTGGGCAAGAACATCGCGCTGGAATTTGAAAAGGGCCACAATACCGTCCTTTTGGAAAACCACGGCGTGGTATGCGGCGGCAAGGACGTGTTCCGCGCGTTCATGGCCTTTGAAACGCTGGACTTCTGCGGCCGCCTGGAGATTGACGGCAACAAGCTGGGTACGCCCCGCTCCCTGACGGACGCCGAGATCCAGCTGGACAGTTCCAAGTCCCACCCGCCGATGGACGCCTTTGTGCCCGGTCTCGTCTCCAGCGAGGAGCGCGCCGCCCGCCGCGACATGTGCCAGCTGATCCACCGGGCCTACGATCAGAAGCTGTTCACCAGCACCCAGGGCACCTTCTCCCAGCGGCTTGGCGACGGCTCCTTTCTGATCACGCCCTACATGAAGGACAGGATGTACCTGGACATCGAGGACATCGTGCGCATCAAGGGCGGCATGTGCGAAACGGGCAAGACCCCCAGCCGCTCGGCGCTTTTGCATGAGCGCATCTACGCGCTGCACCCGGAGATCGGCTCGGTGATCATCGCCCATCCGCCGGCCATCATGGCCTTTGCGGTGACCGACGTGGACTTTGACTCCCGGCTGATCCCGGAGAGCTACATCATGCTGCGGGATGTGCCGCGGCTGCCCTACGCCGCCAGCACCCTGGATGTCGAGGGCACCGCCCGCGCCTTCACCGCGTCCTCGCCGGTGATCATCGTCAACAACCAGTGCGCCATCGTGTCCGGCACGACGCTTCTCAACGCCTTTGACCGGCTGGAGGTGCTGGAGTACAGCGCCGCCGCCGTCATCGCCTCCAAGGATTTGGGCAAGGTGGTGCCCATCAGCCCCGAGGAGGTCAAGGCCATCGAGGAAGCGTTTCACCTGAAATAGTCCCCAGTCACACGGAAAAGCCGCCGCGGCGTTTGCGCCGGGCGCTCAGATCATCAACAAACAGCCACTTTCCAGAGGAACCGGAGAGTGGCTGTTTGAATGAGTGCGATGTACAAGGGAGAAAGCCGGATGAAGAAGGTCCTGGCCAGCCTCTTCATGTTTTGAACCGCCGCGGTCAGGAAGGACTGTTCGCACATATTGGGGAGGCGGCGGTAACCGCTGTTCAGGCTCTCAATGGTGTTGGTCGTATAGATGACCTTCCGGACGGCCTGTGAGAACTCGAACATGGGGCTGATCACGTCCCGGTTATCCTCCCAGCGGCGCATGCAACCGGGATTCTTCTTCCCCCAGACTTGGGAGACGGCCATCATCCGGGCGCGGCCCTGCTCCTCGTCCGGGGCGTGGTAGATGCGCTTGAGGTCCGTGGTGAACGCCTTCTTGTCCTTGCCCGCCACGTGCCGGAGCGTGTTGCGGACCACGTGCACGATGCAGCTCTGGTACTCCGTCATCGGGGTACGCCGCGGAGATCGCCTCCTTGATCCCGCTCAGGCCGTCCGCACAGAGCACGAAAATGTCCTTCAGACCCCGGTTCTTTTCCGTGGCATTATAAACGCCTCCTGTGTTTTATTCTTCCACAGAAGGCGCCCGATCTTACAGGAAATTTTGAACAGGCTCTCATCAACGCGGAGAACGTCAAGAACTACCTGCCCGCCCAGTGGTAAACCGCGGCCAAATCCCTTTGATCGAATAAAGAAGCCGACGGACCAAGGCAACAAAAAGCGGGAGACTGCTTGAGCAGTTTCCCGTTTTTTGTTGCTATGGCCCCGCCATCGCAGATGGCACCGAAGATGTGCAACGCGCAGGGGTCAGGATTCTCACGCCATAAACCTGTGCGCGATCCAAACCATTCGTGGACAGAATTTCCAGGCGCAGCGCGCATGCGCGCAGCCCCTTCAAAGAATGGTTGCGCAGCCGCTGATAATTTCCGGCAACGTTCAGCACCTGGATCCATGGCCCTTGCGGCGTTTCGCGGACCAGCACCCTGTAGTCTTTGACCGCCGCGGGGACGCTGGCGGCGGGATACCCGCCCCATTGGCAATTGGTGTCGCCCTGAAAAACCGCGAGAGAATTGTCGATGGAGGTGTCAAAAATCAGTTGGAGGCGATCCAATGCGCTGATCTTTCCCCATTCAAACGTCAGGTGCTCCGGGCGGCTGAAGTCGGTTGGGGCGGAGATCCACAGGTTGGGCAGGAATGTTGGCCGGGCCCACTCGCCGGCTACGTTCTCCGGCGCGTAAACCCGCTGCGGCGGGTAAATCCGCAGGCAGTACGAGGGCTCGTTCCAAATGTCCAGCAGGTAATCCCAGTCCCTGTTCTTTGTGATTTGAACGCACTTGGCGTTTTCTACATTCCGGGGAACATGGCGGTACATCGCCTTCAGGCCCACGGGCGCGCCGTTGCCGTAGCAGACGCCAATCAGCGGATTGGCCTGGATGCGCAAAAAATGCCATCCCCTCCGGACGATCTCCACATCGCAGGGGATCCGCACCCACTGGCCGTCGCCCCTCGGCACGCGCACGGCCCCCTCCTTCAGCCCCTCGCCGGGCGTCGTGGACAGCTTGGGCCTGCCCTGCATCAGCTGATAGCGTATTTCGGTCTCCTCAGCCGCGTTTACCCGTATCTCCAGCGCATCCAGATGGGCCGTCGTCACGGGAAAGAGGGCGCAGCAATCAAAATCCGCCCGAATGCTGCCGTCGTTTCGCTCCACGACAGGGCTTTCCAGCGTGGAGCTGGCCTCGATGCGCGCATGCTGCGCCAGGTCGTCGGCGCAGCGATATGCCGCGCCAAAGAGGGTATGGTCGGCCGCGTGCAGAAGTTCGTGCACCCGCTCCACATTCTTCGGCAAAGCGGCCTTTCTGGGCGTCAGCCTCCACTTTGCGCACACCGCGGCCGCGGCGCCCACCGCCTCTCCGAACTGGAGACAGGTCCACATGTTGCGCGTACCGCAAAGCGCCATATGGGAAACGCTGATGTTCCGCCCCGCGAGGAACAGGTTGTCGACGGCCTTGCTGTAAAGGCAGCGAAGCGGAACCTCGAACGGCCCCAGATGATAGATGTGGGTGTTGGCATAGGCCTTGTGGAAAATCCCCTCCTCGGCGTGGTCGTCGTAGCCGAACCCGCCGTAGGCGACGCCATCGTGGAACTTCCGCTGTTCGTCGATGTCCCGCTGGGTCAGGACATAATCGCCCAGAAACCGCCTGTTTTCACGCCGTCCAGGCATTGTGCTCACCCAGTCGAGATCGTACTCGCGGAGCTGATCCTTCAGGCCGGATCGGTTCTTCATATAATCCCACACCGCGTAGACGATGTGGGTCAGTTCCGTACTGATCTCGCGCATGTCCGTCACGGTATCCAGCATGCCGCCCCATTCCAGCCACCAAAACCCGGTCAGGCTTTTCATGAACGTCAATTCCAGCCCGCGATGCTCCAGGTCCTCCGCATCAAAGCGATGCTTTACCCAATCGGGCTGACGAAAGACGACCTCGCGCCCCGCGTCCTTTGCGCGCAGCCGAATCGTGCATCCATTCTCACGACACGCTCCCTCGACCGGCGCGAGTTGCTCGCCAAAATCCTCCCGGCTCTCGCAGCCCCGCATATACGGCGCCCCGGCCAGATAGGCCACGGTCCCGTTTCCGGTGCAATCCGCAAAGATCGGGGCGAAGAACGCGACGTGCTGCTCGCTCTCCATGCTGTAGCCGCGGACGGACGCAATTTTCCCCTCCCGCATGGCGACTTCGTCAATCGCCAGATGCCGGTACAAGTCGATATTGGGCTCTCGGTGAATCACGGTCTGCATCGTCAGATCCCACATTTCAACGCTGTTTTGCGGATTGACGCGCAGGTTTTCCAAGATGAGCTCCTCGACGAGGCCGGACTCCCGCCGGTAGATGAAGTTTTTGTCCACGTAGTGGGCGCCGATGGGGGTGGTCTGCATTTCCTTGCTCATGTTCCCACCCAGGCAGCCGCGGTCGTTGACCAGCGCCACCTTCATCCCGCAGCGCGCCGCCTGAACCGCCGCAGCCATGCCCGCGGGTCCGGCGCCCACCACGACGAAATCAAAATGCCGTTCGATGGAGGGCAAGCGCCCACCATCGTTTCGCAGGGTGCTGATGTTCTTCATGCCCCTTCCCTTCTCCCGCGCCGACGCGCGGCCGTAACCGCGCGCCGGCCGGACCCGTTCGTCCGTCAGGTGGAGCCGACGTATCCCAGCGCGGTCAACGTCTGTTCAGCGGCATCCAGATAGGCCTGGTAATTGTACAACGACAGCAGCGTATCAAGGAAGGAATCGTACTCCTCAATGGGGCGTCGGCCATAGATGAACTTGATCAGCTCTTCCTCCGCATAGGTCGCGGCATCCGAGGCCACGAAGCCGGCGGGGTAATCCACAAAGCCGTTCAGGCACTCTATGCGGGGCTGATCCGCGGCAAAGAGGATGACGTCGCGAGTGGTGGGGTTCCTGAGCATCAGATACACGCTCTCATCCCCGCGGCCTGTGAACTGGTAGTTGTATATGTAGCTTTGCAGATCCTTTTCCTTCCACAGATCGCTGTTGATCAGTTCCACTTCGCCGTTTTCATGAACCGTATGGTACTCGCCCTCAGCGCCGTAGGCCACCAGGCGGTTCCCCTCCTCGGTGGACAGGTAGTTGAGCACCTTGTACAGCGCCTCCAGCTTTTCGGGAGACTTCACGATGGTTGCGGGCATGGCGAACATGTGCACGGTCGTGCCGATCTGCCAGTCGCCGTCGAGTTCCTTGCCGCTTCCGTTGGCCAGCGGCCCCATGGGCACCCATGAGGCGTTGGGATCGATGGCCTTCGCCGTCTCCTGGTAGATGTCCTTCATGAACAGGCTCCACTCGATGCGCGTCATGCCGACCTTGCCCTGAAACGCCTTGTCCTGGACCGGCTGCGATCCGGTGTTGCCGAACAGCTCCGGATCGACTGTCCCCGCGTCCACAAACCGCTTGGCGGCCAGGATGGCGTCGCGGACATCGGGATCCGTTACGGTGGACACCAGGCGGCCGTCCTTGACGTAGATGCTGGGCAGCGCCCCCTGGTTGGTGGGCAGCGCCACGCCGAAGGAGCCGAAGATCGGCGAGAACGTGCGTAGGCCGTTGTTGCCGGTCAGCGCAAAGGTGTCGTTTTTGCCGTTTCCGTCGGGATCCGCGTTGGTAAAGGCTACGGCGACATCGTAGAAGCTGTCCAGCGTGGTCGGCAGCTCAAGGCCGAGGTTATCCAACCAGTCCTGGCGCACGTAAGTCAGGCAGTATTCAAAGGAAATCGGAACGGGAATGCCGTAATGACGCTTGTTGACGATGCCCAGCCGCAGGGAATCGCCCAGCCAGTCGCGCACGGTCGAAAGCTGGTCGTTGTAAATGTCCGTCAGATCCAGGACCAATCCCTTCTGGGAATAGCTCCTCAGAATCTCCTGGTTTACCCAGAAGAGATCGGGGAACGCGCCGGTGGCGATCCGGGTGTTGAGCACGTTGATATAATTGCTTATGTCGTTGTAGCCCACCAATTCGATGTTGACGTTCAGGCGCTTGAGCAGCTCGGCCTTTATGATGTCTTCTTCGGGCGTGGGCAGCCCGCCGCCCCAGCGGATGATCTCCAGGGTCACGGGTTCCGACGCCAGCGCCGGGCCGCCCCAGCCCGGCAGGCACCCCAGCAGCAGAGCCAGTGCGAGCATCAGAGAGATTCGCCTCAGGTGGTTCATGGTTCTACCTCCTCACATAATTTGCGCGCGTATGCCGCGCACAGAACTTATCCCTTCACGGCCCCGCTGGTGATTCCGGTGACGTAAAACTTCTGTATGAAGGGATATACCGCAGCGATGGGCAGGCTGGCGATCACCACCGAGGCCATCTGCAACGTCATGGTGGGCACCGCCTGATCCGGGTCGGCAACCTGCTGATTGGCCGTGAGGATGTCGCGCACGATGACCTGCAGCGGCCATAGCTTCGGCTGCGTGATGTAGAGGATGGCCTGTTGAAATTCGTTCCAATGGGCCACGCCGTAGTAAATCGCGACGGTGATCAGGATGGGTACGCACAGCGGCGTGACGATGCTCCACAGCGTCCTGATCTCGCTGGCACCGTCGATGCGGGCCGATTCCAGCAGTTCCTCGGGGATCCTCTCCATGAAATTCTTCAGGATGATCAGGTACTGCGACCAGATCACCTGGGGAACGATGAGCGCCCACGGCGTATTGATCAGCCCGGCATCCTTTACCACGAGGTAGGTGGGCACGATGCCGCCGTTGAACATGAGCGTCAGCACCACCATGTTGACAAGCAGCTTCCGGCCGGGCAGATTCTTCTTGCTGAGCGGATAGGCTGTGAGGCCGGTCAGCACAACGTTGAACAGGGTTCCGACCAGCGTGACGAACGCGGTCACCTGGAACGCGCCGCCAAGGGTCGATTTGCGCAGCAACGCCCCATAGGCATCCAGGGATATGACCCGCGGGACGATCAGGAATCCGCCGTTTCGGATGACTTCCTCGTGCGGGGTGACCGACGCGGAGACGACAAAAAGAAGGGGGAACACCACCACGGCGGCCATCATCAGGAGCAGAGCGCTCAGGACGGCGTCGAAGGCGCGGTCCGCCCCGCCGCGCACGCCCCCGTCGCGCGGCAGGGCCGCGCGCCTCGTTCTCACCATATTCCCTCCCCGGTCACCTTTCTGGCGACGCCGTTTGCGATGAGGACCAGAGAGCAGGAGATGACCGCCTTGAACAGCCCCACCGCGGAGGCCAGGCTGAAATTCAGTTGCTGAAGCCCCGTGCGGTATACCCAGGTATCGATGATGTCCGCCACGGAGTACACCTCGATATTGTACATCACAAATATCTGTTCAAAGCTCGCGTCCAGAATGGTGCCGATGCGTATGGTCAGCAGCATCGCGATGACCGACGCGATGCCCGGAAGCGTAATGCGCCGGATGGCTTGCAGGCGGGACGCGCCGTCTATGCGGGCCGCCTCATAAAGCGCCGGATCGATGTTGTTGATGGCGGCCACGTAGACGACGGTGTCAAAGCCCGTCAGCCGCCATACCGACGAAATCACCAGCAGCGAACGGAAGTATTGCGGGGAGGTGAGAAAGGGCACGGGCTTGCCCGTCAACATCACAATCCAGCGGTTGAGCAGACCGCTGGACTGCGACAAAAGCGCCATCATGATTCCGTATACGATGACCCAGGAGAGAAAATACGGAAAGAAGCTGATGGATTGCACCAGCTGGCGGTATCGCTTGCGGCGGCATTCGGTCAGCATGATGGCGAGGATTATCGGCGGAAATATCCCCGCGGCCAGCTTGTAGGCGCTGATCACGAAGGTGTTGCCCATCAGCACGGGAAAGTAAGGGGAACTGACGAACATTTCAAAATGCCTGTACAGGGGCGCAGCCCACGGGCTCCCCAGTACACCGCCCGCGAAATCATAATCCTTGAAGGCCAGCGTCACGCCGTACATGGGCAGATACCGGAAAACCACGTAGTACAATAGCCCCGGAAGCAGCATGACGTACAGCGCCCGATACCTGCCCAGGCCCGCGAGACGATTGGATGCGGTCCTCCGCATGAAGTGCATTGTCCTGCTCACCTCTCTTGTACCCTCATTATAGGGCGTATTGCTGCCGTCTCATATGCATAATTCTTGCCATTTTGTCATATTTGTTGGCTTAATTTGCAAAGCGGCGGTCTCTCCCTTGCATCCACGCCGCGACGTGGATATAATGAACCTACCTCAGGCCGAGGGGGGATCGCCATGCCCGGTTACGATGGGGAGGAGTACGCTCCGCTTCAGGTCGTCGCGGTCGACGATGAATTGCCCATATTGGACGAGCTGTGCGCGTTTCCCTGGGAGAGCCATGGCGCGAAGCTGATGGCCTGCTGCGAAAACGGCGCGGAGGCGCTGGAATTTTGCTGTACGCACCGGATCGATCTGGTCATATGCGACGTGGTCATGCCGGTCATGGACGGCTTGACGCTGCTGAAAAAGCTCAGGGAGGCGTCGCTCGGCACGCAATTCGTGCTGCTCACCTGCCATGAGAGTTTTCGCTATGCCCATGAGGCCATCCGCATGGGGGCTTTGGACTACATTGTCAAACTCAACATGGAGGACGATTTGGTCAAGGTGCTGGCGAAGGCGCGCGACGCCATCGCCAGCGCGAGGCACGCCACCAGCGGGAAAGATGTCTTCCGGCGCAACGCGCTTGCCCGGCTGTTCAGGGGCATGGCGGGAAAACATCCGGACATCTCCGCGTTCCGAGCTGAGATCGGAAAGTTTGCGGCGCTGGACTACCCCCTGGACCTGTCCATGCTCTTTGTGTCCTGCCCGCTGGACGAAGGCGACATGATCCAGGAGGAGGTGCTCGGAGCGCTGGCGTCCATCGCCGTCCAGAAAGACCTGTATCTGGAAGCGATTCCGCTGTTTCCCCGCCAGTTCCTGCTGCTCGACCGCAATCCGCATCTGGACCTGGAGGGGCGCCTGGTTTTAGCGGTGGAAGCACTGAATTCGACCCCATTCCAGATTTCGCAGACACAGGATGACGTGCGGATCTTTGCGTCCATGTCCCGCAACATCGGCGGCGACCGTCAACTGTGCGATGTCCTCAGTGCGTCGAAGGCGTGGCACATGCTGTCGTTTTATGATGATCGGACCAAGGTATTCGCCCGTCCGGGCGACGCGTTTTGCATGCTGTCCGCCCTGCGGCAATCCGACATCCTCCGGCGGGGCAATCTGCTGAAGCAGACGCCGCGGGCGCTGATGGAGTACGTGACCGGGGAATTGGCCCCATTCTTTCTGGTGGAAAGGGTGGACCCCGGGGCTCTGAAAAGCTTTTTCAGCCGATGGCTGATCGACCTTCTGGATGCCGGCGCGGATATGCGCAGGGCGTCGCAGATCAACGAGCACGTGATGAGGGCGCTCACGCTCGATGAGATGGTGGACGCGTTTGAATACCTCGTGACGCACAACGCCAGCCAGCAGCCGTTGCACCCGGAGATCCAGCGCGCGCTTGAATTGATCGACCAGAGGATGGACGAACCGCTTACGCTGGGCACCGTCGCCAAAGAGGTCGCCCTGAGCCCCTATTATTTGAGCCGGCTCTTCCACGCCCAAACGGGGCAGCAATTCAACAAATACGTCATGGAGCGGCGGATCGAACGCGCCGCGCAGCTGCTTCGGGCGTCGAACCTCAAAGTCTATGAGGTCTCCAACCGTGTCGGCATATCGAATTACCGGTATTTCGTCATGCAGTTCAAAAAACAGATGCACAGGACGCCGATGGAATACAGGAGAAACGTGTAATGAAAGCGAATTCTGACGGGCGGATGCGCTGGGGACTGGCGCAGCGGTTGTTCGTCATGACGCTGTCCGTTTCCTTGGCGGTCCTGGCCGCCATGGCGATATTCAGCTTTTATTCGTCGAGTGCCGTGATCCGGGAGCAGATCGACAGCAGCATTTCCCGCCTGAACGACCGGACGCTCAATTATCTGGACATGTACGTGGAAAGCGTGCATAGCCTGGCGATGATGATTGTGGCGGGTGGCGAGAACGGCTCGAA
This sequence comes from Eubacteriales bacterium, assembly GCA_029974035.1. The sequence continues at coordinate 3,151 of JARKQG010000130.1, read as the reverse complement.
TGCGCAGACCATCCAGTTGATTAAAAACTTCTCCGCGACCAGCTATCCGGCGGCGCGCACAATCTACTACACCGACACGGAGGGGACCGTCTTTTCCAACCGCCAGGTGTATTACGACATCATGGGCAATCCCCATCTCGCGGCGCTGACGGAGCGCGCGCTGGGCAACTTTGGCGGCATCGCGTGGAGCCAGCCTTATCATTCTCCCGTATCGGGGGACACCGTCAGCTTTTCCTGCACCGTGAAGGACAGGCAGAACAGAAGCCTTGGCGTCCTGACCATCGAGCTGGACCTGGACTACATCAAAGGCGATTTGGACCGCCTTCTGCACACGGGCGCCCAAACCTATGTGCTGATGACCGACGAGGGAAACGTCATCCTCTTCAACCGCAGCTCCGCGCTTCTGGAATTTGACCACGATATCCTGCGCAACGCGCTGTCGGACGATATGATCCGGGAACTTCACTCCATGAGCCCGGGCATCGAGGACAGGGCATTCGCGCGTCAACAGGTGGTGGTGGCGCGCTCCCCGATGAACCGCCTGGGCTGGACGCTGTTTACGATCACGGATTATCACCAGTTCTCGTCGCATTTCCAGGCGCTCGTCCAAGCGTACGTCGGCGCCGGAGCGCTCATCATGGTCATCCTGCTGGGCATCTCCTTCTTTTTGAGCAGATACTTTGTCGCCCCGATCCGCAGCCTGGACAAAAGGATGCGCTATTTTACCAGAATGCAGCTCAACGAGCCGCTTCCGATCACCCGCAGCGACGAAATTGGGCACCTGACCGCCAGCTACAACAAGATGCTGAAGCGGCTCAACGACCTGATCTGCGAGATCGAGCGCACGGAAAAGGAGAAGCAGCAGTACAAGATCCAGATGCTTCAAAGCCAGATCAGGCCTCATTTTCTCTACAACACGCTGGCCTGCATCAGCAGCTTGGCCAAGCAGAACCGGATCCGTGAAATCCGCACCACCATCTCCGCCGTCATCTCGCTTCTCGCGTACACCTTCGACAAAACGGACGATTTTGTCAGGATCCAGGAGGAAATAGAGGCGCTGGACATGTATGTGCGCATCCAAAAAATCAGATACGGGGATTCATTCGATATGGTGCTTCAGATTGATCCCGAGGCGGTGAGTCTGTACTGTCCCAAACTGACCTTGCAGCCCATCGTGGAGAATGCGATCTTCCATGGGATCCGCCCTTGCGACAGGCGCGGCCTCATCGTCGTCCGGGGCCGCGTTCAAGACCAGGCGCTAACCATCACGATCGACGACAATGGTATCGGCATGGACGAGTCCACGTTTCTGGAACTGCTTCGGGAAACCGGTTCCGAGCAGGAAAACCCGGATGCGCTGAACCATGTCGGGATTCGGAACGTGCATAACCGCATCGCCCTCAGCTACGGCATGCCCTATGGCCTGTCACTCGTCTCCAAGGATGGCCCCGGGACGTGTATCCAGATCCTGCTCCCGGTCATACACAACCCCTGAACGATCATCCCCGGGAACGCGCGGGGGGATGCGCGGAATCCCTCCTCGTGTGTGATGCTACTGTTTAACAACAGCTTACACTCCGGATCCGCCACCTCCCGCTCCGGTACTGTCAAGTGTTTTTCGCAAAAACGAATCGCCGTTTGGCATCCGGGAATTACCCGGCAACGGAACCGGACTCGGCAGAGCCGGCAACGTCCAAATGCTTCGTGCTCATATAGCGCTCCGCGCCCCATGCGGTGCTTGCCACGTGACGGAGGCGAGCGCAGATCGGCATCCGAGCTGAATTACCATACGGGAAGATGCCGACCATACGGGCACGCTGCCCGCCGCCTCTTTCAGCTTCATTTCCCGCAGCTTTTCAACGATGGCATCCGGTAGGTGTATCTGCACGCCTGCGCAGATACGTACGGGTCCCATGCCTTTGGGTTTCTGCACACTGGCAAAAAGCCGGGATGTGCCGCCGCCCTGGTGCACAACGACGTGCTGCCCTTTTACAAGGAGCACGGCCTGACCATCGGCGCTATTCTCAACGACAACGGCCGGGAGTTCTATGGGACGGAGAACCATCCCTATGCCTGCTGGTCTTCGGGCTGTCCATGCTGGGCGAGGGCATCTCCGTATCCATCGACCCGCGCAACTGGAGGTAAGCCATGAGAGACGATACCATCCTTCAGTACATAACCTGTGCGTTGGCATCCCGGCGACCTACGAGGCTGCCGAAGTCCCCATTCTTAAAAATATCCGTCTTTCCCTCCGGGAGCCGCTGAAAGTCACTGCCGGCCAGGTGCTGCTGGAGGGCAAAAATCTCCTGGAGATGACCGCCGAGCAGATGCGCGCGTCCGTGCTGGGGAAGCAGATTGCCAGCATCTATCCCAATCCGCATTGGCGGCTGGACCCCATCAACTCCATCCGAATAAACGCCTTATGGACAATGACCCAACGGCTAAAAAAACGGTGTGAACCTTTTTAAAGTTCACACATTCATGTTGCGGTTATCGTTTTCTCTTTTGTTGTCGTTTTTACCGCTTTGTCCTCTTGCGGCACAGCGCCGATGTAGTTGTACACAATCCGGATGTTCTGCCGCTTTCGTCTTTCCAGTGACTGAACCTACGGGGCTTCACAACCACCGTCTCACCCACCTCAATCCGTTCAATGAATTCGCTTACAACGTCAGCGGTCAGGGCTTCGATTTCCGTATATGTTCTGACAAGCCGCATAAATCGCTCAACGTTTTGTGTTTCTTCTTCCGCTCGTTCGAGCATGGGCCGAAGCTCGTCCAATCTTGCATTCAGTTCTGCTTGCTCTCGTTCGTATTTTTCGAGCATCTTGGCGAATCGCTCAGCACTGAGTTCGCCGCCAACCTTATCCTCGTAAATCTGGGCGATGATGTCGTCGAGTTGCCGAATGCGGGTTTCGGCTTTGGCGCATTCTGCTTTCGCTTTGCGCACACTTTTTTCAGTCTCCTTCCGAGATTGCCTGCTGACCAATTCAACAAAGTGGGCTTCGCTATCCTTTGCCAGGGCGAACACACGCTGGATGTCGGAGAGCACAAGGCGCTCGGCGACCTCTTTGCGGATTGAATGCGGTGTGCAGTTGCCAAAGCCGTCCGAATTTGATCGGCTCTGTCTGCAAATGTAGTAAACGTACTGCGCC
>JARKQG010000093.1 GCA_029974035.1 Eubacteriales bacterium | reverse complement strand
GGGCCTCATGGGCCCGCGCGCCTCTTATACGCTGACTTCAATCCAGGAGTCGCCCTTTTTAGCAGCCCGGCCGATCTTTCGCGCGGAAGGTGCCTTGCCGGTCAGGGCGTCCAAGAGGGCGTCCGCATCCCGGTCGTCCACCGCGATCAGAAGACCGCCGGAGGTCTCCGGGCCGAAGAGCACATCCATGATTTCAAGGGGGACGCCCCGGCTTTGCACGTGTTCCTCCGAAAAGCTGCGGTTCCGGTACATGCCCTCCGGCAGCAGGCCCATCCGCGCCAGTTCCAGCGCGCCCGGCAAAAGAGAGATGCCCCGTGCGTCCATGGACAGCGTCACGCCGGAACCCTGGGCCATCTCCAGCGCGTGACCCATCAGCGAAAATCCGGTCACATCGGTGCAGGCGTGCACGCGAAAGCGCGCCATCGCGTCCCGGGCGGCGCGGTTGAGCGCCGTCATCTGCCGCACGGCGGCTTCCACCGCCCGGTCATCGGCCAGCCCCGCCTTCTGCCCGGTCATCACGATGCCCACGCCCAGCGGCTTTGTGAGGATCAGCGCGTCGCCCGGCAGCGCGCCGCAGTTTCGCAGCAGTCTGTCCGGCCGGACAAAGCCCGTCACCGCGAGGCCGTACACCGGCTCCGCCAGAAAGATCGAGTGCCCGCCGGTGATGATCGCGCCCGCCTCAAAGGCCGCGTCGCAGCCGCCGCGGAGGATCTCCCGCACCGCGCCGCCGGGCATGTCCCGGGGGATGCCCAGAATATTCTGCGCCAGCTTCGGTTCTCCGCCCATGGCGTACACGTCGGACAGGGCGTTGGTGGCCGCGATGCGCCCAAAGGTGTAGGGGTCGTCCACGATGGGGGGGAAGAAGTCCACCGTGTTGACGATCGCCAGTTCGTCGCTGACGCGGTAGACCGACGCGTCGTCGCTCTTATCGTAGCCCACCAGCAGGTTCTCGTCCCGCACGGTTTCGAGGCCGCCCAGAAGCTGCGCCAGCACGCCCGCGCCCACCTTCGCGCCGCATCCGGCGCAGCGGGCGAGCTTTGTCAGTTTCACGTCACTTTCCACGGATCATGCCCCCCAGTTCCAGAATCGCCTCCAGTACGCCGCCGCCGATGGCGCGCGCCTTGTCGGAGACCGAAAAACAGTGGGCGACCTCGCAGCGGGGATCGATGTCGCCGCTTTTCATGCCCAAAAACACCGGCGTGCCCGCGCGAAGAAGGCCGCGAACCATGCCGGAGATCGAGGCGTTCAGCGCCTTCTGACCTACCGTTGCCACGCAGTCGCCCGCGCGCACGCTGTCACCGATCCTCACCCTCGGCTCAAACCGTCCGTCGGCCGGGGCCCGCAAGAGCCGCTGCACCGTGTAGCCGCCGATCTCGCCGGGCACGCCGGTGTTCGGATGGGCGCAGCCCGAGAAGAGCGCGCGGCCCAGGTCGTGCCCGCGCATGGTTTCCACCACCGCGTGGCAGTCCACCCCCGCCGTAAAGCCCGGCCCCAGTGCCACGACCACCGGCGCGTCGGAAATCTCTGTGCCGGTATTGCGCTTGGCGAGGATCGCGTCCACCAGCGCGGCGGGGCGGAGGGTTGCCAGACAGCGCGTCTCCGGGTCCGGAATCACCGCGATGTCCCCCTCGGCGAGGATGCGAAGCGCCGCGGCGCCGTCTGCCGCGCGCCGGGCGCGAATGCCTTCCACGATGGTCTCGCCCTCCGGAATCGCCTCGCAAAAGCTGACCGTGCGCCGGACGGCGGTCGGGTGGGCAAGATCCGTCATCGCCACCTCAAAACCCGCGCGCTTCAGGCGCACCGCGACGCCCGTGGCCAGGTCGCCCGCGCCCTTGATCAGGATGCGCATACGCCGTCCCTCCATACTTCCACAAAAATCGGATCGCGTCGGAGCGAGGCCACCACGGCTTCGCCCGGGATGCGCCGCGCGCAGGAGCGCGCCATGTCCAGCGCCGCCCCGCCGTCGGCCTTGTTGACGAGCGCCCGCCACGCGCAGCGGACAAGTTTTCGCTGCCCTTCCGGGTGGCAGAGCACATAGGCCGCGTCCTCCGGCGTCACCGGGGCGTCCATGGGCTTGCCCGTCAGATGCGCGTAGAGCTCCGGCCTGTGCACCGCGGAAACCGGGCGGCCGACGCCGTCTATTCCCATGACCGCCACCACGAGGTCCGCGCCCTCCGGGAGTACGGGCTCGTGCGCCGCGGGCGCCTTCAGCGGCCGGCCCCGCGCGCCGTCGGCCTCGATCAGCGCATAGTCGCACCGCACAAGGAGCGTCAAAAGGCCCTGGGGCGGCCCCAGTTTCTCCCCGCGGACGCTGCCCGCGGCCACCACGGCGTGGCGATGAAAAGCGCGGTCGAGGGCCTCTGGGTTCGGATCGATCAGCGTGGGGAAGTCCGGCGGGAAGATGCGGGTAGTGGTTGCCACCAGCACCCGGCCCGATTCCGACAGTTCCCGCGCCAGGCGATAAATGGCCGTCGTCTTGCCGCCGCCGCCCACAAAGGCGGTGACGCCCCGGGGAATTTTCAACGCCTCGGAAAGATTCACGCCTGCGCCACCCTTTCATAGGCGCCGTCCCCGCGCTCGGCCACCACTTGCTCAAAGTCCCGGTGCATCATGGAGAGGAGCGGCGCCTCGGCCGAATACAGCACGCATGTGCCGCAGCTCGACGAGAGCGCCCGCGGCACCGGCGCCATCCGCGCGGCGACGCCCGCGCCGCAAAGCGCCCGAAAGGTGCAAAGCGCCGCAAAGTGCGTGTGAAACGTGGCGACGTAACGGTTCATCATCTGGTCAGCGTCAGCCGGTAATCCGGCCCTTCCTGCGCTTTTTTCACGGAGTACCCGGCGCTTTTCGCAAAGCGGGAAACGTTCTCCACCGCGCAGATGTCATCCACCAGCACGGTGATGACCTCGGGATTGGACTGCGCCGCATTCCGGGTCATGACCACGGGCTCGGGGCAGGCGCGGCCCCGGGCGTCGATCTCCACATGAGGCATGGTTATCCCTCCCGTTCAAGATTCTGCCAGCTGATCAGCGCCAGCGCGAGAAAGCCCAGCGCCACTGCAATTTGACCGTTGAATGTCGGCCCGCCGGCGGAGGACGCCAGCGAGAAATTGTGGGCCAGCGCCCCGCCGGTGACAAGCCCCGCCACGGTGACGGCGCTGTCGGCGTTGCCCTCGCCCGCCAGAACCAGCTGCCGCAGCGGACATCCGCCCAGCAGCACACTGCCCCAGCCCGTCAGCGCCATGCCCAGAAAATTCCACAGTCCGTCGGTGTGGGCGATGGGCTGCCCGGAAAAGCCGAAGCGGAGCGTTCCCAGCATCAGATTGCCCGCAAGCACCGTTCCCACAATCGCCGCCGCACCCCAGAGCAGGTGGAAATCGCGGAACAGCACCACGTCGCGGATGCCGCCCATCGTGCAAAAGCGGCTCCGCTGGGCCAGCGCCCCGACGGCGAGCCCTGCCGCAAGGGCAATCCATACCGGCGCGCGCATCGAGCCGGGGCCCTCCGCGGACTGCCGGAACAGCGCGGGAAAGGTGAGCGCCGCGATCGTCAAAATCGCCATCGATACCGGAAACGCAAAGCCCTCCGGCGCGCCCTGCGGGTACGCGCGCCGGAGCGAAAAACCCCGGCTCAGCACCGCCGCGCCCACGCCGACGCCCGCCGCAAAGCCCGCAAGCCCGACCACGGCGTTCAGGTCGCCGCCGCCGATGCGCAGCAGCATCCTGAGCGGGCACCCGAGAAAAATCAGCGCACCGACCATCACGATCATGCCCAAGAGAAAGCGCGTGAAGGGCGCCGAGCCGCCCCGGGACCGAAACTCCTTTTTGACAAGAGAAATGCCAAACGCACCCAGGGCGATCCCCGCGATCTCCGGGCGCACCGCCTGCGCCGGGGCCGCCTGGTGAAGCCCCAGCGCGCCGGCGGTATCGCGCAGAAAGCAGGCGATGCAAAACCCCATGTTTCCGGGGTTGCCCATGGCGGTAAGCGTCAGCGCGGCCAGGCCGATCACGACGCCCGTCAGGATCACCGGAAGGTTTTTCTTCATGCGGGTCGCCCCCGTGTGCTATAATAGATAGGAACTTCCGTTATTCTAACATGAGGAGAACGAACGCGCAAGTGATCTACATGGACAACGCGGCCACGGCGTTTCCGAAGGCGCCGCCGGTGGCGGAGGCGATGGCGCGCTGCGTACGGGAAATGGGCGGCAGCATGGGCCGGGGCACCTACGCCGCGGCCGCGGAAAACGCGATGGTGGCGCTGTCCCTGCGGGAGGGGCTGTGCCGTTTGACGGGCCTGGCAGACCCCGAATGCTGCGCGCTGACGCCGGGTGCCACCTGGTCGCTCAACATGGCGATTCTGGGCCATGTGCGCCCGGGGGACCACGTGGTGGTCTCTTCGTTGGAGCACAACGCGGTGCTTCGGCCGCTGCGCCTGATCGAAGGCGTTGAGGTGGAGGCCGCGCCCTGCGACGGCTTTGGCCGCACCGACCCGGAGGACGTGCGCCGCCTGATCCGCGCCGACACCCGCCTGGTAATCATGAATCACGCCTCCAACGTCAGCGGCACGGTGCTGCCCGCCCGGGAGATCGGGGCGATCTGCCGGGCGCGGGGCGTGCCGTTTTTGCTGGACGCCGCCCAGACGGCCGGCTGCATCCCCCTTCAGGAGATCCCCGCCGACGCCTTCGCCATCCCGGGGCACAAGGGGCTGCTCGGCCCCGAGGGCATCGGCGCCCTGGTGATGCGGCGGGACTTTGCCCGGGCGCTGCGCCCCGTGGTGGCCGGCGGCACCGGAAGCCGATCGGACAGCCTCCTCCAGCCGGAGGAATTGCCCGACAAGTTTGAGCCCGGCACCGCCAACATCCCCGGCATCTACGGGCTGGAAGCGGCGCTGGAATATGTTCTGGCCCGGCAGGAGGCCATCCGCGTCCACGAGGCGGCGCTGCTCGCCCGAATGCTGGACGGACTGGCGCAGATCCGCGGCATCGCGGTGCCGGGCGGGCCCGGCGCGGCGGAGCGGGTGGCGGTGGTGTCCGTCGACTTTGAACGGTCGGACAACGCGCTGGCTGCCCTCCGGCTGGAGGCGGAGTTCGGCATCCTGACGCGCTGCGGGCTGCACTGCGCCGCCGCGGCCCACAGGGCGCTGGGCACCCATCCCCGGGGGACAGTGCGCTTTTCCCTCGGCTGGGCGAACACCCGGGAGGATGTGGACCGGGCGCTGCTCGCGATTGAACAAATCGCCTCGGCGTGGTAAAATGCTGGAAAACCGTACGGAGGAGGGTGCGCCATGCCGCTTTTTGACATTGATCCGTGGAAACTGATCGAGCGCGGATTTCATCCGGAGCACATGCGCCTGTCGGAGTCGCTCACATCCCTTGGAAACGGCAGCATGGGCATGCGCGGCAATTTTGAGGAGCGGTATTCCGGGGACAGCCACCGCGGAACCTACCTCGGCGGCGTGTGGTTTCCGGACAAAACCCGCGTCGGCTGGTGGAAAAACGGCTATCCAAAGTACTTTGGCAAGGTCATCAACGCCGTCAATATGATCGGGGTCAACGTGGCGGTGGACGGCGTCGAGATTGACCTGGCGCAGCTTCCGGTGCTGGATTTTGAGCGGGAACTGGACATGCGCACCGGAACCCTTCGCCGCCGCGCCGTCGTCCGGCATCCCAAGGGCGAGGTGCGCATCGAATGCGAGCGGTTTTTGTCCATCGAGGACCGTCGGATCCTGGCGATTCGCTATCGCGTAACGCCGTCTTTTTTGGCGGAGGTGGCGCTGACCGCCTATCTGGACGGCAACGTGCGCAACGAGGACGCCAACTACGAGGAATTGTTCTGGGACACGCTCGAACAGGGACAGGCGGAGGATTCGGGCTTTGTGTCCGTCAAGACCCGCGAGAACCCCTTCGACGTGCCGCGCTTTGCCGCCTGCGCCGCGATGCACGCCCGGTTTTCCGGCGCCACCATCACCCACTGGGAGACGCGGCCGGGCTACGCCGGCATGCGCCTCACCAAGCGGGTGCTGTCCGGCCGCGGCGCGGAGCTGGAAAAGCTGGTGGCCGTCGTCACCTCCCGGGATTGCGAAGAGAAGGACCTGAAAAAGCACGCGCTGAACGCGCTGACCGCCGCCCGCGCCAAGGGCTACCCCCAGTTGTACGCGGAGCATGAAAATGCGTGGGTCGCCCGCTGGGAGGGCGCGGATGTCGCCATCCGTGGCGACGACGCGGCCCAGCAGGGCATCCGCTTCAACATCTTCCAGCTCTTCTGCACCTACGACGGCTCCGACGCGCGCCTCAACATCGGCCCCAAGGGCTTTACCGGCGAAAAGTACGGCGGCGCCACCTACTGGGATACCGAGGCCTACTGTCTGCCGATGTACCTCTCCATCGCGCCGGAGGAAGTGGCGCGCAACCTGCTCCTCTACCGCTACCATCAGCTGCCGGGCGCCTACCACAACGCCCGGGCGCAGGGGCTGGACGGCGCGCTGTACCCGATGGTCACCTTCAACGGCATCGAGTGCCACAACGAGTGGGAGATCACCTTTGAGGAGATCCACCGCAACGCCGCCATCGCCCACGCCGTGTTCCAGTACGAAACCTACACCGGCGACGAGGCCTACGTGCGGGATTACGGCTTTGACGTGGTGCTGGCCATCGCCCGGTTCTGGGTCTCTCGCGTGCATTTTTCAACGCGCGTCGGAAAGTACATGATCCACGGCGTCACCGGCCCCAACGAATATGAAAACAACGTGAACAACAACTGGTACACCAACCGCATGGCCGCCTGGTGCCTGACCTACGCCTGCGATATCGCCCGGCGCTTTAAGCCCCGCTGGAAGGCGCTGAACCTCACCCAGGGCGAGGTGAAGAACTTCGAGAAGATCGCCGCGGAGATGTACCTGCCGGAGGACTCGGCGCTGGGCATATTCGTCGCCCACGACACCTTCCTCGACAAGGACCTGATGCCCGCCTCGGCCATCGATCCCGCGGACCGGCCCATCAACCAGCACTGGTCCTGGGACAGGATTCTGCGCTCCTGCTTCATCAAGCAGGCGGATACGCTGCAGGGCCTGTATGCGCTGGGGCATCTGTACGACCTGGAAACCAAAAAGCGCAATTTTGATTTCTACGAGCCCATGACGGTGCACGAGTCCAGCCTTTCGCCCTGCGTCCACGCGATCCTCGCGGCGGAGATCGGCGACATCGACAAGGCGGTGGAGATGTACCGCCGCACCGCGCGGCTGGACCTGGACAACCTCAACCACGACACCCAGGACGGCTGCCACATCACCTCGATGGCGGGCAGCTATCTGGCGATTTCCCGGGGTTTTGCGGGCATGCGCACGGTGGCGGGGCTGTCCTTTCGCCCCGTGCTGCCGCCGGAGTGGTCCGGCTACGGCTTCAAGCTGCGCTATCGGGGCCGCGTGATCGAGATCGACGTGGCGGAGCGCGGCGTGCGGCTCTGGCTCGTCTCCGGGGAGCGCGTGCCCCTTCGGCTCTACGACGAGCCAATCCTGCTGGACGGAGAGGCCGTCCGCGATCTGGAGAACGCGCGATGAGCGGCCTTCAGGGGTTCATCTTCGATCTGGACGGCGTGCTGGTGGACACCGCGCGCTTCCACTACCTGGCCTGGAAGCGGCTGGCCCGGGAAGAATTTGGGTTTGATCTGACGCCGGAGCGCAACGAACAGTTCAAGGGCGTCAACCGCGTCGCCTGCATGAAGCTTCTGTGCCAGTGGACGGGCGCGGTTCTGACGGACGCGCAGTTCACCGAGCTGACCGACAGGAAAAACCGCTGGTACGTGGAAAGCGTCGAAAGGATGACGCCCGGCGACGTGCTGCCCGGCGCGCTGGCGTTTGTGAAGGCGTGCCGCGCGGCGGGGCTTCGGCTCGCCATCGGCTCTGCCAGCAAAAACTGCGCGCTGGTGCTTGCGCGCACCGGGCTCGGCCCGCATTTTGACGCGGTGGCCGACGGCACCGTGGTCACCCGCGCCAAGCCCGACCCGGAGGTGTTTCTCACCGCCGCGGGGATGCTGGGCCTGGCGTCCGGCGAATGCGCGGTGTTTGAGGACGCGCAGGCGGGCCTCGACGCGGCGCGGGCCGGCGGCATGAAGGCCGTAGGCATCGCATTGCCCGGCGCGCTGACGGGTGCGGACGCCCTGTACCCCGCCCTCGGCGCCATCGATCTTCGGGAACTGCTTAAAAAACTGACCGGGCCTCAGGGCCGAAAGGGGATTTGACATGGATTTTGACAAGGCAGCCGCCACCTGGGACAGCCCCGTGCGCATCGAACGGGCAAAGGTTCTCGCCGCGGAAATTCTGAAATCATGGCCCGAAAGCCCCGCCTCCGCGCTGGATTTTGGCTGCGGCAGCGGACTGATCGCCTTCCGGCTGTGCGGCCGCGCGGGCGAGGTCTTCGGCTACGATCCGTCGCCCGACATGGCGCGCGCTTTCCGTGAAAAGGCGAAGGCGCACCCCGCGTGCGGCGCGCGCTTCATCTCCCGGGAGGAGATGAGCCGGCGCACGTTTGACGTGATCGTAAGCTCGATGGTGCTCCACCACATCCGGGATGTGCGGGGCGAGATCGCGGCGCTCCGGGAGAGGCTCGCACCCGACGGCCGGTTCTTCTGGCTCGACCTGGACGCGGAGGACGGCGCCTTTCATCGGGACGAGCCCGGCTTCGACGGCCACGACGGGTTTGAGCGCGACGCGGTGCTGAAGATTCTGAAGGAGTGCGGATTTCGCAGCGCCTCCATCCGCACCGTCTTCGAGGGGCACAAGGCGACCGGCGGCGGACCGCTGGCGTATTCGCTGTTTCTGGCAATCGGTGACAACGGCTGAACGCGGCTTCAGGCTCCGGATTCGCCGCGGGCGATCAGCGCCTCGGCGCATCGGACGCCGTCCACCGCGGCGGACATGATTCCGCCGGCGTAACCCGCGCCCTCGCCGCAGGGGAAGAGCCCGGCCACTTCGGACATGCAGTCCCGCCCCCGGAGGATGCAAAGGGGAGAGGAGGAGCGCGTTTCGACGCCGGTCAGCACGGCGTCGGGGTGGGCAAACCCGGCGAGGCGCCGGTCCATCTGAAGGATCGCCTCTTTCATGCCCTCCACCGCGAAGGCGGGAAGGCATTCGGCGAGGGCGCCGAAGCGCACGCCGGGCCGGTAACCCGGCTCGACCGACCGGGCGCCCCTGGACGGCGCGCCCGCCAGAAAGTCGCCCACAAGCTGCGCCGGAGCGCGGTAATCACCGCCGCCGGCGCAAAAGGCGGCCCTTTCCCAGCGGCGCTGAAAGGCGACGCCGTCCAACGGCCCGCCGCCGTAGTCCTCCGGCCGCACATCCACCAGGAGCGCGCTGTTGGCGTTGACGCCGTCCCGTGCGAAGCGGCTCATGCCGTTGGTCACCACGCCGCCCGCCTCGCTGGCCGCGGCCACCACCAGCCCGCCGGGGCACATGCAGAAGGTATAGGCGCCGCGCCCGTCGGCAAGGCGTGCGTTCAGCTTATAGTCTGCCGCGCCCAGCGCCGGATGACCCGCCGCCGCGCCGTACTGGGCGCGGTCGATCCATCTTTGAAGGTGCTCAATGCGCGCGCCGATGGAGAAGGGCTTGGCGCGCATGGGCACGCCCAGGGCGTACAGGGCCTCGAAGGTGTCCCGGGCGCTGTGGCCCACCGCCAGAAGGACGTTTTCGCAGGCGATCTCCCACGCCGCTTTGCCGCGCTCGAGCCGCGCGGCCCGGATGTGCCCGTCCTCCAGCGCCAGATCCGCAAGCCGCGTTTCAAACAGCACCTCGCCCCCCAGGCGCTCGATTTCCTCCCGGATGGATTTCACCACGCCGGGCAACCGGTCCGTACCGATGTGGGGCTTGGCGCGGTAGAGGATTTCCTCCGGCGCGCCGTGCTCATAAAGCGTCTTCAGTACGAATCCGCACCGGGGATCAGAGATGCCGGTGGTCAGCTTGCCATCGGAAAACGCGCCCGCGCCGCCCTCGCCAAACTGCACGTTGGAGGCCTCGTCCAGCGCCCCGCCGCGCCAGAAGGCGGCC
>JARKQG010000091.1 GCA_029974035.1 Eubacteriales bacterium | reverse complement strand
TCCTCGCCCGTCAGCCCCAAAAAGAGCCCGCGCCCGGTCAGCGCGCCCATCTCCCGTTCGCTGAGCAGCGCGCCCGACGCGCCGGACGCGCTCTCCGTCGCCCCCAGGATGAAAAGCGCCTTCACCGGCCGCCCCTTCATGTGGCTGAGCCCGCCGCCCATCACCGCGTCCCCGGACTGGGGCAGCGCCTTGATCTCCGACGCGCCCAGCGCCCGGCGCAAAAGCTCGTAGAGCGCCCGCACCGTAAGCTTCTCGCCCGCCATGAGCTCGTGGGCCTGGTCCAGCGCCTGGATGATTTTGTTCCAGACCTGCGCGCCCTCCATCGCCCACTCGCGCCGGTCCAGCTTCTCCAGCGCGCGCTGCTGCTGCTCCAGCTTCTCCCGCGCGCCGATCTCTTCCAGAAAGAGGAACGCCGCCTCCAGCACCCGCTCCGCCGGCGCGGTGCGCGCGCGGCGCAAAAGCGCCTCCACCGGGGCCATCAGCCGCTCGCGAATGGGCTCCAGCGCAGCCACCTCGTCCATTTCACCCCGGGTCATCGGGCGAAACCAGGCTCGCCCCTTCAACCCTGCCGCCTGGGCGTAGTTCATGAGGCGGTCGGCCTCATCGTCGGTGATGGGCGCGAAGCCCGAACGGGCATAGTCCGCCGCGTCCTCCGCGGAAAAGCGCTGGGAGGCCAGCTTCAGCGCCGAGATCAGACACCGCGCCAGCGGGTGCCGGTCCGCCGCGCGGCTCTGGGAGAGAAACAGCGGCACGTCGTACATCGCGAAGGCGCGGACCAGCGCGAAAACCTGGGCATCGTCCAGCATCTGGCAGGCCACCATCACATCCCGGTAGCGCCAGCCCCGCTCCATCACCAGCGAGCGGATCATCGCGGCGGCGTACTCCGCCTCGTCCTGGGGGTTGTTGAGCAATGTCAGCGTCAGCCCCTCCGGCGTGCCGGCGTAGCGGGAAAAAGGCCAGGCGTACAGCTCCCGCGCCATGTGGCGCGCGGGCCGCCAGTCGCCCGCCTCATCCCGAAGGCGCACCCGCTTCCAGGGAACGCCCGCGTCCAGCGCCTGCCGCTTAAGCCGCTCGTAGGCCTGCTGCACCGGGCGGAACACCGAAAAGTCCCGCGCGTCGCCGTCGTTTTCCAGCGTCAGAAAAAGGCGCGTTTCCCGCGCCGCCCGGGAAAGCGCCACGATCACCCGAGCCATGGACTGGGAGATCAGGTCAAAGCCGTAGAAAAACACGTCGCCCCGGGCAAAGGGCGCCCCAGCGATGCGCTCGGCCGCCTCCCGCGCCTCGTCCTCGCCGTCGAGAAACCGGCCCGAAAGCGCCTGCTCGTAGGCCCGGTACAGGATCGCGATGTCGGAAAGCTTTTCCCGCAGCGCGCCGCGCTCCCCCGCCGCCAGCGCCGTTACATCCTCCGGCGAAAGCCCCGCCTGCTTGAAGGATTCGATCTGCGCCACCGCGCGCTCGGCAAACCCCGGGCGGCGGCACGCGCCCCGGTACCAGTGAAGCGTGCCGCTCAGACCCAGGGCGGCGCGCTGCAGGAGCATCACGCGACCCTCGACGTCAATCCGCACCCGCGCCGGGCGCCCGCAGGCTTCGAACACCCGCTGGTACAGCCGCTGCGGCGACAGCACCTGCAGCCGGAAGGAGCCGGCGAGATCCAGCGCGTCCGCCGCGTCCAGCTCGGCCTCCAGCGTGTATTGGGCGGGCACCACCAATGTCACCGGGTGGTCGCCCTCCGCCATGGAAGCCTTCAGCGCGTCAAACAGCGCCTCCCGCACCGCCCGCGCGCGGCCGGTATAATACGTCAGCATGCCTCGCACCTCTCACAGCGAGTATAGCACAGCCGGGGCGCCCGGTACAAATCAAAATTTTCCGGTGAACTCTCTCAGAAAATACGGGTGAAATTGATAAAATATGTGATATAATGATGAGAGCCTCATTAAGCCAAGAACAAGGAGGAGTGGATCGCTTCATGTCATTGCCCGGAAAACTGACGATCGGGTACATTCACGAAGACAACCCGGTCAAATCCTACTTCCGATTCAAGCCGCTGCTCACCCTGTCCGATCACCTTTTTCTGCCGGTGGACGAGGGCACGGCGGCGCAATATCCCGAGGACGGCTTTATCCGCATCGTCCCGGACAAAAACGAAATCAGCCAGTTCAAAACCCGGATGCGCCAGCTGGGCCGCTACTGCGTGCTGGACCTCCGCCGGCATCCAAACGAAAACGACAAGATTCGCCCCAACAAGAACTACGCGCCCGACGGCACCGAGCGCAACGCCCACATCGTCTACTCCGACGTGATCGGCGCCCTGGTCCCGGACATGGCCGCCGAGGTGCTGGACGCCGGCGGCGTGTTTGACGGCGAATCCATCACGCTGCGATGCGCGCTTCCGGGCACACGGTACGTGGCCGTACGGCGCGAGGACCATCTGTCCGGCCCCTGGATCTGGGCCGAAACGCCGGAGATCCCCGGCTGCATCACGCTCTCCATCGCCCCCGGCTACGCCCGCGCGGATGTGCCGCTGGAGGATGCGCGCCTGATCGAGATTGACTCGGCCGACGGCGTCAGCACGCTTTTGTACAACCCCCACATTCTGGGCGTCGCCGTGGGGCCCCGCGAGCCGGCCGCGCCGGCTGTGCCGGAGAGCGCGCCCTTCCACTTTATCCCGCCCCAGGCACCGGTCGCACCGGTCGCACCGGCCGCACCGGCCGCACCGGTCGCACCGGCCGCGCCGGCCGCGCCGATCATGGTCCCCGAGCCGCAGTCCACCGGGCCGGATGTCCCCCCGCCCCCGGATCGCGCGCAGGAACCGCCCACCGACAGGACGTGGATCTCCCGGGACGAATACCCCAGGGCCGTCTCCCGGCGCATCCGGGAGCCGATGGACATGCAAACCGGCATCAACCCCCGCCGGGGCCGCAGCCTGAACGAGGTTGTGGACGAGCAGTGGCGGCGCTCCCGCAGCGAGCAGCTGGGCCATCCGGTGCCGCCGGAGGCCACCACCTTCCCCGTGGAAAGCCCCCTTGACCGCGCGGTGGACGCGCTGCGCGAGGCCTGGGCGCTGCCCGGTGCGCGCGCAGGGCTGCTGGATGCGCTGACAAAGGACGACGCCGTGCGCGAGGCGCTGCGGGAACAGCTGGGCGCCTCCCCCGCAAGCGTCGCCGACGAAGCCGCCGAGCGGCTGGAGGCGGCGCGCCTTCAACTGATTACCGAAATCGACGCGCTGCGCCTTAAGCGGCAGGAGATGCGCCAGGCGCTGATGCAGGAACTGCGCGATGGCCGGCGGGACGAGTTCAGCCGCTATGAACAGCAGAGCGAGGCGCTGCGCCGCGAGGTGGAAAAAAACGAGGCCGCCGCCGCCGCGGCCCGCAAGGCGGCGGAGGCCGCCGAAAAGCTGCTGGCGGAAACCAGCGACCGGCTGGAGGAAAAGCTGCTGGACAGCATGGCCGCGAGCCACGCGCGGGAGCTGCTTTTGCGCATGAGCGACGCGCACCGGCGGCCCGCGGGCCATCCGGAGGTCTACGCGCCCTCCGCGGGTGAGCTCATCAGCGACCTGCGCGTGCAGATGGACGCCGCGGGCTATCCGCTGACCAACGACGAAGCCGTGAACCTTTTGGCCGCGATGACCGTGGGCGGCACGCTGATCCTGTCCGGCGCCCCGGGCACCGGCAAGAGCGGCCTGGCGCGGGCGCTGGCAGCCTCGCTGGGGCTGGACGCGGCGTCGAGCCGCTTCGTGCAGACCCGGTCCGCCGAGGACCCGGCCATCGACCGCCTGCTGGAGAACTCGGACGGTCTGACGCTGTCCGCCGCGCTGATCGACGATGTGAACGACTGTGACGGCAACGTGCCCTGCGCCCACATCATCGGCCTGCAGGAGCGGATCTACGCCCAAAGCGCGCCGGTGGTCCTGATGATGACCGCGCAGGACGCGCCCGACGGCAAGCCGCTGTCGGCACGGCTGCTGGGCCGCGCGTTTCTGATCCGGCTCAATCCCACCGGGGCCGACGCCCCCTGGAAGCCCCGGGAGCGGGTGGCGCCGCAGCCCGGCCGATCGCCGTCGCTTTCGGCCCTCCGGAATATTTTCGCCCCCGGAGAGATCCCGGGAGAGGTGGAAAACCGGCTGAGCGCGCTGCGCGCCGGGCTCGCCCAACTGGGCTGGACGCTGGACCGCCATACGCTGGATCAGACCTGGAGCTTTACGGCCGCGGTGATCCACATGATGACCGCCTCGCCGCTGGAGGCGCTGGACTGGGCGCTCTCCCAGCGGGCGCTGCCCGCGATGCTGGCGGCGATGGACCTCCCCGCGCTGCGGGCGCTGCCGGGGCTTTTGACCGGCCTTCCCCGCTGCAAAGATCTGATGGATCAGCCGCTGCCGCTGCCGCCGCTGTGAGCCATGGCGCCGAAAGCCCCGGGCGGGTTTCCGGCGCCTTTTCGCTTTTTCGGAATCAAGGCGGCAGAGGCGCATAGGCTTGACAAGCGCGCGCCTTTATGTCATGATGTTTTCGTAAAGTTATCGGGGCAATTTTGTGAAATAAGCCGACAGGATGGGAGGGATTGCCATGAGCGGCGGACCGGATACGGCGGTCGTCTTTTTTTCGCGCGGCGGGAACACCCGGCTGGGTGCAAAACTGCTGAATGAGCGGATTTGCGGCCGTTTGATCGAACTCAAGGAACTCAGACCGGGCAACGCGCTTCACGCGCTCCTGCGCATGAAAACGCCGCTGGCGGGCGACCCCTGGAAGGAGATCGCCGCGGCGCGGCGCGTGATCCTGATGTGTCCCATCTGGGCGGGCAGCTCCGTGCCCGCCATGAACGCCTTCGCCCGCCGGGCGGATTTTACCGGCAAGGACGTGTACATCGTCACCTTCCAGCAGGCTCCGAACCCGCGCCAGGGCCACCGGGAACAGCGGCACCTGGTGGGCATCGTGGCTGAAAACCACGGCTCCGTGCGGGACTGCTACGCGCTGGTGGGCGGCAAGATGGGGCATTTTGCCGGCGAGGCGCTCATCCGCGCACAGATCGCGCTGGTCAGGATGCCGGAGGAAGGGCCCGCGGAAGGGCAGCAGCCCGCGCCGTCGGTTTCATAGCGGCGGCGCGGGCCGCTGCCTGCGCGTCACGGCGCGCTTTCGGCCGAAATTGAATCGGCCAGCGCCTTGAGCTTCAGCACCTCCGCCTCGATGGCTGCGCGGTCTACGCGCAGCCCTTTTTCCGCCAGTTGATCGACCGCCCACTCGAGCTTCTGCGCGCCCGCGCCGGCACCAAAGAGCTGCTCCGCGGCGCAGACGGCGGTCTTGACCGCCGCGGCGATCAGGCGCTGCCGCTCGCCGGAGTACTTTGTCCGGATCCACGGGATCAGAAACGCGGTGATCAGCGACACCGCGAGGCTCGCCACCGCCTGCAAAAGCGGGGTCAGATCGATCATTTCCTGCGCGGCGCCCTCCGCCAGCGCGCGGGGCGCGGCGGCGCAGAGCACGAAAACCGCCAGCGTCATTTTCCTTTTCATGGGCAATCCTCCTCTTTCGTCATCTTGATGCCTCGGCCATTCTGGCGCTGATCCAAGCGTTCTGGTCTTTGAATCGGACGCCGAACCAGCCCTCCGTGTCGTCGCCGGTCCGCGTCAGGGTTTCACCGCGCCGGACCACGCCCAGCGCGCGGTAGGTCGTGCCGGGGCCGCCGCGCACGTAGGCGGTCAGCGCGGCGATGACCGCCACCGTGCCCGCGCCCGGCGCGATCTCGTAGTCCAGAATGCGCCGGAGGGTCTCCGCGTCCGCCGTGCCGGTGGCGGAAAGGCCGCCCGCCGCCTGGAAGGCCGCCACGGCTGCCGCCGTTTCGCGCCCGTACTCCCCGTCCGCGCCGTACCGGGGCAGCTCAAACCCCTGGGCCAGCAGCGCCTGCTGCATTACGCGCACGTCGTCGCCCTTCATGCCGGACGAAAGCGCGTCGCGCCCGGGTGCGGGGATCGCGTCGTCCGCGATGAAGCGCACCACGCGGATCAGCCCCTTGTTGCCCCGCCGGGTGGCGGTCCTGGCGGCCTGGCGGCTTTTGCAGTAGGACGCCATGTCCTTGACGGAGGGGCGGCCGCTGCCGTGGCCCACCAGCGACGCCTTGCCGCCGGAGATCCTGTACACCATCTCGACATGGCCCACGTACTGGGCATAGGCGCGCGTGCTGTCCGACCCCGCAAAGAGCAGAAGGTCGCCCACCCGAAGGGCGGATACGTCGGTGGGCACGCCGTTTTTGATCCCGCAGTCTACCTCGACGCCCGCCTTGTTCTGGATGATGCCGACGGTATTTCCGCCGATGTTCTTCAGGCCGATGTCGGCCATGCGGTACAGCCAGCGCACGAACGAGGAGCAGTCCGAATAATACCTGCCGTCCTTGTAGGGCGTGAATACGCACTCCCGCCTGACCGCGTTCTGGGAGTAGATGTTGCGCCCCTTCGCGACGGGTGCAAACGAGGCGATCTTCGCCCGTTTTTCCGAGGATGTCATGGATTTCGCCTCCTTTTTATGCTGCGCACGGACCGCGCGGCGCCAAAACGCGAAGACCGCCGCTCATCCGGCCGTCTCCGGCGCATCCAGGCGGACCTCCAGCGCGGCGATGCGGTCGCGGTGCTCGGCCAGCGCGGCGATCAAAAGCCCCGTGAACTCGCCGTACAGCAGGCCGTGCACCTGCCTGTCGTCGTCCGGGTCGTCGCCCAGGATTGCGGCGCCGTTGATATCCGCGGCGGCGAGCGCGTCCCGCACGGCCTGCCATGTGGTGCCGTAGTGGAGCGCGTCCGGGTCGTCCGCCATCCGGAACTGATACGCCGGGATGGCGGCAAGCAGCGCGTCGGCGCCCCGGATGGGTTCAATGTCCCGCTTGATGCGCTCGTCGGAGGAGACGTTTGGGTTGTTGTTCAGGTATACGTACTTCCACCGCTTTGCCACGGACGACGCGCCGAGGGAATAGGTGCCGCTTTCGGCCGGGATGACGTGCATGTCAAACATCGCGGCCCCGTCCGGGTGGGTGGCGCTGCCCATCACCATGTATCCGCTGTCGGTGAAAAGCTCGATGCCGTCGCCGTTGTTCGCCTCTGATCCGCTGAGCTGAACATACCCGCCGTAGCTGGACAAATCCAGGTGCCGGTCCGAAGAGATGGCGCCGTACCGGGCATCCTCATAGCGCCCGAGCGCCGCGTTCCAGAGCGGCTGCACCCCTCCGGTGATGGTGATCGCGTCCGTCTCCCCCGTCGGGTCGGGGTTGTTGTCCGGGTGCTGAACGGTCACGCCGTCGTAGCTGGGGGTCATGACCTGCAAGTGCGCGCTGCGCTCGTAGGTGGACAGGCGCACCCGCGCGTCCGCCTCCCCGTCCGGATCGACCAGCGATGTCACGATGGCTGCCACTTCACCGCTGCGCAGCACCTTCCCGCCCCATATCTGCCGGTCGTCGCTCGTCCGGTACAGGCCCACCTGCGTTCCGCGCGCGTTGAAGTACGCGGGCGCCTGCTGCGCTGCGCTGCCGGTCAGGATCGTGTCCACCCGGAGCCCCTGCTCCGGCGAAATGCTGACGGCCTCCACATTCAGCCGCGTTACGGCGCCCACCGCCGCCCAGCCGCTGCCGGTGTAATCCACGGTGACGGACGCGCCGTCGCTGGTGATGGTGTTGACGCCATCTGCTCCGGCAATCTCGACGGGCGCGACAGTCTCATCGAAAGGTGTTGCCAGCCTGTATACCAGCACCACCGGATGCGCG
>JARKQG010000088.1 GCA_029974035.1 Eubacteriales bacterium | reverse complement strand
GCATGCCGCCCGACCTCCTGTGTCCGCATCTCTCCTATCTATTCGACATCCACGCTGCTTTTTCCTTTTGGTTTTTGCTCACCTCTACACAAAATTTGCGCCCAGCCCAAGCGGGCTGAGCGCACTTTGTTGATGGGCTGAGGCGGGGGCGGGAGAAATTCTCCCGCCCCCGCCTTTTGCAGGTTCCGGAAAGCCTCAGCGGCCCGCCGCGGCGCTTTCGCCCGCGATGCGGCCGTAGACCACGGTGTCCAGCAGCGCGTTGCCGCCCAGGCGGTTGGCGCCGTGGATGCCGCCGGTGACCTCGCCCGCCGCGTACAGGTGGGGGATCACGTTGCCGTTCTCGTCGATCACCTGCGCGTACTCGTTGATCCGCACGCCGCCCATGGTGTGGTGCACGGTGGGCACGCGGGCCGCGGCGTAGAAGGGGCCGTTGTCAATCGGCGTGGAATACAGCGTGCGGCCAAACTGGTCGGCCTCGCCCGTGGCGGCGTGGGCGTTGAAGTCGTCCACCGCGGCCACCAGGTTTTCGGCGGAAACGCCGATCTGCTCTGCCAGCGCCTCGAGGGTGTCCGCCTTGAAGGCGCGGCCCGCGGCCACCAGCTCGTTGGCGGTTTCGTTGAAGTTGTTCTTCTCATCGCCGGTGGGATAGGTGTCGGAGTCCATGATGATCCACATCAGGTTGTCCGGTTGCTCAAAGAGCGCGCGGGTCATGTCGTCGCGGCGGCCGCCCTCGTTGACGAAGCGGTTGCCTTCCTTGTTGACGAAGATGCGGGTCTCCACATCGTGCTCAATGTTGCCGGACAGGCTGCCCGTCTCCGGATCGCCCAGCGGCAGCAGCTGAATGTTGCCCATCTGGATGAAGTCGGCCCGGAGCTTCATCAGCATCTTGATGGCGTCGCCGGTGGCGCCGGGGTGGTTGGTGGACTTGATATCCTCCCCCAGGTCCGCCCACTGGATGTTGTAGGCCTGGCGCAGTTCCACGGAGTTGGCAAAGCCGCCGGTGGCGACCACGACGCTCTTGGCCTTGATGGTCACGGTGTTGCCGGTTTCGCCGGTGCAGACGATGCCCGCCACCTGGCCGTTATCGTCCAGCAGGATGTCCTGGGCCTTGGTGTTGAGCAGCACGTCAATGCCCTCATGGCTGTCGATGTAGGCGTTGTAGGTCTTGAAAAAGCCGGTGCCCAGCGGATCCACCGGCTTATGGGCCCGGGGCCACAGGCCACCGGTCACGGTGAAGACGCCGTCCTGAAATTCCATGCCCATGTCCTTCAGCCATTCCACGCCGTCCCAGGCGTTGGAGACCAGCGTGTGCACCAGCACGGGATCGCCCTGGTTGTCGCCGCCCTCGATGGTCTGGGTGTAATGCCATTCCACGGAGTCGTTGTTGGCGATGGCGGTTTCGCTGCGGTCGTCCACCGCGTTCAAGGCGCCGCCGGCCAGGGTGGTATTGCCGCCGACCTTGGACATCTTTTCCACCACGACCACGGTCGCGCCGTTCTGGTTGGCCTGCACGGCCGCCGCGAGGCCCGCGCCGCCGCCGCCGATGACCGCCACGTCGGCGGTGAGCTCGACGTCCTCGGCCTTCTCAACGGGCGCGGCTTCTTTTTTCTCGCTGTACTGGGCCAGATCCACGCCGGCCTTGGTCAGCGCGTCGGTCACGGCCGCGAGGATCGCGTCGCTGGTCATGGTCGCGCCGCTGACGGCGTCCACCGCCACGCTCTGGGCTTCCACGATCGCGGCGGGAATCTTCTCCACCGCCGGGTCTCTGACGCCGGGGGTGTCGTTGTTGGCGGTGACCTTCACGTCGGTGATGACGCCGCTGTCGTCCAGCGTCACCTCGACCGCAACGGAGCCCGCGCCGCCGATCTTGCTGTCGCCGCTTCCGGCGAAGGTGCCCCCCTGGGCGAGCGCCGGCGCCGCGCCGAGGGCGAGCAGCACCGCAAAGGAGAGGAGGAGTGCAAATACCTTCTTCATGGATATGACCTCCCGTACTATGATGGAGCCGCGAGCAATTCGCTCGTATGCTATCGATTATAGTGTACTTATATTGCGCGCGTCAAGTCAATTCAGGGCCGGCTTTGTAAAAAGACGCCCCGGGCGCAAGGGTTTGTGTGGCGCGCGCGAATCCTCGGGTTTTCGCCGCGGATCTGGGCGGGAATATCGACAGGAAGCCCCGCTTTATCTTGCATATGCGGGAAAATATGATAGAATAAGTACATTCCGCCGCAGGTAACGCGACAGGACTCAAGCGCCCGGCCTGCCGTTTTTGTTTGGTGGGGTTCGGGGTCTGTGAGAAAAGGGCAGTCCGTGCGGCGCGGCGCCCGAAGGAGAACGCCTTGATGGATCGAGTCATCCTGATCGTCGAACCGGGAGCAGAAAACAGATCCGCATTAAAGAACATCCTGGGGGGCGAATACCGCTATCTTGAGGCCGAAAACGGCGCGGAGGCACTGAAATTACTGGAACACAACTGCGCCTTTGTGTCGGCGGTGTTTATGGATATCCCCGCGCCCGCCGGGGATGGGCTGGAAACCCTGGAGAAGGTGCGGGGCGAAGACCGCTACGCGCATATTCCCATCCTGGTGACGGCGGACCCCGCGAACGGGGCCGCGCGCGACAGGGCGCTTGCGCTGGGCGCAAACGCCTTTGTGCCGAAGCCGTACAATCCGGCGACCGCGCGCTCCGCCCTCGAGGGCGCGCTGCGCCTTTGCGAAGCCGTCGCAAGCGTAAAGACCCTCCGGCGGGACAAGGTGACGGGGCTCCTCAACCGGGAGGCGTTCATCGCCGAGGCGGGGCGCATGATCCGGGACCGCGAGCCCGGCCGCTACGTGCTCTCCTGCCTGAACATCGACAGCTTCAAAGTGATCAACGACCAGCACGGCATGGAAAAGGGCGACGCGGTGCTCCGGCACGTGGGCCAAGTGCTCCACGGCTGCATGGAATCGCTGGGCGGCGTCTGCTGCCGCTACTCTGCGGACAAGTTCGCGGCGCTCTATCCGGTTAAATTCATGGGTTCGGAATCGGTGCTGCGCTGCCACCAGGAGGCCGAGCGGCCGGAGGTCATCAACCGGAAGATCAAGATCCGGATCGGCCGGTGCATCGTGGACGACGTAAGCCTGCCCGTGGGCAGCCTGTACGACCGGGCGGTGATGGCGCAGGAATCCATCCACGGCCGCTATGACATGTACATTGCCATGTACCATAAGTCCATGCGCGATCAGATGCTCCACGAGCAGCGCATCGTCACCGAGATGTACGACGCGCTCCGGGAGGGCCAGTTTGAAACATGGTTTCAGCCGCAGTACAACCACGCCACCGGCGCGACCATCGGCGCGGAGGCGCTGGTCCGCTGGCGGCGGCCCGGCGACGGGCTGCTGGTTCCGCCGGGCAATTTTATCCCGGTCTTTGAGCGCAACGGGTTCATATACGAATTGGACAAATACATCTGGGAGCAGGTCTGCGGGCATCTGAGGCGGTGGCTGGATGAGGGCCGGAATCCGCTGCCCGTTTCGGTCAACATCTCGCGCTATGACGTCCTGATGCCGGATTTCTTCGACGTGCTGACCGGGCTGATCCGCCGGTACGCAATCCCCATCGACCTTTTGCGCCTGGAGGTGACCGAAACCGCCTTCACCCAATCCACCGAACTGATCGTGACCGTCATCAAGCGGCTGATGGCCTTTGGCTTCACCGTGGAACTGGACGATTTCGGCAGCGGGTATTCCTCGCTCAACGTCCTCAAGGACGTGCCGGCCAGCATCCTGAAGCTGGATATGCGCTTTCTCGAGGACAGCGAGGATTCAAAGCGGGGCGGCAACATTCTGGAATCCGTCGTGCGCATGGCCAAGTGGCTGGACATGGCCGTCATCGCGGAGGGCGTGGAAACCAGGGCGCAGGCGGATTTTCTGAAGTCCATCGGCTGCCTTTATGTGCAGGGATATCTGTACGCCCGGCCCATGCCGCTGGCCGAATACGAGGCGTTTGCGGCCGGCGAAAAAAAGGAGCGCAGGCTGGAGAGCCTCCGGACGGTGAAGCACCTCAACAGCAACGCCTTCTGGGACCCGGGCAGCGTGGACAGCCTGATCTTCAACAGCTTCATCGGCGGGGCCTGCATCATGGAGGAGCGCGACGGGAGGGTCGAGGTCCTGCGGGTCAACGACAAATGCGTGCGGGAGATCGGCAGCGCCGGCATGACCCTTGCGGACGCGCTGAAGGTGGACTGGGTGGAGTACCTGGACGACGAGGGCAAAGGCGTGCTGTTTGGCGCCCTGCAGCATTCCGTCGAAACCGGGGAGGAGCACACCGCCGAATATCTCTTTCACCGCCTGCCCGGCTGCGGAGAGAAGACCTATCTGCGCGCGACGCTCCAGGTCATTGCCACCAGCAAGAACAGGCGGCTGATCTACTGCATGGTTGAAAACGTGACGGCGCTGCACCTGGCGGTGGAAAAGGAGCACGAGGCCGAGCGCGAACGCCAGGCCGCCGCGGAGCAGCTGGCAGCCATCATGGACAACGTGAACGGGAGCGTCACGGCGACGGTTGTGGAGGACGGGGTTCTCCGCATCCTGTTTGCCAACGAACGCTTCTACCAGATCATCGGCTACACCAAGGAGCAGTACGCGGCGGAGCGCGTCAACCTCTTTGACCTGCTCCATCCGGAGGACCGCGCCGCCGTCATCGCGGCGGGGCGCTCGGCGAGCGACGCGCCGCGCGCGATGTCCGTCTCCTACCGCATCGTCTGCCGGGACGGCGTCGTGCGCTGGATGCAGGCAAACCTCTCCGTGATCCGGCTTCCCGGCACCGCCGCGCCCGTGCATCTGGGCGTCGCCAACGACATCACGGAGCAGCGCCTGTTGGAGCGGCGGGAGCGCGAAACCTCGGCGCAGATGCAGGCCATCCTTGAAAACGTCAACGGCGGCGTGGCGGCGGTGACCGTCGAGGGCGGCGTTATCCGCTATATCTTTGCCAACAACGAGCACTACGCGATGTTTGGCTACACCCGGGAGCAGTTTGAGCGCGAACTGCCCCGCGGCCTTCTGGACATCATTCACCCGGATGACCTGCCCGCCGTGCGCGCGGCCGTCGCCGAAACCCAGCGGACGGGCAAGCCCATGCGGATTGAATACCGGGCGCGCCGGCGGGACGGCAGCGAAATATGGGTGCACAGCAGCGGTTCCAGCTGTCAGATCGAAGGCGTCGGAGGGCCGGTGCACATCTCCGTCTTCGTGGACATCACGGAGCAGAAGCAGGCGGCCGACCACTTCCGCTTCCTGAACGACATGGCGCACGAGATTCTGGCGCAGCGGGACCCGGGCGCAGGCGTGAACGGGATGCTCCGCAGGCTGCTGGAGTTCTTTTCCGGAGACCGCGTGTACATCTTTGAGGTGGACGAGGAGCGCGGCGAGGCCCACAACACCTACGAAGTCTGCGCCGAAGGCGTCGCCAGCAAAATGGACGCGCTGCGGAATGTCCCGGCGGCCTCGCTGTCCTTCTGGCTGGACGCCCTCGCGCGGCAGGACTACGTGTACATCCGGGATTTTGACCGGTATCCGATGATCTGGCCGGAAAAGGCGCGCCTGCAGGCGCATGGCATTGAGTCCGTCGTATCCGTTCCGCTCCGCCGGGCGGGCGCGATCATCGGCTTCATCGGCCTTGACAACGCCCGGCGGAACCAATCGCACATCGGGCGGATTGTTGCGCTGGGGGATTATGTGGCCGTCCTGCTGACGAGGCGCGACGACGAGGCCAAGCTCGCCGGCCACGCCAGGGAGCAGGAGCAGATGATGCAGGACATGCCCGGAGGCTACGCGAAGATGCGGATCACGGCCTCGGGCATCGTCCCGGTGTTTTTGAACGACGAATTCTGCCGCCTGTGCGGAATGACGCGCCGGCAGGCCATGGCGCTGTACGGCGACGACGCCTATTCCGGGGTGCATCCGGACGACGCGGAGGCGGTGCGCGCCATCCTTCGGGAGGCCATCGACAAACGGAGCACCGTGACGCTGCGCATTCGTCTGGCGCGCGGCGACGGCGGATATGCGCCCATGCGGGTGTTCTACCGCGTGACGGAGGACGCGGACGGCAACCTCAACCTCAACGGCTATTACTCCGGCACCACGGAGCGCGACAGGGTGGAGGCGCGGCGGCGGGATCTGATGGACAACCTGCCCGGCGGCGCGGCGCTCTATGCGTACGACGGCAAAAGGCTCTCCGCCATCTACCTAAACAAGCGGTATTGGGAGCTGGTCGGGCGCAAGCCCGTCCGGCACGGGGCCGCGTCCTTTTTGAAGGCCGTGCATCCCGAGGACCTTCCGGCCATCATGCGGGAGCTCGACGCGTCGATCCGGCAGCGCCGCGATTTTTCCTGCGACGCCCGCGTGCTGTACGGCAAGGGCGATTACAGGCTTATGCACATTGCCGCGAAAATTGCCGATCAGGGGGACGGGAAGTACCTGTTCTACGCCCTGTACACCCCGCTGGCCGGCGCCGCCGCGCCGGACCGCAAACCCATGCCCGCCGCGCTGGCGGCCGCGATCACCTCCTCCTTTGAGTGCACCTTTGTGAAGGACAGGGACCTGCGCTACCTTTGCGCCAGCGACGACGCCGTCAGGAACCTGGGCTTTGAAAGCGACAGCGCGCTGATCGGAAAGACCGATCACGAGATCATGGACCGGACGCGGGCGGAGCAGTACGCGCGGGACGAGCGCAGAATCCTCAAGACCGGCGAGATCTTCATCGATATGGAGCAGTCCGGCCCCGCGGAGCAGGCGCCGTCCCAGCACTTCATGATCGCCAAATATCCGCTTCGGGGCGCGGACGGCGACATCCTGGGCATCCTCGGCGTGCGCCGCGACATCACGCAGCTGTACGAAGCGGCCTTCGAGCTGGACACGCTGCTCAACGTGATTCCCAGCGGCGTGTTCAAGTACTCCGCCGACGAGCGGGGAGAATTTGCCTACGTCAGCCGCATCTTCATGGAGCG
Organism: Eubacteriales bacterium; assembly: GCA_029974035.1. Next base: position 35,384 of record JARKQG010000088.1, on the reverse strand, counting down.
GCTGGGCTATTCCGAGAGCGGGTTCCGCGAGAAGTTTGGCAACAGCTTCCGCGAAATGGTCTATGCGCCGGACCGCGACCGCGTCGAGCGCGAAATCGCGGAGCAGGAGAATGCCGGCGGCATCGGAAAGCTCGCCTATCGCATCGAGGCGGCCGACGGACACATCCGCTGGTTCCGCAACGAGGGGGTTCGGGTGACCGATCAGTCCGGAAAGGCGTGGTATTACGTCACCTTGATGGACATCACGGAGCACCGCGCGTCGGAGGAGAAGCTCCGGCTCCTGATCGACAGCATCCGGGGCGGACTGGCCACGTTTGAGTACGGGCCGGACGGCATTCGCACGCTGTACGTCAACGACGGCCTCTTCCGCATCCTGGGGTACAGCCGGGAGGAATACGCGGCGCTGACCGCCGGGGACCCGCTCGCGCTCGTCCATGAGGCGGACCGCCCCGCCTTCAACCTGGCGTTCCGCCCGCTGCTGCAAGGGGTGGAGGGAAGCGCGACATGCGTCTTCCGCAGCCACACCCGGGACGGCGGCAATCGATGGTTCAGCATGAGCGCCGGCGCCGCCGGGACGCGAAACGGCGCGGTGCGCTTTAACGCGGTGTTGTACGATATCACCGCGCAGAAAAACGTGGAACAGCAGCTGCGCGTGCGGGAGGAAGAATACCGCCTGGCGACATTGCACAGCAACGTGTCCATCGGCAGGTACACCATCGGGGACCGGCGGCTGTCCATTACGCTGAAAAACGCGGACCGGTGCGATCTGCCGACGGTGCTCGAGGACGTGCCCTACGGCCAGGTGAACGGAGGGGATATTTCCGCCGACACCCTGGAGAACTACGTCGCGTTTTACGAGCGCATCATGCGCGGAGAAAAGGACGGCATGGCGCGGTATCAGCGCAAGGTCGGCGGCCAGTGGAAGTGGATGGAGGCGAACTTCTCCACCCTCTTCTCCGACGACGGCAAGCCGGTTTCGGCGATCATCTCCTTCCGGGAGGTGACCGAGCAGATCGAGCGGGAGGCCATCTACAAAAAGTGGACCCAGTCCCTAAGCGACCGGCCGGAGGCGTCGTACACGCTGCTTCGCGTCAACCTGGCCAGGGACACCCTTGACGCCGAGGAAGGCGCCCTCCTCGGCGCCGCGCCTCCGCCCTCCGGCACACCCTCCTTCAGCGGCTGGGTCCGGCACTACGCCGGGGGTGCCGTCTACGCGGACGACCGGGAGAAGTGCCTCGCCGCGCTCTCTGTCGACGCGCTGCGCGCCGGGGGGCGGGCCGTGGTTTTCGAGTATCGCGAAATCGCGCCGCAGGACACCGTGCGGTGGCTGCGCGTGACCGCCGAGATGGTGGAATACCCCGGCTCCTCGGACGTCATGGCCTATCTGCTGTTTGAAGACATCGACGAGCGCAAGCGGGCGGAGCTGAGAACGCAGAGCCGCGCCGAGACGGACCCGCTGACGGGGCTTTACAATCGGAGCGCCTTTACGGAGCGCGTGGAAGCCCTGATAAAGCGCGACGCCCAGGGCCGGATCAGCGCGCTGTTTCTGCTGGACATGGACGGCTTCAAGGGGGTCAACGACCACTTCGGCCACATCGCCGGAGATCAGGCGCTGATCCGGGTCGGCGGGCAGCTCCGCTCCATCCTGCGGCGGGAGGACCTGATCTGCCGGCTCGGCGGGGACGAATTTATGGTGTTTCTGGCGAATGCTCCCGACGGGGAAGCCGTCGAAAAAAAGGCGCAGCAGATCCTGGCGCTGTTCCGGCCGTCCGCCGAACGCGCGGACGTCCTGTCGGCCAGCGTGGGCATCGCGGTCTTCCCCGAGGACGGGCGGGACTTTGAAACGCTCTACCAGAAAGCCGACATCGCCCTTTACCACGTAAAAAGGGCGGGAAAGAACAATTACGCCTTCTACGCCGAGGGCATGGCGGCACACCAGCCGGACGCCCCGTAGGAGATTCTGGCCCAATGCACGCCCGTACCGCGCACATACGCGAAAGATGAGGGGCGGATATGAGCGAATCGAGCACCTTTATGGGGGTTTTTCGCAGGTCCGAAATACCCGTGTGCCTGGTGGACCCCGCTCAAGGGTCCATCGTGGAAGTCAACAAAGCGGCCGCCCGGCTCTTCGGCTATCCCGCGGAGCATTATCCGGGTCTGCCCATCGAGGCGCTGCTGACCGGGGCGCAGGGCGCTGCGGACGCGCTGATTCGCGACTGTCTCGCCCGGGGCGAGTGCGGCTTTCCATCGGCATATCGGACGGCGTCGGACGAAACCCGGAAGATGGAGGTGCGCGCCCTGGCGCTGGACCGGAATTCATCCGTCCGGCTGCTGCTGATCCTGAAGGACCTCGCGGAGGAGCGCCCGCCCCTTCGGCAGCAGGAGGGCGAGGACACATTCCAGCGGCTGCTCAGCGACATCCCCTCCGTTTCCGTGCAGGGCTACACTATGGACGGGACGACCTTCTATTGGAACAAGGCGTCGGAGCAGCTCTACGGCTATACGCAGCAGGAAGCCGTCGGAAAGAGCCTGCTGGACCTGATCATTCCGCCCGACATGCATAGACAGGTGGAGGATTCCATCGCGCGCATGGTGGCGCAGGGGGTTCCGGAACCCGCGGCGGAGTTTCAGCTCATGCGCAAGGACGGCACCCTGGTGGACGTGTTTTCCAGCCATGCCCTGCTCCAGTGGCCGGGTACCGAGCCGCAGCTTTTTTGCCTGGATATCGACATTTCGGAGCGGAAGATCGCCCGACAGCTCCAGCTGGCCGCCAGCGTCTTTACCAACGCGTCGGAGCCCATGCTGGTCACGGACGCGGACAGGAGGATCATCCGGGCCAATGACGCGTTCCTCGACACCTTCGGCTACTCGGCCGAGGAATTGCTCGGCAAACTCCCCCGCGAAATCCACGCCGAGGCGCAGGACCCGGCGTGCGACCGGGCGATCTGGGCGGAACTATACGAAAAGGGCAGCTGGACCGGCGAAATGCTCAACAGGAAAAAGAACGGTCAGGTGATTCCCAACATCGTCAAAGCCAACGCGGTGAAGGGCGTCGGAGAGCGGCCCGTAAACTACATCATCTCCTTTACGGATCTGACGCTGATCAAGGCCCAGGAGGAAGCCCTGAAAAGAGCGGCCTACTTTGACGCCCTCACCGGGCTGCCCAATCGGAACCTGCTGAATGACCGCATCGGCATGGCAATCAAACAGCGCCGGTCGGTCCGCGAGCAAATCGCCATTTTCTACATCGATCTGGACGGGTTCAAGGCGATCAACGACACCTACGGCCACACCGTGGGAGATGATTTTCTCCGGATCGTTTCGGAGAACATGGTGCGGAGCATGCGCAAAGGGGAAACGCTGGCCCGCTTGGGGGGCGATGAATTCGTGGCCATCCTGGACGGGGTGACCAATCGCGCCGATTGCATGAACGCGGCGAAGCGGATGCTTGCGGCGGTGGGCGAGCCCATCTTTCTTCTGGGCCACCGGATGCGCGTGACCGCCAGCATCGGCGTGGCGCTCTTTCCGACGGACGCGCGGGAACCGGATGCCCTGCTGCGCATGGCGGACCACGCCATGTACCAGGCCAAGAGCGACGGGAAGAGCTGATGCGTCTTTTACGATGAAATTCATCCGGGAGACTGACGCGCGGGCTGGCCGCATAAATCAAGACCACCCGCTAAGCTGGTGGTCTTGATGGCGCACTACATGCCTCGCTCAATTCTCAGCAGCTCGTTCTTGGCCGCCTTCAGGTTTTCCGGCGGCGCCCAGGTAAGTCCGAAGATGACAAAGCCCTTGAAGCCGAGCTTTTGATAGGTTTGGATTTGTTTGACGACGTGTTCGGGGCTGGCGGGCGAGACTGCGTGCACGTCTTCGTTGCAGGCGCAGACGCCGTTGATGGCTTCGATGGCCTTGCAGCCCGAGTAGTACTTCTCCTCGATTGACCAGCCCGACGCGATGCCGATGGAATCCGCATAGGGCGCCAGATGTTTGTAGGAACTGCCGTACATCCAGCCATAGTGGCGGAAGCGCTGAAAATTCGGGCGATCCGGCGGATCAAGCGCAATGGTCATGCGCACCTCCGGCTTAATGGAGCGGATCAGCGCTCGAAGCTCCTTTGCGGTTTCCGCCATCGTGCGGATCTTGAACTGCATCCACTCGTAAACGTCCTCCTCTTCGAGCAGCAGGCGCGTGATGCCGGATTCCCCTTCGAAGTGGCCGCGCTTGCTCAGTTCGAATACGACGGAGGGATCACGCTTCAGAAACGCGCTTGCCAGGCGTTCGACGGTCCGCTTAATGGCGTCCCAGTCATACCCCCAGGCGCGCGCCCGCTTTTCGCAGTGCGGGCAGAAGCAGGGGCTTTGCAGGAGCAGGAACTCGGGGTCGATATCGGCGGCCCACCGGTGTCCGCCCTCGTCGCTTGTATACCAGCCTTCACCCAGCGGCCCGCCCGCCCAATACTCGATGCCAAACTTGTCCAGGCCGAGCCCGCTGACATTGTACTTCGTGACGATATTCGAAACCAGCGCGCGGAAGTAGGCCCTGACGTTGGGGTTGTTGGGGCAAAGGCCGTGTTTTTGCCGTCCGCCAAAGATGTCCACGGGGGTCAAATCGGGGTTCTCCCGCGCCATAAAAGGGTTTTTGAACATCGGAAGCCAGGCGTCAAACTTCATGCCGCGATCCCGGCAGGGCTTTTCCAAAGCCGCCAGATTGTCAAAGTCCTTGAGCAGCGGGTCTTTCGTTCGAACGGGTTTCACGCGCAAATTTGCGTAAAACCGTTCGTCCGGTTCGATGTACAGCCGCCCGTCCTCCGGAAAATAGCGGCGCAGCTTTTCATTCCCGGCCATTACGCCGCCCCACCAGAACGCGGATACTTCCTCCATGTAGTAGCTGACCGGCGTAAAGACGCTGTTGGCGCCAATTCGATCAATCGCCAAATCCAGAAAATTCTCCGCGCCATGCTCGACGAGATCCCATGGATATGCCGGCGTACCAACGCCAAACTTGCGAATCATCCCATCCATTATTTTCCCCCTCCTGTTTGATCGATGCGTTCCAGCGTCCAGGCGAGCGTTTCGCGCAACCCCGCTTCCGGCGTCCACGCGGGTTCATAACACAGCTCCCTGCGCGCTCTTTCAAAGGAAAAGCACATATGTTCCTGGAAGAATCGGAAATCCCCTTCCGAAATTCTTCCGTCCTTATGGCGGCGTATGAGCTCGTCCGCCCCGACAAATTCCAGCTTTGCTTCACGGCAGAGGAGACGCGCGACCATGCGCACATATTCGCGGACCGGCATTGCGCGTCCGCCGGAAATGTTGTAGACCCTTCCGATGGAGGCGGGTTTCTCCAGGCACAGCGCGAATGCGTTCGCGAGGTCTTCCCGGTGCACGAACTGAATCAGCGCGCGCCCGTCTCCCGGGATCTCGACAGGCTTTCCGGCCAGCACGTCCCGGATAAAATCCATGGAGCGGCCGCCGAGATTGTCGATGGGCGGCTTACCCGCGCCCAGGATGCATGTGGGCCGGAGGATTGTACCGGGAAAGCCCTGCCCCACCGCTTCCAGAACCACTTGATCCGCACCCAGCTTGTTCAGAAAGGCTTCTCCGTTTTGCGCAAGCGGCGCGCAGGCATCCTCCTCACAACCGGGCAGCATCGCGAGCGGGGTGTAAACGCCGGTGGAGCCGCAATGGACGTATTGGCGGATTCGGCCGGCGAATGCATCGACGATCCGCGCTGTGTTCTCCTTGCCAAAATAACCCGGGATTACGTCGACAACCGCATCGGGATGCAGCGTCCGTAAAAGCCTGTCAAAGGCGTGCACGTCCGAACGGTCCGCGCGAACATGGTTCAGACCGCCGGAAGCACCCCTGCCCTCCCGGTTTTTGGACAATACCGTCAGCCTGTGTCCGCGCCGCAGCAGCGCGCGCGTAATGCAGCCGCCAACCCAGCCGGTGCCGCTGATCACCAGGACTTCCATGAGCAAGCATCCCCCCTAACCTTTAAGCGCGCCGGCGGTAAGCCCGCCGGTCAGTTTCTTCTGGAATATCGCATACAATACCAGGGTGGGCAGCATGACGATAATCAATCCGGCGAACAGCGCGCCCCAATTGGTCTGATAACGGGCGGTATTCAGCAGGGATACCAAACCTACGGAGAGCGTCTGTCGCGCGGGATTTGTAATATAGGTCAACGCGAATACATATTCATTCCAGAACGCAATAAAATTGAAAATGCTGATCGTAATGATGCCCGGCCGTGCCATGTGCAGCATGATGCGCCAGAAAATCCAGTTGAGCGAGCACCCGTCGACGAGGCCCGCTTCCTCCATTTCACGGGGGATCGTCTTGAAAAAGCCCGACAGGACGAAAACCGAAAACGGCAGACCGTAGGCAATATAGACGAGCCCGAGGCCCAAGAGCGAATTCAAAAGGTTGAACTGCTTCAGTACGAGAAACGTGGGAATGACGCCCAAAATGGTCGGAATCATCATGCCGGCCATGTACAGATTGACAAGGTGCCCGCCCAGCCGGAAGCGAAAACGCGTTGCGACATAGGCGGTGGAAGCCGCCAGCACATCCAGCAGCAACACCACGCTCACCGTTATCCACAGGGAGTTAAAAAAGTTCTGCCCGATGTTCCCCTTGACCCAGGCGGTCGCGTAATTTTCAAACGCCAGCGTTTCCGGCAGCGCCCACGCGTCGCGGTAAAACTCCAGATTGGTTTTGAACGACGTGCATACCGCCCATGCCAGCGGGAAAAGCACCAGAAGCGAGTACAGGATCAGCGTAAGGCGCACCCATATATTTGAGAGCCGTCCACCAACGGTTTTCATCGCGCTCATCTCCTAGTATTCGATCGTCTCGCGCCGTGTCAGGCGCAAAAAGGCCAGGGAAGATGCGACCAGAATCAGGAATATGCAGATGCCAATTGCCGCGCCGTAGCCGAATTTGCTGTTGAGAAAAGCGTTTTTATACATATACGTCGTTAAAAGCTCGCTGGCGCGGGCGGGCGCGCCGTTGGTGGTTATGTTCACCAACGTAAAGGTGCCGCTGAATGCGTTGACCACGAAGAACACCAGCGAAATCCGAATGGTCTCCCAGATCAATGGAATGATGATATGGATCGTCTGTCGCCAGAGGCCCGCGCCGTCCAGCGAAGCCGACTCGAAAACGCTCTGCGGAATATTCTCTATGGCGGCGATAAAGAGCACCATATAATACCCCATGGACATCCAGATCCAGGGGACGCTCAGTGCGCCGATGACGGTTTCAATATCCCCCAGCCAAGCGCGTGCCAGAAAGCCCAGGCCAAGGGTCTTCAATAACCCATTAAACAGACCGAAGGTCGGGTTGAAGATAAACGTCCACAGGAGCGCGACGATGACGATCGACAGCATATTGGGGAAGAAAAACACAATGCGGTAAAGTTCACGTTCACGCAGCGAGCGGCGGGTAATATTGACCGCAAAAAAGAGGGAGATGGTCATGGTGGCTGCCAACCCGATGAGGAAGAGCTTCAGGTTGTTGACCAGCGCCTTGCCCGCGATGGGGTCGGCAAACAGTTGGCTGTAATTTACCGGACCGGCAAGCGGGATGTTCTTTGTAAAGCCGTTCCAGTTGGAAAAACTCAGGTATATATTGTAAAAAAAGGGAAGAATGGCAAAAGCGATAAAGATCGCGAGCGTCGGCAGCGCATACAGGCAAAACAGGCGCTTTCTCTGGCGGGTCAGCATGGTTGCCTCCTTCTGTATCTCCCGACCGGCCGCCGCTGGGCGGCCGGTCGGGAGACGCGCACAAATCAATGGACGGCGATCTTGACGACACTGGAATCGTTGCGCAGACTGTCGTACTGGGCCTGTACGGCGTCACAGAACTGATCGACCGTGATCTGACGCAGCACGATCAAAGTCAGATTGTCGTCGATGACATCGTAAAGCGAGCGATAAAGCACCTCCCCCAGGTTCTCCACAAAGGCGACCCCTTCGCCGTTGGCGGTGGCGATGGCATCCTGAAGTACCGGGCTGTAGCACGCTTTCGCGCTTTCAGAGAGGTCTTTCAGATAAGAAATCATGCCGGCGTGCGCATAAGCCACCTGACCCGCTTCAGCGTAGATGAACTTGATAAAGTTCATGCCGCCTTCGGGGTTCTTGGCGTCGGTGGGTACGCCAAAGTAGCTCTGGTATTTGCACACGTAATTATTGCCCTCGGCGTCGGCCACCGGAACGGGGCAAAAGCCCAGTTCAAAGCCCTCGGGAATGCTGGCGGCCATTTCGTTTTCAAGCCAGGTGCCGCAGGGAATAAACGCAACCCGGCCATTCAAAAACTCCATCTGGGCCTCGGTGTGGTTCAGCGCGGTCGTTCCGTCGAGAATGTATCCCTTTTCGGAAAGGTCATACAGGTTCTGGACCGCCTGCCGGACGGCTTCGCTATGCCAGGGATCTTCCGCACCCAGATACATGCAGTCCACATAGGCCTGCCTGCCGCCGTGTGCGGCGATTGCCTGCAGAAGGTACCCCCAGATCATATAGGTCGGGTACAGGCCCTGATAGGCCAACGGCGCGATGCCCTCGGCTTTGATCTTCTCGCAAAGCGTCAGGAACTCGTCCCACGTTTTGGGCACCTCCCAGCCCTTTTCGCGGAACAGCGCCTTGTTGTACCACCAGGCCTCGAAACCCGTGTCGCTGGGGGCGACTCGGATCGCGCCGTCGACCGTGATCATGTCCAGATCGGATGGGGTAAACAGATCGCGGTAGGTCCGACCGGCATCGTCGCCGTCCACAGGGGAATCGAACAGCGGCGTGAGGTCCTGAAACAGCCCGCTTTGCGCGGCTTCAAAAAGGGTGAACTCGCCCATGTTGGGCAGCACACAGTCCGGCGGTGTGCCGGCGATCAGGTTGACGCGCAGGCGTTCGTGGTTGAGCGAATCAATGTCGGTCGTCAGGTTGTACTCCGGATAAGCGGCTTGAAACTGTGGGATGATCTCGTTCCATACGCCTTCGTAGCCGCCTGTGAACAGCGAAAGCGACAGGTCCTCCTTCGTTTCTGCCAGGGCGGCGGTAAACGTACCGAGCAGCAACAGGAAGGAGAGCAGGAATGCGAGCAATCGGGTACGAGATTTTCGCATTGGGGATTCCTCCTTGTATCATATTAATCGCGGCCTATGCCTGCGATTGACATCAAGGCTTGATGAGCACCTTCATGCTGTTTCCCTCCAGGCTTTTTATAAGGGCCTCCCCGGCGTGATCCAGCGGGAAAACATGGCTGATGAAGCGTGTCCACGGAAACATATCCAGCGTGCGAAGCATCATGTCCATGCTGTCCTGATATCCCGTGTGCGCGTGGTTGCACATCCCTATGATGCGGAGATTCTTCGAGCAGATTTCATGGATATTGATGGGTGTCGAGCCGCAATCGACAAAATTGCCCGGCTCAAGGTACATGCCGGCCTTGCGCAGCATCCGAAGCCCCTCCTTCACGACGTGCGGCCTGCCCACACATTCCACGCACAGGTCCGCGCCCCGGCCGCCGGTATTTTGCCTCACCAGTTCCACCCGCTCGTCTTCGGTGGTTTTGTTGACGTTCAGCGCAATATCCGCGCCAAACGCGCGCGCCAATTCAAGCTTGTAGTCGGATATGTCGGTGGCGATGATCTTGCCCGCGCCCATCATGCGCGCCTTGATGATGTGGGCCAGACCCAATGGCCCCACCCCCTGAACGACCAGCGTATCGTTGAAATTGAACCCCTCGCGCGAGAAGCCGTTAAACTCCTTGGCCTTGTCCAGCGTATAGGTCACGCACATGACTTCGGCCAGCGCGGCGATGTCATCGGGCAGGCCCTCCGGAACTTTGTATAGCCGCGTCCCCGGTTCAATATAGATGTATTCCGCGAAACCGCCGTACAGGTGGTTTGCGTCGTCGCAGGAGCGCATGTTTCCATAACTGAACAGCAGGTGATCGCACCAGGGATAGTTGGGAAAGTTTTTGCAGTACCAGCACTTTCCGCACACAACATCCGGGCACATCGTCACGCGATCGCCGGGCTTGAGGCGCGCGCCGCCAAATTCCAGCATGCGCGAGCCCTCTTCGTCAATTTCTTCGATCACCATTACATTTTCATGGCCCTGAATGATCGGGTAGGGAATGTTGATTTCGTTGTTGGTTCCCTTATACTGGACGCTCTCACCCTGATAACTGTGCTTATCCGTACCGCAGACGCCGGAGGCCTTTACACGGGCAATCGCGGCCCCGCTGCCCAGGGCGGGCATGGGGAATTCACGAATCTCAATGCAGCCTGGCGCGGCCAGTACAGCGGCTTTTACCATGGTGCTCATACTCATTCTCCTTTTATTTTTCATGTTCCCGCATCACGGAAATGCTGCCGGGAAAAGAGGAGCTCTCCCGTATGATCAGCTTGCCGGGAAGCTGAATGCGAGGATTGTCTATCTGCTTTCCGTTCACCAGTTCCATCAGCATGCAGGCGCTTTCCTCCGCCATCTGCTTTTTGGGCAAGGCGACCGTCGAAAGCGCTGGAATCATGAAGCGCGCTTCCGCGATGTCGTCGACGCCGACGATTGCCGCATCGTCCGGTACGCGCAGGTTCCGCTCATACAGGGCGCGGAGAAAACCGGCGGCAATGCGGTCGGTCGAACAGAAGACCGAAAAGGGCGCGGGAACTCTTTCCGCCGCCATCAATCCGGCGTTATACCCATCATCCATGCCAAAGCAATTGTGAAATACAAAGCGCTGGTCCACCTCGCGGCGCGCCTCCCGCATCGCGCGCACATAACCCTCGTAGCGCTCGGTTGTGGGTGAAATGCCGTTCGGGCCGTTGACGCAGAGAACCGGGCGTTCCGGCAGGCATTCCAGCAGGTGGCGCGTGGCGTCGTAACCCACTGCGCGGTTATCCGGCACCACGTAGTAATCCTCGACTTCAGAAAAACGGCGGCCAAACAGGACGAAGGGCATTCTGTGTTTGCGCAGAAATGGAATGCTGTCCTTTGAGTTCTGAGAAAGATCCATGATGCAGCCCGCGGCATTCAGCGAAACCAGCTGTTTGACAGCGTTCATTTCCTTTTCGGGGTTTTCAAACGAGTTGAAGAGCAGCGTCTGATAGCCCGCTTTGCCAAGCTCCGCTTCGCACGCCTGCAACACATGGGAAAAAAACGGCTGGGACAGATCCGATACGACGATGCCCACCATGCGGCTTTGCGAACGCCGAATCTGTGCTGCCATAAAATTGGGTACGTAGCCAATTTCTTCCGCGGTGGCATGCACCCTCGCCCGCGTTTCCTGCGATAAATTCCCGCTGCCGTTCAAGGCCTTGGAAACCGTCGGAACGCTCAAATTCATCCGTTTTGCGATATCCCGTATGGTCGGATTCTTCATTTTTACACACACCTTCTTACGAGTATAACGTTTGCCTCGGTTGCCTCAAAAAACCCCTTTGTCGATTATAGAAAAGTCGCGCTAAAGGGGGAAAGTTAGTATAACGTTTGCCTTACTACACATTTATTATATTACGGCGCATACTCTTTGTAAATACCCTTAATGTTAATTATTTTGTCTATTGTCGTGGATTATCCATGTTATGACAAGTAAATAGCTGGCTAGTTTTCCCTTCATCAGAAGAATACGCTAAATTAATGTTATTTTCGCCGAGCAAAGTGCCATCCCGTTGTACAGTCAATTGGTAAAAATTGTTTCCCAACGCGGTTGCAGGAACTTCAGAAGGCCGCTTTGGCCGCTATCGCCATCACCGCCGCCGGAACGCAACCATTGCCATCGAGAAGATCGAGGCAAACGGGGTGTCCGATCCCAAAGCGGCGGTCAGGGCAATAGCGGAATGCATCGAAATCAGTTTGTAGCAGGTATTTCACGAAGAATGCGGCGCGCCTTCCCGTTTGAGTGCCCTACGGAGAAGACCGTCCAGATCGCTATCCCGCATAATGAGCCGCCTCCAATTCCTTCCCGATCCGCTTCCGTGCATTAAAAAGTCTGCTTTTCACGGTGCCCTGGGGCAGTTTAAGCGTGTATGCGATGTCTGGAACGCCCATGCCCAGGTCGTAGGACAGGGTGACGGGGATCCTCAATCTGTCCGGCTGCGCAGCAACGGCCTCATGAACCAGGCGGGTTTCCTCCAGGGGCAGATATGCCTCCGCCGGATCGCCGTCCCCGGGGACGGCGTCGTCCAGCGGCGCTTCGGGCGCGAGGCGCTTTCTCCGGGCGAACCTGCGCTTTCTGCGCCTCCAGAGGTTTGCCGCGATGGCCAGCATCAACCCGGTCGGATTTGCCTCCCGGCACAGCTTCTCCCGTCGATGGAACGCTTCCAGGAAGGTATCCTGAAACAGGTCGTCAGCATCCTGCTGGTTCCAGATCAGGCTGCGGCAAAACTTGTACACCGGATCGCCGCAACTGTCCATCAGCCTGGCGCATGCCTTGCGCGCGGTTCCGTCCATCGGATTTGATTCGTTCGTACTGTCCACTCGCGTCACCTTTCAAATGCCCCGTCTGCCTATAGATCGTCGCGAGGCAGCAATCGGTTCATTTTGTTGTGGAAGTTTATTAAACAGCTCTGACAGGGTGCTCCGTAGATTATCAGCTTTATTTCGCCAGACACAACACAAATTCGCTTAAGCAGCTTCATAATCGCTTCCGGGGTCTTTCCAGCCGCCTTTAACTTGGTCAGCACTTTCGCGTAAGTCATCTTGCGGATGCGCCGAGTGGTTCCGCCTTTTTCCTTCTCCGCTTCAAGCGTTATCAAAGCCCAACTCCCCTTGGTGACTTTAATGGGTTTCGGAATGAGCTTACGGCACATGGCGATGCGGAAACAGCCATCAAAAAGAGATGAGGATCGTAACCGCCCCGCTAAAGCACGATTCCACTCAGCAAGCGTACGTTCGAGGCGCTGTCAGAATTGATGTCCGATAGCATGAAGCCGTGGATATGACGGGAAATGACGGAGGGAGACGGACGTATGAGGCACTTCGGTGTCAAGCACAGATTGCGACAAAGGACGTGCAGATCCCTGCAGGGGCCTGCACGTCCTCCGGCACGCGTTTGCGACGAACTGCTACTACCGGGGCCGTGATATTAAGATTCTGTCAAAACTTCTTGGGCGCGCCGATGTGAACATCACTTACAACCCATGCATCCATTTGTCCGGAGACGCCCTTGATGAAATGAAGGCCGTCATCAGCTAACTGAACAGAAAATCAGCATCCCGTTGTAGCGGAACGCTGATAATTTTGTGGCAGGGGCAGAAGGACTCGAACCCTCAACAAAGGTTTTGGAGACCCACGTGTTACCATTACACCATGCCCCTACGACCAGCAGGTGTTATTATACCGGTTCGCGGAGGGTGTGTCAAGCGGAATTTTGCGCGCGGCCAGCGCGCCGAGGGTTTCCGGTTCTCCGCGGCGCACGGCGGCCAGCAGCGCCCGCTCCTCGACGACGCCGACGAGGCGCATGCCCCCGTCGTATACCGCGATGCGGTGCACGCGGCGGGCGCCGAGGCGGCGCGCCGCCGCTTCACAGGAAACCGAGGCGCCGGCCGCCAGCCAGCCGAGGGGCATGATGCCCTCCGCGTCGAGCTCGTCCCGGCGGGCGATCAGGCTCATGAGTTCCGCGCCGTCGGCCGAGCGCCGCTCGGCCGGGCCGCTGAAAAGGAGGTACAGCGCGCCCAGCGCGATGGTCAGGTTGAGGTGGCGGGCGGCGGCAAACTGCCAGGCCGTGAGCAACAGCATGAGCCCGCCCAGCACCTGGCCCGCCGCAAGGCCGGCCTTCAGCGCCCGCGCGGCGCCCATGCGCCGCCCGAGGGCTGCGGCGAGCACCCGGCCGCCGTCCAGCGGCAGCGCCGGCATCAGGTTGAAGGCGGCCAACAGCAGGTTGACGCGAACCCATTCGCCCGCGACGCGGGGTGACGCCGCGCCCCAATAGGCCAGGGCCGCCGCGGAAGTCATGACCAGGAGGCTTGCGACCGGCCCGGCCAGCGCTACCAGCGCGATCTGCCCCGGCCGGTAGCCCCAGAGGCCGTCGATGCGCAGCGCGCCGCCAAAGGGCGTCAGCAGCAGTTCCCGCACCCGAACGCCCGCCGCCCGGGCGGCCAGCGCGTGGGCCGCCTCGTGAAGGAGCACCGATGCCGCCACGGCGGCCAGCGCCGGGGTGAGCGCGCTCATGGCCAGGAGGGGCGGCATCAAAAGGATCGACCAGTGGGCGCGGACCGGAAAGCCGACGAGGCGCGTCATTGGCCCAGACGGCTGGTGGGGTCCTGCGGCTGACCGTCCTTGCGCAGCTCAAAGTAGAGGCGCGCGTCATCCGAATCGGCGGTGACGCCGATCTGGTCGCCGGCGGACACCTGCTGGCCCACGCGGACGATGGACTGTGCCACGTAGGCGTAGACGGTCTGTTCCCCGCTCTCGTGATCGATCAGGAGCGTCCAGGCGCCGTCGGCGTTCTGCGTGGCGGCCGCCACCTGGCCAGCGAGTGCGGCGCGCACCTGCTGCGCGCCGCCGGTCTGATACAGAAGCCAGGGCTGATTGACGTCGTAAGGATGGGAGAGCTGGCCGTTCACCGGTTTTGCCATGTCGCCCGCGCCCATGTTCCAGAACACCAGCGCGGCGTCGGGCACCAGGTCGCGCACGAAGTGCAGCTTGCCCAGGGACTCGTCCAGGTCGATGCGCATGGAGATCGCGTTGCGCACGCTGGCGACGGTCTGCTCCGTCCAGGGTTGGTTGAGGTTGGACAGCGCCAGCAGCGTGAGCAGCAGCGAGCAGGCCACGGCGGCGTTGCGGAGCAGCCGCTCGCCCGGCGTCCTCCGCGCGCCCTCCGCGGGCCGGGGCTTGGCCGCGCGCGGCGGCTTTGGCACGCGCCGCTTTTTTGCGGCGGGATGCGGCAGCACACGCCAGGGGATGGTCTTTTTCGGCTTGGTCGCGGGGGTCGGCTCCGGCAGAATGGCCGTGTGGATGGTCACGCGGCTGCGCGTATCCGGCATAATGAATCCCTCCAGTCGGGACAATATATGTCCGCGCCGGAGGGGGATATGAAGGGCTTGTCGCCCGGGCGCTATAGGCGGACGGCGTGGAAGGGGACCCCGAGGGATTCCAGCATCCGCCGCGCGCGGGGCTGGCAGGTGAAGATCAGCGCCTGTCGGCCGGAAGCGAAGTCCGCCACGGCCTCAAGCATCCGCCCGGCGCGGTCGTCGTCCAACTGGGAAAAGCTGTCGTCCAGAAGAATCGGACACTCCCGGCCGCCCATCAGAAACTCGATCAGCCCCAGCCGCAGCGCCAAATGGATGGCGTCGGCGGTGCCGCCGGAGAGCTCGGCCGGCGAGGCGGACCGGCCGTCGGCCAGCACCTGAATTGTGAGGTCCGTGTCCACCGCCAGGTCGGCGTAGCGCCCCAGCGTGACCGCGCCGGACAGGCGGCGAATGGCGCGGCTCAGCGCGGGAGACAGGCGCTTTCGCATTTCGTCCGCCGCCGCCTCAATGCGCCTTTTCGCTTCCTCGATGGCTTCGGCTTCCCGCGTCAGCGCGTCAATCGCCGCCCGGACCGGCCGCATTTCGTCCTCGATCTCCGCAGGCGGCCGGACGGCGTTTTCGATGGCGTCCCGACGAGCGGCGCAGGCAGCCGCTTCCTCTTTCTGCGCGCGGATGCGCGCGGCGCGCGCCCGGACGCGCTGCGCCAGCGCACCGCGCCCGCCGTTGTCAGGGCGCCCGTCCGGCTTCATGGCGCCCGGATCGCCCGGTGCGGCTCCGCGATCGCGGATCTGCCTGAGCCGCCGCCGAAGCGCCGCCTCGGCCGCGGTTTCGTCCGGAGGGGCATCGAGCCCGCAGGCCGCCATCGCCCGCAGCACGCGCCGCCGGAGGGCGTCGGCCTGCTGAAGCTTGCCTTCGCGCTGCTCCTCAATGGTGTCGCGCCGCGTGGCAAGATCCCGCGCTTCTTCCAGCGCGGCGATCAGCCCGGCAAAGCCCCCGGGCGAATCGACGCCCAGCGCCGCAAGGATGGACGCCCGCGCACGCCCCGTTTGCCGGTTTTCCCGCCGGCGCAGGATGCCCAGCGCCACGAAAAGCGCGGCGGGCGCGGCCAGCGTAAAAGCGGGCGCAAACGCAAACCCCGCCAGCGCCGCCGCCGCGAAGCACGCGCCCAGCGCCGTCAGCGCGCGGTGGGGCTTTGCGGGAGGCAGCGCCTCGTAGCGCGCCATCAGGCGCCGTGCGCGCCCGGGCGCGTCCGCGCACGCCCCGCCCCACGCTTCCGGCAGCGCGGGCGCCCGGTCAATCCGCCGGTCCAGCTCGTCCAGCGCGCGGGCCATCGCTTCCGATTCCAGGTTTATATCCCGCATTCGGCGAAGATCCTCCAGCGCGTCCTCCAGCGCCGCCTCATCCGCGCCGTCCGCCTGCGCCAGCGCCGCTTCGTCCGCGCGCTGCGCAGCCTCCAGGGCGGCGACCTCCGCCAACAGGGCCTGCGCGCGCGCGCCCTCCCGGGCGGCAGCGCTCCGGCGCGCCTCCGCCTCCGCCTTTTCCGACAGGAGCCGGGCGAGCCTTGCGTGCTGCTCGCCCAGCGGCGAGCCGCCCCGGCGCGGCGTGCCGATGGCATCCCGCCGCGCATCGAGCCACCGGAGCGCGCCGGAAGCGGACGCGCCCCCGGCGCTCAGCGCATCGATCTGGTCGACGAGCTCCCGGCCCAGCGCCCCGCCCGTCTCGACCGAACGCTGGGGCACGTACAGCGTGCCCTCGAAGGCGGACTGGCTGATGCCCAGAAAGTACGCGCCGGGCTCATAAATTCGAAGCGCGTCGTGGTAGGGCAGGCGGTCCGTGACGTCCCGACCGGTGTCCGCCTCGAAAAGGCGCACCTCGTCCATCAGGAAATCCCGCTCCAGGCGGTAGACGGCGCCCTCGTGCGCAAAGGTCATCGCGCCAAAATACCGGCCGGGGTTGGCCCAGGGCCGGTAGCGGTCAAAGGTCGCCGCCCGCTGCCGCCGCCTGGGGTCCTGCCGCTTATAAAAACCGTAGAGCATGCCGCTGACAAAGGCGGCCAGCGTAGACTTCCCCGCCTCGTTGGGCGCTTCAATCAGGTTGATGCCGGGAGCAAAGCGGAATTCGCAATTCTGAAAGCGCCCGAAGGACACGGGCGACAGCGTGACGATCCTCACGATCGTCCCCCTTCCATCAGCGCGGTGATCGCATAGTCCAGCGCCAGACGGTCCCGGTCGCTCAGGTCCTCCTCGGGGCCAAAGCCGGCGACGACCCGGCCGATCAGATCGTCCCGGTGCTCGGCGGCCAGCGCGGCAAGATCCCAGGCCGGGCGCGTTTCGTCGGTCAGCGCGACCATGAACCCAGAATCCCGCAGGCGCCCGGCAATTTGGTCCGGATCCGGCCGCGCCGCCGGGGCGTGGACGCCGGTCAGCGTCACACTGTACAGGTTTTCCCCGGGCAGCGGCGCGAGGGCGTCGCGGACCGCCGCCTCCGCCGCCACGCCGCCCATGTCCTCGGTCAGCCGGACGGCAATTTTTTCATAGGTGGGAATGGGCAGCGGAACAAAGCGCGGTGCCGCCGCACCCAGATCCACCAGCACAAAGCCGCGGGGGCCGGTTTCGTTCCGATCCAGGCCGATCAGCGAGCCGCAGTAGGCCGCGTTCGGCGCGAGGAAAAGCGGCTTGTGCACGTGGCCCAGCGCGCAGTAGTCAAACCGGTTCAGAAAATCCATCCGCACCGGCAGGTAGTCGCTCTCCGGGCTGATGGCGTCACAGTGCATCAGGAGGATGTTCCGGGGCGCGGAAAGATCCAGCGCCGCATGCGCCAGCGGGTTTTCCCGCACCACCGCCTCGGGAAAGGAAAAGGCGTGCAGCGCGGTCGTCCCGTCCAGCATCGTCCGGCTGTATCCGCTCGGAAGCAGGGTGAGCGCCGCGGCCTTCAGCCGAAGCGCCGGGCTCGGGGTGTTCATGGGGTCGTGGTTCCCGGCGACGGCAATGAACTTCGCGCGGACGAGGCCCGAAAGAATGTCATCCAGCCGCATCAGGTCCGCGGGCCGGATTTCCGCGGATTCGATCAGATCGCCCGCGCAAAGAATGCAGTCGACCCCGTTTTCGTTGGCGTAGCGCACCAGGTGCTTCAGCGCGTCCTCCAGCGCCTCCCGCCGCGCCGCGGCCGCCGCCGGGCCGAAGCGGGACGAGGAAAACCGCCGGCCGTAGTGCGCGTCCGCCATGTGAAGAAACCGCATCCTCCGCCCTCCGAAAGCCGTTTTTCTACATTTTCGACGGCGCGCGCGCGCTTTCCTGCCGCAATGCGCGTAAAGGTTTTTGACGCCTGGTCCGCCTTTTGCGGCGAATAAAAAGCATGGGCCCACAAAATACTATCCCTGACTGGCGCTCAAGCGCGGCGCACCGACGGAAGGAAAGGATTGTTTTGGACATGAGAGCAACGGGCATTGTTCGCAGAATCGACGAACTGGGTCGCGTGGTCATTCCCAAGGAAATCAGGCGGACGCTTCGCATCCGCGAAGGCGATCCTCTGGAAATTTTTACCGATCATGACGGCGAAGTCGTGCTGAAAAAGTATTCCCCCATCGGCGAAATCGCCGCCATCGCCAAGGACTACACCGACTCCCTGCATCGCACGCTGGGCCACATCGCCTGCATCTGCGACCGGGACATGGTGGTGTCCGCCTCCGGCGCGCCGAAGAAGGAGCTGTGGGAAAAGGCGCTCAGCCCCGAAATCGACCAGGCGGTGCAGGCGCGCCAAACGCTGCTTCTCAACCTGGCCGACGGCGCAAAGATGCTGCCCGTCACCGTGGGCGACGCGCCCGAGGGCTATACCGCCCAGATCCTGACGCCCATCCTGGTGGACGGCGAGGTGATCGGCGCGCTGATGCTTTTGTCCCGGGAAAACGGCGTCGTGATGACCGATATCGACATGAAGGTGGCCGAAACCACCGCCACCATCGTCGGCCGGCAGATGGAACAGTAACAATTTGGGCGTCCCCGATTGCGCGCTGACGCGCGGGCGTGTATAATGAAGCCTGTCACCACGCGAAAGGGGACGAGATTTTGCATCCGATTACCGTCGTTGGCCTGGGTCTTGACGCCGGAGACCTGACCGACCGCATCCGGGGCCATCTGTCCGGGCCGGCGAAGGTCGTGCTGCGCACCGCGCGCTGCGGCGCGGCCGATTGGATGGACGGCGCGGGCCTCGCCTACCGGTCGCTGGACGCGCTGTACGACACGGCCGCCGATTTTGACGCGCTGCTGGAGGCCATCGTATCGGAAGTCGAGGGCCTTGCGCAGGCGGACGAAGTCGTGTACGGCGTGCTGGACCTTCGGGATCTGAGCGTCGAGCGCCTCCTCGGGCGGCATCCGGAAGGGCTGCGGCTGATCCCCGGGGTGCCGGTGGACGGCGCCCTCTGGGCGTACGCCGCCGGGCCCGCGGCCATGCTCTCCGCCTGTGACCACGCCGCCTACCATCCCTCCGCCGACCAGGCCGCGCTCATCCGCGAGATCGATTCCCGCGAGCTGGCCGCGGAGGTCAAGCTGCGGCTCATGGAGCGGTATCCCGAGGAATCGGCGATATGGGTATCCTCCGGCGGCGCGGTCCGGCGCCTTCCGCTGACGGATCTCGACAGGCTGCCCGCCTACGATCACCGCACTTCGGCGCTCGTTCCCGCCGCGCCGGATCTGACCGGGCTGGCGCGCTTTGGCTATGACCAGCTCACCGCCATCGTCCGCCGCCTGCGCGCGCCCGGCGGCTGCCCGTGGGATCGCAAGCAGACCCACGAATCCCTCGCCACCAACGCGGTGGAGGAGACCTACGAGGTGGTGGACGCCATTGAGCGCGGCGACGCGGCCGCGCTGTACGACGAGCTGGGCGATTTGCTGCTTCAGGTGGCGCTTCACGCCGAGATCGCCCGGGAGCATGGGGAATTTACCCCCGACGACGTGACCAGCGCCATCTGCCTGAAGCTGATCGCCCGTCATCCCCACGTGTTCGGGGACGCCAGCGCCAGCACCAGCGAGGATGTTTTGGCGCTGTGGGAACAGGTTAAAAAGAAGGAGAAAAACCTGACCACCCAGGCGGAGGCCATGCGCGCCGTGACGCGCGGTCTGCCCCAGTTGATGCGCGCCGAAAAGGTGCAGAAGAAGGCCGCGGCCGTCGGCTTTGACTGGAAGGACGCCGCCGCCGCGCTGCCCAAGGTGGCCGAGGAGACGGACGAGGTGCGCGCGGCGCTCGAAAGCGGCGAGGGCGTGGCCGAGGAGGTGGGGGATCTTCTGTTTGCCGCCGTCAACGTGGCCCGGCTCGCCGGCGTCCAGCCGGAGCTGGCGCTCAAAGGCGCGGTGGACAAGTTCGTAGGCCGGTTTGAAGCCGTCGAACGGCTGATTCTCCAGGACGGAAGGCGCATGGAGGACATGACTCTTCCGGAAATGGACGTCTATTGGGACCGAGTCAAGCGGACAATGTAAAAAATGTCAGTTTTCCGCCGGCAGGCAGGAAAACCTGCATGTCGGGGCGAATTGATAACGGAACGGTTGATTTTTGCCAGAACGTTGCAATCATTTTGTGGAGGTGTTCCTTTCATGAACAAGGCTACCCTGATCGCGCAGATTGCCGAGAAGTCCGGGCTGGAGCGCAAGCAGGCGGAAAAGGCGCTCGATGCCTTTGTCGAAACCGTGACCGCTGCCCTCAAGGAGGGTGACAAGGTGCAGCTCGTGGGCTTTGGGAGCTTCGAGGTCAAAGAGCGCGCCGCACACTCCGGCCGCAACCCCGCCACCGGCGAAACCATCGAGATTCCGGCGTCCAAGAGCCCGGTTTTCAAGGCCGGCAAGACCTTCAAGGACGCGCTGTAATCATTCCGCGGTCGGAAAAAGCGGGGCAAATGCCCCGTTCTTTTTCTTGTCGATAGGAGGACATGCATGAGCAGGGACAAGCGCGATCGGGAAAAGGACGCGCAGACGGAAACCCAGACGATGCGGCTGGACAAGTACCTTAAGGTTTCCCGCATCATCAAGCGCAGGAGCGTCGCCAGCGACGCCTGCGACACCGGGCACGTGATGCTGGGCGGCAAAGAGGCCAAGCCCGGCGCCAACGTGCGGGTGGGCGACATCATTAGCGTGCGCTTTGGCGACAGGCTGACCCAGTACGAGGTCGTGACGCTGAACGAGCACGTGCTCAAGGCGGACGCGGCGGGCATGTACCGCATCATCCCATGACGGGGGTCTGGGCGGTCGTGGTGGCGGCCGGACGGGGCGAGCGCATGGGCCTGGGCTACAACAAGGCATTGCACCCGCTGGTGGGCCGTTCGCTGCTTTCGCGTTCCATGGACGCGATGGAAAAGAGCGGCTGCTTTGAGGGCGCGGTGCTGGTGATCGCCGGGGAGGACATGCCGCACTACCGCGCGATGGCCGCGGCCGAGGGCGAAAGCCCGCTGGTCCGGGCCGTGGCGCCCGGCGGCGCCACCCGGTGGGAATCGGTGTGGAACGGCCTTCAGATGCTGCCCGAAGGCGCGCGGGTGGTGGCCATCCACGATGCGGCGCGCTGCTTCGTTTCACCGGAACTGATTTGCCGCACGGTGGAGGCGGCCGAGGCCACCGGCAGCGGCGTGGCCGCCACGCCGGTGACGGACACCATCAAGCGGGTGGACGAATCCGGCCGCGCGGTTGCGACGGTGGCGCGCGACGCGCTGCGGGCGGTGCAGACGCCTCAGACGTTTCAGGTGGAGATGATCCGCCGGGCCCACGAAATCGCCCGATCGGAGGGCTTTTTGGACATTACCGACGACGCGGGGCTGGTGGAGCGCGCCTACGGCGCGGTGACGCTGGTGGAATCCGCCCCCGGCGCGAACCCGAAGATGACCACGCAGGACGACCTCCGCACCGCGGAGGCCCTTCTCATGGCCCGGGCGCGCTTCGGCCTGGGGCTGGACGCCCATCGGCTGGTCGCCGGGCGCAGGCTCGTGCTGTGCGGCGTGGAGATCCCCTTTGACAAGGGCCTTCTGGGCCATTCCGACGCGGACGTGGCCGCCCACGCGCTGGCGGACGCGCTCTTGGGCGCGGCGGCACTGGGCGATATCGGCGCCCGCTTTCCCGACAGCGATCCCGCCTTCAAGGACGCGGACTCCATGAAGCTGCTTGAAAGGGTGGTCCGGTTCCTTCGGGCGGAGGGCTGGTATCCGGGCAACGCGGACGTGACCATTGTGGCCCAGGCGCCCCGGCTCGCGCCCTACCGGGACGCGATGCGCGAAAACATCGCCCGCGCGCTGGCCATCCCGGTGGATCGGGTGTCCGTCAAGGCCACCACCACCGAGGGCATGGGTTTTGAGGGCCGGGGCGAGGGCATCAGCGCCACGGCCATCGCGGGCATTACGAACTAGCGGAGGGACATCGATGAGCATCATCCGGAATCCGGCGCTGGCGCCTTCGGGCGCGAAGAAGATCGAATGGGTGCGGCGGCACATGCCGCTTCTTAACCGGCTGGAAGAGCGGTTCTCGCGGGAGAAGCCCTTTTCCGGTCTGAATATGACGATGTCGATTCACCTGGAGGCCAAGACCGCCCGCGCCGCGCTGCTGTTCAGGGCGGGCGGCGCCCGGGTGCGCATCACCGGCTGCAACCCGCTGTCCACCCAGGACGACGTGGCGGCAGCCCTTGCCGAGGCGGGGGTGGAGGTATTCGCCTGGCACGCCGCCACGCCGGAGGAATACCGCGCCCATCTGATCGAGGCGCTGTCCTTCTCCCCCGATCTGATCCTGGACGACGGCGGCGACCTGACCCACATTCTCTGCGAGGAGCGCCCGGATCTGGCCAAAAACCTCATTGGCGGCGGCGAGGAAACCACCACCGGCGTCATGCGGCTGCGCGCCAGGGCGGCGGCGGGGACGTTGGGCTTCCCGATGTTCTGCGTCAACGACGCGAAGATGAAATACCTCTTTGACAACCGCTACGGCACCGGCCAATCGGTGTGGGACGGCATTTTGCGCACCACCAACCTGGTGGTGGCCTCCAAGACGGTGGTGGTGGCCGGCTACGGCTGGTGCGGCAAGGGCGTGGCGCTCCGGGCCAGGGGGCTGGGCGCGCGGGTGGCGGTGTGCGAGGTGGACCCGATCCGCGCGGTGGAGGCCGCCATGGACGGCTGCGATGTGATGCCCATGGACGAGGCCGTCCCAATCGGCGACCTGTTCGTCACCGTTACCGGCTGCCGGGACGTGATCACCGCCGAGCACGCCAAACACCTCAGGGACGGCGCGATACTGTGCAACGCCGGCCACTTTGACGTGGAGGTGGCGGTGGCCGCCATGCAGAAGGCCGCGGTACGGCGCTACGAGGCGCGCCGCAACATCGAGGCGCTGGAAATGCCCGACGGGCGCACGCTGTACATCCTGGCCGAGGGCAGGCTGGTGAACCTGGCGGCGGGAGACGGCCACCCCGCGGAGATCATGGACATCAGCTTCGCGCTGCAGGCGCTCTCAGCGGAGTACGTGGCAAGGCACAAAGGGGCGCTCAAGCCGGGCGTGTACGACGTGCCGCCGGAGATCGACGAGGCCGTCGCCCGGATGAAGCTGGACGCGATGGGCCTATCCATCGACCGCCTGACCGACGAGCAGGCTGCCTACATCCGCTCGTCCGGCGAATAGGAGAAGTGATGATCAGAATTGAAAACGTCCGGCTCTGCACCGGAAAAGAGTATTATCCCGAGGGCTGCGTCCTCACGGACGGGGCATTCATCCGCTACGCGGGCGAGACCGGAAACTGTCCGAACGATTCCGGCGCGCGCCGCGTCGACGGCCGGGGCGGCCTTCTGATGCCCGGATTTTACAACGCCCACTGCCACGCCGCCATGACGCTGGAGCGGGGCGTGGGCAGCGACCTCAACCTCATGGACTGGCTGCACCGGATCTTCCCCATTGAGGACCGGCTGAACGCGGAGCACGTGTACAACGGCACGCGGCTGGCCATTATGGAGATGATCCGGCGCGGCACGGTGGCCTTCGCGGACATGTACTTTTTCATGGACGAGGTGGCCCGGGCGGCGGTGGAGGCGGGCATCCGCGCCAACATCTGCCGGGGCTGCACCGACCGGGCGGGGGTTGACTCCACCCGGGCGCTCTACCGCGACCACGAGGGGGCGGCGAACGGCCTTGTGCATGTGTACGTGGGGCTGCACAGCGAATACCTGACCACGCCGGATACCGCCGCCCGCGCGGCGGAGACGGCCGAAGCGCTGTCCACCGGCGTCCACGTCCACGTGTCGGAAACGCGGGCGGAGGTGGATGGCTGCATCGAGCGCCACGGCGTCACGCCGGTGGCCTATTTCGACCGGATCGGCCTTTTCAACCGGCCGGCCATCGCGGCGCACCTGGTGCACGTGACGGACGCGGACATCGAAATCCTCGCCCGCCGCGGCGTGTACATGGCCCACAACCCGGCCAGCAACCTGAAACTGGCCTCCGGCGTCGCGCCGGTTTCGCGGATGCTGGCATCGGGCGTTCGGGTGGCGCTGGGCACCGACGGCCCCTCCAGCAACAACGTACTGGACATGATGGGCGACATGCGCCTGGCGTCGCTCGTGCAAAAGGGCGTGTTCGGGGACCCGAAGCTGCTCCCCGCGGCCCAGGCGCTGACCATGGCCACCGAAACCGGTGCGCGGGCGCTGGGCTATGCGGACTGCGGGCGCATCGAGGCGGGCCTGCGCGCCGACATGATCCTCGTGGACGGCGCGGCGGAGAACATGCTGCCCGGGGCCGACCCGGTGGCCGACGCGGTCTACGCCGCCCAGGCGCTCAACGTCCGTCTCACGATGGTCAACGGGCGCATCCTCTACGAAGACGGCCGCTTTACCACCCTGGACGAGGCGGAGGTCCGCCAAAAGGCGATGGAATCCGCGCGGGCGCTGGGCGTCGTGTAGCGCGCAAAAAAGGCGGGGTTCGGTGCGTAGACCGGGGGCGGGAGAAATTCTCCCGCCCCCGGCTTTTTGTCGTCCATGGCCCGTTTTTCTGTCGGCGTCGGGGCGTCAGCCCGCGTACTGCGCCCAGTGCTCCGTCCACTTCTCCAATAGGGCGGTCTTCTGGGTGCCGAGCCACTCCCAGTCGATCTTGACCACGCCCAGCTCGGAGTCCGGCGGATAGTTGCCATACTTGATGTTGGCGTTGGTGCCGCGGGCGCAGTTCTCGTCGGAGCGGGCCTTCTGGTAGTCCACGGAGGCGCAGAAGTCCAAAAACGCCGCCGCCGCGTCGGGGTGCGGGCAGTCCTTGATCATGCCGCCGCCGGAGGCGCAGGCGGTGTTGCCCTCCACCGGGTAGACCAGCGTGATGTTGTCCGCGCCGTTCTTTTCAATCTGCATCTGAACGATGTTTTCATAGGTCAGGCCCACGGCGTACTCGCCGGAGATGACACTTTTGAACACCGTGGAAGAGGACGTAGTGATCACGCCCGCGCAGTTGGCGATGAGCTTGTCCAGATAGTCCCACGCCTTGTCGTCGCCGAAGGAATCCCCCATCAGCGCCAGGATGGTGTGGAACTGGCGGTAGGCGGAGGAGGAGGCGTTGGGGTCGGCCAGGATGATCCGGCCCTTCAGCTCTGGCTGGAGCAGATCCTGATAGCCCTTGATCTCGATGCCCAGCTCCTTCATCAGGTCGTTGTTGGTGACCAGCGCCATGTACTGGATGTCAAAGTAGCTGTAGTAGCCGTAGGGGTCCAGCATGGTCAACTCGTCGGCGATGGAAGGGGTGTAGGGCTGGAGCACGTCGTGGAAGGTGGTGCCGTCCGATTCAAACAGGCCGCCCATGATCACGTCCGCCTGGGGGTTGTTGACCTCCCCGCGGGCGCGGGCGATCAGCTTGCCCACGGAATCGGTGATCCACTCAATCGTGCAGTCGGGGTAGTACTTGTACCAGATGGCCTCCACGGTGGCCTGCTGGGCGTCGTCCAGGGTGGAGTATACGACGATGGTGTTGCCGATGGCGCCGGGGTCATCGCGCACCCAGGACGGCTTCTCTTCCGCCACAGCCCCCGCCGCGCAGGTGCCCAGGATCAGAAGGCATGCCAGGAACAACCCGATCGCTTTTTTCATGTGGTTTCCTCCCGTTTTGCTATACTATAGAGCCGAGGGGCTCTATGCGCCTATACGCGCACCCGCTCGTTGCCGCGGGTGAACACCAGGTAGAGGACGAGGCAGACGATGGTGAGCAGCGTGGTGATGGTGGCAAAGGCCGAGGCCGTGCCGTAGGAGCCCAGGGTGATGGCGGAATAGGTGCTCAGCGTCAGGGTAATGGTGCGGTTGTTGTACAGGAAAATGCCGCTGGACATCTCCGTGATGATGGACACAAAGCTGAGAATCGCGCCGGAAATGATACCGCTGGACATCTGCGGCACCGTGATGAAGGCGAAGGTCTTGAGCTTGGACGCGCCCAGGCTGATGGCCGCCTCCTCGGTGCTGATGGGAATCTGCATGATGGTGGCGGTGGCCGAGCGGCTGGTGTAGGGCATTCGTCGGATTGCCAGCGCGATCACCATGATGGCCATGGTGCCCGTCAGCGAGAAGTATTTGCCGCCGAAGGCGATGATCAGCGCGATGCCGATGACCGCGCCGGGCATGATGTAGGGCAGCATGGAGATGGTGTCGATCAGATTATTCATCGCGCCGCCGCGGCGCACCACCAGGTAGGCGATCAAAACCGCCACCACGATGATGATGGCCAGTGCCAGGACCGAAATCGTCAGCGTGTTGGAGATCGACCGGCCCAGCAGCTTCCGGACCGCGTTTTGGTAGTTGGACAGCGAATAGGTGCTCTGGGCCACCTGTCCCTTGTAGTCCCGGAAGGAGTCGGCCACGATGTAGAACTGCGGCAAAAGCGCCACCGCGATCAGCACGTAGCAGTAAGCGTGCATCAAAAAGCCGGAAAGCCCCCGGGGCGTCTTTTTCTGGATTGGGTGCAGCGAGTTGATCGAGAACTTGAACCGGTTGGTGGCGAATTTCTGGATCAGAAACACCACGCCCGTCAGGATGATCGCCAGCACGCTGACCGCCGAGGCAAAGTTGTAGTCCGCGCCCACCTCGCTCAAAAACGAGTCGTAGATCAGCACCGGGAACGTCTTGTACCCCTCGCCGATGATGGCGGGGGTGCCGAAGTCCGCAAAGGCGCGCATGAATACGATCAGCGCCGCCGCCAGGATCGTGGGCATGGTCAGCCCCATCACAATCCGGAAAAAGCGCCGGACGCCGCCGCAGCCCAGGTTGGCGGAGGCCTCCATGAGGCTGTTGTCGATGTCCTGGAACGCGCCGTTCATGTAGATGACCACCAGCGGAAAGAGCTTGAGCGCCTGCACCAGCAGGATGCCGTCAAACCCGTAGATGGAGCCGATTTTCAGCCCGAAGCCCTCCAGGAACTTCGTGATCACGCCGGACCGGCCCAATAGCATGATCCACGAATACGCGCCGATGAAGGGCGCGGACATGGTGCAAAGGAGCGCCAGCACAAACAGCACCCGCCGCCCCTTCAGCCGGTAGAACGAGAAGAAATAGGAAAATGGCACGCCCAGCACCAGCGAGATCAGCATCACCGCGCCGGACACCTTGAAGGAATTGAGAATCGTGTTCCAATAGTAGCTCTTTTCAAAGAACTTGGCAAAGGCGCCCAGGGTGAACCCCGTCTTTTCGGTGTAGAACGCCTCCCACATCAGCCGCACGCAGGGGTAGATGAAAAACACCAGAAACAGCAGCAGCAGGCCCGCCGCCAGCCAGTTCCAGATTTCCAGCCGCTTTCGGGTGCGCATCACTTGGGCAGCACCTCCAGATCGTTTTTCACGCCCTTCATGACGCTCTCCCGGCTCTCCTTCAGGAAGATGTTGATCTTCTCGGTCTTGACCGTCAAAAGGATCCGCGCCCCCGGCGGCAGGATGGAGTCGATCATCGACTCCTGGATGATCTCCGCCTTTTCGCCGGTCTCCATCGTCACGAAGTAGTGGGTGTTGCTGCCCAGAAAGACGCTGTCGTCGATGACGGCGCGGATGCCCTCGGCCCCGCCCTCCGGCTCGGCCGCGAGCAGCAGCTCCTCGGGCCGCACGGAGAGGATGACCTCCGCGTCGCGCCGGTACTCCGGGCGCACGTTGTCCGCGCTCACCCGATAGCCGTTTTTGAACTCGACCCAGCAATGCGCCCCCGCCCGCACCGTGCGGCCGGACAGCACGTTGGACTTGCCGATGAACGTGGCCACAAACAGATTTGCCGGCCGCTGGTAGATGTCCTTGGGCGTGCCGATGTGCTGGATCCGGCCCTGGTTCATGACGGCGATGCGGTCGGAGATGGCCATGGCCTCCTCCTGATCGTGGGTGACGTACACGGTGGTGATGCCCACATCCCGCTGGATGTGCTTGATGACGGTGCGCATCTCGACGCGCAGCTTGGCGTCCAGGTTGGACAGCGGCTCGTCCATCAGGAGCACGTCCGGCTGGATTACCAGCGCCCGGGCCAGCGCCACCCGCTGCTGCTGGCCGCCGGAGAGCCGGTCGGGCATCCGGTCCGCGTACTCCTCGATCTTCACCAGCCGGAGGAATTTTTGGGTTTCCTCCCGGATTTCCTCCCGGGACATGCGGCGGTTTTTCAGGCCGAAGGCCACGTTTTTGCGCACCGACAGGTGTGGGAAGATGGCATAGTTCTGAAACACCATGCCGATGTTGCGCTTCCCGGGATCGATGGCGTTGATCCGCCGGTCGTCAAAGAAAAACTCTCCGCCCTCGATGCTGTTGAAGCCGGCGATCATCCTGAGCAGCGTGGTCTTCCCGCAGCCGGAAGGCCCCAAAAGCGTGAAGAGTTCGCCGTTTGCGATGTCGACGGACAGATCCGGGATGACCGTCGTGCTCCCGTACCGCTTGACCGCCTGTCTGATGTGGATGGCAACGCTCATAGCAACCTCCGGACTCGCGCGCTGACATGTACGGCCGGCGCGATGCGCACGTCATCCCGCCGAAACCGTCCGTCGCGGCTCAATATCAAAATTATATCAAATTCTGGAGAAATTGCAATGGATTTCGCCATAATTATTTTCATATATTTGATTTGATCTGCCATGTTTATCAATATTTTCGTTTATTTTCGCTCCGGTTCCGACCGGCGCGCAAAAAGGCGCGCGGGGTATTGACATGCGCCCCGGCGGCGGGTATACTGTTGATCAGTTCCATATAGACATGCTGTGATGGCGAAGGAGTACCGGTTTAAGGCCCTCCAGAGAGCCGCCGGGCGGTGCGAGGCGGCGGGTACGGGCCGGGAATACGCGCTTGAGCAGTCCACCCAACGGCCATCGGCCCAGTAGGCTGGAACGGGTTCGCCCGTTATCGCGATAAAGTATCGCGGCATGGGCCGCCGTACTTGAAAAGGCCGGCGTCGTGAGGCGCAGGCAAACTGAGGTGGTAACACGGGATTTGGCGCTCGTCCTCTGCAAAGCGGAGGACGGGCGTTTTTTCGTCCTCTCCGGGCCGCGCCGGGCCAGAGGGCGCGTCCGACAACACACCAAGGAGGATGAATGAACCATGGATCAGATCACCTTTGCCGGCGGCAGGCAGCTTCCCCTCGAGATGCACAAGGTGCGCATCGTGCAAAAGCTCAACCTCCCGCCCGTGGAGCGCAGGCTCGAGGCCATCGCGGAGGCCGGCAACAACACCTTCCTGCTCAAGAACCGGGACATCTTCCTGGACATGCTCACCGACAGCGGCGTCAACGCCATGAGCGACAACCAGCTGGCCGCCATGATGGTCGCCGACGACAGCTACGCCGGCAGCGCCACCTTCACGCGGCTGGAAGCCGCGGTCAACCGCCTGTTCGCCACCAACTACCTGCTGCCCGCCCACCAGGGCCGCGCCTGCGAGCACATCCTGGCGCAGACCTTTGTGAGGCCCGGCAGCGTCATCCCGATGAACTACCACTTCACCACCCCCAAGGCCCACATCACGCGCCTGGGCGGCCGGGTGGAGGAGCTGGTCATCGAGGAGGGCCTCAAGGTCGTGAGCAAGCATCCCTTCAAGGGCAATTTTGACCTCGCGCGGCTCCGGGCGCTCATCGAAAGGGAGGGTGCCGCCAACATCCCCTTCATCCGGCTGGAGGCGGGCACCAACCTCATCGGCGGGCAGCCCTTCTCGCTGGAGAACGCGCTGGCCGTCGCCGACATCGCCAAAGAATTCGGGATCCTCACGGTGCTGGACGCCTCGCTCTGGCAGGACAACCTGTACTTCATCAAAAAGCGGGAGGCCGCCTGCCGCGATTTGTCCACGCTGGAGATCACCCACCGGCTCGCGGAGCGGATGGACATCATCTACTTCTCCGCGCGGAAGCTGGGCTTCGCCCGGGGCGGCGGCATCTGCATGCGGGACAGGGCGCTGCGCGACCGGATGATGGAACTGGTGCCCATGTTCGAAGGCTTCCTCACCTACGGCGGCATGAGCGTGCGCGAAATGGAAGCCATCGCCGTCGGGCTGGAGGAGACGCTGGACGAGAGCGTGATCTCCCAGGGCCCGCAGTTCATCGAGTACATGTGCAATGAGCTGCAAAAGCGCGGCGTGCCGGTCATCACCCCGCCGGGCGGCCTCGGCTGCCACCTGGACGCGATGCGCTTTCTCGCCCACATTCCGCAGAGCGAATACCCCGCGGCGGCCCTGGCCTCGGCGCTGTACATCGCCGGCGGCATCCGCGGCATGGAGCGCGGCACCGTGTCCGAGCAGCGCGAGCCCGACGGCAGCGAGCGCCTGTCCGAAATGGAGCTTTTGCGCCTGGCCATGCCCCGGCGCGTATTCACCCTGTCCCAGGTGGAGTACGCCATCGACCGCATTGCCTGGCTGTACGAAAACCGGGCGCTGGTGGGCGGGCTCACCTTCGTCGAGGAGCCCGCCACGCTGCGCTTTTTCTTCGGCCGCCTCGCGCCCCTGGGCGACTGGCAGCATCGGCTGGCCGCAAAATTCCGGGCCGATCTGGGCGACAGCCTGTAATAGGCTCGGCGGAGCCGGGAAGATTTTCCCGGCCCCGCCGCGTTCAGCCTTCCGTGAAGTAGACGAGTCCGCCCCGCATGCGGGTGGACAGGTACCACATCCTGAGATCAAAGCAAATCTCCCGGCCCTCGTCGCTGGCGCAGGCCGCGAGGCCGCCCTCGCCGATGTCCGCGCCGGTGATGGTGATCCAATGCCAGCCCTGGAGGCTTTTCACCCGACCGCGGGTCAGGTTGAGAAAGGCCACGGGGCAGTCCGACGCAAGGCCCGCGCGCACAAACCCCGCCATTTCGTCCGCCGGCGCGCGGTCCCGCGCCCTGTTTCCGCGGACCTCGAAGGCGTGGGCCGTCAGCGAAACGCCCCGGCTTCGGGCAAATTCCTCCACGCCGAGGGCGAACATCTCCGGCCGGTTCAGCCCCATGCTTCCCGGGGTGACGAAGCGGTACACCGCCTCCATGTGGGCGGTAAAGCGATCCCTGCGCATGTCGTCCCCTTCGTACAGCGCCCGGAGGCGCGGCCGGGTCAGCGCCAGGTATGCCGTCACGTTGGCCGCCGCCGTGGGGCCGCACCCGGCCCTTTTCTGCCACTCCTGGGCGTACCACGCCTGATCGCCGCCAAAGCCGGCGCACCCGCCCGCCTCATCCGGGATCATCAGGATATCCGGCCGAAGCACCGAAACGAACATACGCACCCTCGCCGCCCGTGTATTTTTCCGGCGCAGCCGCCTTCGCGGCCCCGCGCCCCGTGGGTATATACCCCGTTTGCCCCGCCGCGCAACACGCCGCGGAGGGAAAGGCGCTGTCTGTCGCATTTCCAACAGACCGGGCTACGGGGGCCGTGCTATACTGCGTGCGGGGCGTTTCGCCCCGGCAAAATGCGACGGGAGGTCGGTCCCCATGGTCGAACAGGCATATCCGCTGGCCGTCACGGACGAAAGGTCCGTCCGCAAGGTGATCCTCGACGAGAACATCCACTACATCCACATGGTGTTTCCAAAGGGCGACGGTCTGCCCGAGCACCTGTCCAATTCCACCGTGTATATGACGGTGGTCCGGGGCCGGCTTTCGATCGGCCTTGACGACCAGCCGGTCCGCGCCCATGCCGCCGGAACGGTGCTGAAGATCCCGGTTCATACGAAGATGAACGTGCGAAACCTGGACGAAGGCGTCCTCGAGCTGATCGTCGTCAAAGCGCCTGCGCCCCGGGCGTCATAGGCACCCCTCCGGGCCTTTCAGCAGGGCTTCGATCCGCTTCCGGACGGACGCGGGCAGGCTCTGGCCGAGCGCCCGCTCCAGAAGGCGCGGGCTTTTGACGCCTTTCCGCGCGAAGTGCGCCTCGATCCGCGCGGCCTTCTCCGCCTTCTCCGGGATCAACTGGTAGGCGACGAACCAGTCCTCCAGCGCCGCCAGCGGGATGCGCGCGCCCCCGATCCACCGGCGCTCCCCCACGGACAGCGCGTCAAAGGGGTATTCGTAGCGGCCCCGATCGTGGACGATGGCAAACCCCGCCAGCATGTCCACATCAACGCCGTCGACGCAAAATCTCCGGAACCGCCTTGTGGCGTAGCGCCCGGAGGGCTCGACCGGGACGGCCCGTCCCAGCGCATCCAGCGCCCGCTCCGCCCGGTCGGCATCCCCGACGGCCACGAGAATGTCAATGTCCCGCGGATCATCCGCCAGGCCGTGCTGGGCCAAAAGCAGCGACGCCCCCACCGCCCACAGCACGCCTTCGCCGTCCAGCGCCCTTCCGATTTTGCGCAGGGTTTCCAGCATGCGCACCCCTCCTCCCCCCCGCCGCGCCCCGCGCGCGGCACCATTATACCACAAACGCCCCGGCGGCGCGATTCACGCGGCCCGAACCGGTTGAAAAACACACGGAACCATTTGATTTTCCGGGGTTTTTTGGTATAATATGGCCGGAAGGAACAAAAGCGTGGGAGGGAATTGTCATGTGGAAGGAATTCAAGGAATTCGCGTTCAAGGGCAACGTGGTGGATATGGCGGTTGGCGTGATGATCGGCGCGGCCTTTGGCAAGATTGTGACCTCGCTGGTGGACAACATCTTCACCCCGATCCTGTCGCTGATCATCGGCAAGGTCAATTTTTCGGCGCTGGCGGTCAAGTTTGGCGAAGGCGACGCGGCGTTCTCGTTGAATTACGGTCTGTTCATCCAGTCCGTCATTGACTTTCTCGTCATCGCGTTCTGCATTTTTCTGTTCGTCAAGCTGATCTCAAAGCTGAAAAAGCCCGCGCCCGCAGTACCCTCCGCGCCGGCGCGCAAGTGCCCCTACTGCATGGGCGAGATCGATCCGGCCGCCACGCGCTGCCCGCACTGTACCTCGCAGCTCGGCGCCTGACGCTCCGAACGATTTAACGGGAGTTTACGCAATTGTCGTTGACAGGCCCGTTGATGCAACCTATACTGAGAAGTGTGCTGATCTGCTTCCAGAGATTTTGAGACGGGATGCAACGACAGGTTTCGTTGTTTACCGTCTTTTTCTCTGCGGCCGGAATTTGCGATCGAAGGAGGAACCCTCATGGAAACCAGACCCTACGTGTCCTGGGACCTGATGAACAGCTTTCTGATCGACGCCTTCAAGGGCTACGGTGTGCCGGAAGCCGACGCCGCCATCTGCGCGGACGTGCTGCTGGAGAGCGACCGCCGCGGCATTGAAAGCCATGGCTGCAACCGCTTCAAGCCCATCTACATCGACCGCATCGTGGACGGCATTCAAAACCCGGTGACCAGGATCGACGTTCTGAAGGAAACCGCCACCACCGCCGTGCTGGACGCGAATGACGGCATGGGCATGGTCGCCAGCCACAGGGCCATGGAGATGGCCATTGAAAAGGCGAAGAAATACGGCATGGGTATGGTCGCGGTCCGCAATTCCACCCACTACGGCATCGCCGGCTACTGGGCGACGATGGCCACCAAGGCCGGCATGATCGGCATGACCGGCACCAACGCGCGCCCCTCCATCGCGCCCACCTTCGGCGTGGAGAACATGCTGGGCACCAACCCCCTCACCGTGGGCTTCCCGACGGACGAGGCCTTCCCCTTCATGCTGGACTGCGCCACCTCCATCACCCAGCGCGGCAAGATCGAATACTACGCCCGCGCGGGCAAGGATACGCCGGCGGGCATGGTCATCGGCCGCGACGGCAGCGCGCTGACCGACAGCAAGCAGATTCTCAAGGACCTGACCAGCGGCCACGCCGCGCTGGCGCCGCTGGGCGGCATCGGCGAAGACCTGGCCGGCTACAAGGGCTACGGCTACGCGACGGTGGTCGAGGTTTTGTCCGCGGCGCTGCAGGCGGGCAGCTTCCTGAAGGCGCTTACCGGCGTCGACAAGGACGGCAAGAAGATGCCCTACCACCTGGGCCACTGGTTCCTGGTCATCGATCCGGAGGCGTTTATGGGCCTCGAGTCCTTCAAAAAGACCTGCGGCGACATCCTGCGCGAGCTGCGCGCCTCCACCAAGGCCCCCGGCGAGGAGCGCATCTACACCGCCGGAGAAAAGGAATACCTGGTGTGGCTGGAGCGCAAGGACAAGGGTGTGCCCATCTCCGAGCCGGTGCAAAAGGAGATCCTCGCGGTCCGCGACAGGCTGGGCCTGCCCTACAAGTTCCCCTTCGAAAAGTAACTTCGATAAAATAGTAAAGAGGTGTGCTGTCATGGATTACGCAAAGGAGTCCCTGCGCCTGCACGGCGAATGGAAGGGCAAAATCGAGGTCGTGACCCGCGTTCCCACCGACACGAAGCAGGATCTGTCGCTGGCCTACACCCCGGGCGTGGCCCAGCCCTGCCTGGAGATTCAGAAGGACGTGGACAAGAGCTATGAGCTCACCCGCCGCTGGAACATGTGCGCCGTCGTGACCGACGGCACCGCGGTGCTGGGCCTGGGCGACATCGGCCCCGAGGCCGGCATGCCGGTCATGGAGGGCAAGTGCGTGCTGTTCAAGGCCTTCGGCGACGTGGACGCGTTCCCGCTCTGCATCAAATCCAAGGACGTGGACGAGATCGTCAACACCGTGTACCTTCTCTCCGGCTCCTTCGGCGGCATCAACCTGGAAGACATCTCCGCGCCCCGCTGCTTCGAAATTGAAAAGAAGCTGAAGGAAAAGTGCGATATCCCGATCTTCCATGACGACCAGCACGGTACCGCCATCGTCACGCTGGCCGGCCTCGTCAACGGGCTGCGCGTGGTCGGCAAGAAGAAGGAGGACGTCAAGGTGGTCATCAACGGCGCGGGCGCCGCGGCCATCTCGATCACCAAGCTCCTCCTGTCCGACAGTTTCCAGAACGTCATCCTCTGCGACCGCAAGGGCGTCATCTACGAAGGCCGCACCGAGGGCATGAACGCCATCAAGGACGAAATGGCGCTCGTCACCAACCGCGGCATGGTCAAGGGTACGCTGGCCGACGCGCTGGTCGAT
>JARKQG010000050.1 GCA_029974035.1 Eubacteriales bacterium | reverse complement strand
GGCAGGTTTGTGGCGGAGAAGGGCAAAAACGTGTTTTCCTACAGCACGCTGATGTATACCATTTCTTCATGCCGCGCGGGCCCCGCCCGACCGGACGGGGCCCGCGCGCTTTGATCTAGCAGCAGTCGAGCACCCAGATGGTCACCCAGCGACAGCAGCAGGGGTCCCACACCTGGCGGGGTCTCCAGCAGCAGCAGTCGCTTTTGCGCCAGTCCGTCCGGCAGCAGCGGTTCCACGTCCAGTCCGAACACGGCCGGCAAGCGGGTTTCCAGCAATCAGGGCAACACATGATCTCATCCCCCTTCTTTCGCGGCTTGGATGGGTGGCGTCATAGCACCGTATGCGCCGGACACGCTTCGCGTTCTTCCGCGCGCTTTCGCGCCGCGCACCGAAGGGCATAAAGGCGCCCCCGCCGCAGTACGCGGCGGGGGCGCCTTTATGCCCTTCTTCGGCTATTCCGCCCTGGCGGAGACGCTGACTTCAATGTTGCCGCGGGTCGCGCGGGAATAGGGGCAGACCTGGTGCGCCTCGGCGGCCAGGCGCTCGGCGGCGGGCTGGTCCACGCCTCGGATCACGGCCAGAATGTCCACCGCCAGCTGGTAGTCTCCGGCGTCGGTGGTGCCGATGGCCACGCCGGCCTGCACCTCCGGCGCGGGCAGGTTCAGCTTGTGGACGCGGAACACGTGCTGCAGCGCGCTGCCAAAGCAGGCTGCGTAGCCCGCCGCGAACAGCTGCTCCGGGTTGAAGCCGCTCGCCTTCGCGCCGCCCATCTCCTGCGGAAGCGCCATTTCAAAGTGGATCGGGGCATTGTCCACGCGCGCCTGCCCGTCGCGGCCGCCGACGGACACCGCCCGGGTCCTGTACAGGGTCTTCATCATATATCAACTCCCTTTGGGGTTTATTCCCTATGCGCTATATATCCGGTTTTTCGGCGCGCCAAACGGCGCGCGCCCTGCGCCGGAATTTTTTACCGCAATTTGATCGCCGCCGAATCCGCCCCTGACCGCCGGGCGCTACAATGGGGCCGTGCGAGGAAACCCAAAGGATGAAAGGGAGGAACCATCATGAAGAGAATTCTGGCAATCGCGCTGGCGCTGACGCTGGCACTGGGCTGGGCGGCCGTTGGGGCCGGGGCCGAGGGCGTTCAGCCGCCCAAGTACGTGTTCATGTTCATTGGCGACGGCATGGGCAGCCCGCAGATCAGCGCCACCCAGTACTACCTGGGCACCAAGGAAAACCCGGACGCCGCGATGCCCACGCCGGCCAAACTGTCCTTCACGGACTTTGAAAACGTCGGCATCATGACCACCTACGACGCCACCTCCTTCTGCCCGGACTCGGCCTCCACGGCGACGGCCATGGCCTCCGGCGAAAAGACGCTCTCCGGCGTGGTCAACTACAGTGCGGACAAGAGCCGGGCCCTCAAGCCCATCACCGAGTACGCCAAGGAAGCGGGCAAAAAGGTGGGCGTAATCACCACCGTGTCGCTGGACCACGCCACCCCCGCCGCCTACTACGCCAAGGCGGAGAGCCGCAAGGCGTACTATGACATCGCCGTTGAGGGGCTGTCCGGCCAGACGGTGGACTTTTTCGGCGGCGGCGCGTACCTGAAGCCCGACGGCGATGGCGAAGGCCAGAAAAACGTGCTGGAGATCGCCCGGGAAAACGGCTTTGCCATCGCGGACACCGAAGCGGCCATCCGCGCGCTGGGCCCGGACAGCGGCCGCACCCTGGCCATCGCCCCGGAACTGGACGCCGAGGCGGCCATGCTCTACGAGATCGACCGCCAGCGCCGCGCGCCGGAATCGCTGAGCCTTGCGGACTTCGTGCAGGCGGGCATCAACGTGCTGGATGGCGACGACGGCTTCTTCCTGATGACCGAGGGCGGCAAGATTGACTGGAGCTGCCACGCCAACGACGCCAAGACCAGCATCATGGACACCCTGGCCTTCTCGGACGCGGTGCAGGTGGCCGTCGACTTCGCGGCGGAGCACCCGGACGAAACGCTGATCATCGTCACCGGCGACCACGAGACCGGCGGCCTGACCATCGGCTTTGCGGCCACCGCCTACGACACCCACTTCGATTACCTGGAGGGCCAGACCATCTCCTACGACGAATTTGACGGGGTCATCGCGGACCTGCGCGACCGGGGCGCGAGCTTTGAGGACGCGCTGGCCGAGATTGAGCGCTGCTACGGTCTGACCGCCGCGGCCGACCAGGCGCTGACGCTGACCGACGAGGAGCGCGCGAGGCTCCAGGACGCCTTCGCCCTCAGCATGCTGCCCGCGGACGAGCGCCCGACCTCCGACGAGGCCGCGCTGCTCTACGGCGGATACGAGCCGCTTTCGATGGCGGTCAGCCACATCCTGAACAACAAGGCGGGCATCGCCTACACCTCCTACGCCCACACCGGCCTGCAGCTGCCCGTCTACGCCCGGGGCGCGGGCGCGGAACGCTTCCAGGGCAGCTACGACAACACCGACATCTTCAAAAAAACCATGGACGCCATGGGTCTGGCGGCATAAGGAAAAGGGGCCGTCCGCGCTCCGGGGCATCCGGCCCCGGAGCGCGGACGCATAAGGAGCGATACCATGAAGGACCGACGCCGCAACCTGATCTTCTGCTTCGTTTCGTTGGCGCTTTGCGCGGGGCTGATGCTGCTGCCGGGCTTTTCGGGGCTGAGCGGCAGCCCCGAACCGCGAGAAAAGGTGGAGGTATTGTCTGTAGACAACTCCACGCTGATGCGGATCGGCGTGGTGTACGCCGACACACAGCGCTGCCGCGTGCGAATCCTGTCCGGCGAATACGCCGGCCGGGAGGCCGACGCCAGCAACTACATGAATTCCGCGCTGGACAAGGACAAGCTGTTTGAGCCCGGCGACACCGCGCTGGCAATGGTGCACGCGCCGGAGGGCGGGCTCGTCACCGCCACGATGATCGACCACTACCGGCTGGATTCCATCGGGCTGCTTTTTGGCCTGTTCGCGCTGATTCTGATTGCCTTCGGCGGCGTCTTTGGCTTTGGCGCGCTGATCTCGCTGGCGCTGAGCGTGGTCATCATCTGGAAGGTGCTGGTGCCGCTGATGCTGATGGGCTGGCCGCCCATTCCGGTGACGCTTCTGATCGTGACCTTCCTGACCGCAATGATCGATTTTCTGGTATCGGGCTTTTCCCGCCGTGCGATGATCGCGCTGACCGGGTCACTGATGGGCACCTTTCTCACCTGCGCGCTGGCGGTCTGGTTTGGCAATCTCTTGAAAATCGACGGCGGAAGCCTGCCCTACGTGGTGCCGCTGATCGCCCAGAGCGGCATGAAGATCGACCTGAAGGCGCTGTTCTTTTCGATGGTGTTTCTGTCCAACTCCGGCGCGGTGATGGATCTGGCGATGGACATCGCCTCCGCTTCCGAGGAGGTGTACCTGCACAGCCCGTCGATCAGCCGGTCAAGGCTGATGCGCTCCGGCTTTTCGGTGGGCCGGTCCATCATCGGCACCATGACCACCACCCTGGTGCTGGCCTACTCCGGCAGCTACCTGTCGCTGATGATGTACTTTGTCGGCCAGGGGACGCCCCTCGTGGATATCCTGAACCTGAAGTACGTGGCCAGCGAAATCCTGACCACGCTGGTGGGCAGCTTCGGCCTGGTGACGGTGGCGCCCTTCACCGCCGTCGCCGCGGCGCTGATCCTCACCCGCGCCCCGCGCCGGGCGGCCGCGCCGGCACCCGAATGACGCGCCGGGGTGAAACCCCTTCGCATGTGCGTGAAGATGTCCGCCGCCATTGAGCCCCGCGGCGCACACCGGTGAAATTGTGTTCAGCCAAAGGCGCGCTTTGCCCGCCCCGGTCCGCCTTCGCGGCGGGCTTTTTCATGCGCCGCGCAGGGCTCTTTGGATTTTTTTCTTTCAAAAAATCCGGATGAAGCCCCTTTAAGCGTGAAAAACACGTAAATATGCAGAAGTACTCTTGACATCCTGCAATATCTGGAATAAAATGATCTGTATCGAAACACACTGTCAGGACACGCGGCATCGGCGGAGGCAAGGGCGCACCCGCCAGCGCCTGTGTCCTTTCTCGATCGGAGCGTCGCCTATGATTTCATTCAAGGACGTCCATGTCCACTACGGGCCGCTGCACGTGATCAAGGGGGTCTCGATGGACATCCCCGACGGATCCAAGACCGTCATCATCGGGCCCAGCGGCAGCGGCAAGAGCACGCTTTTGCGCACCATCAACAATTTTGAGCCGCCCTCCGACGGCCGCGTGGTGGTGAACGGCAAGGAGATGAAGCGGCTCAAAAATCGCGATCTGTACCGCGCGCGGCAGGACATCGGCATGGTGTTCCAATCCTTCAACCTTTACGGCCACATGACGGTGCTGGAAAACCTGACGCTGGCGCCCATCCGGCTGAAGAAGGAGCCCAAAAAGCAGGCGGAGGCGCGGGCGCTGAAAAATCTGGAGGACGTGGGGCTGATCGAAAAGCGCAACGTATACCCCGCCCAGCTCTCCGGTGGGCAGCAGCAGCGCGTGGCCATCGCGCGGGCGCTGACCATGAACCCCAAGATTCTGCTGTTTGACGAGCCCACCAGCGCCCTGGACCCGGAGATGATTCAGGAAGTGCTGGAGATCATGGAGCGCGTCGCCCGCCAGAACATCACGATGCTGTTCGTCACCCATGAGATGCAGTTTGCCGAGCACATCGCCGACCGCATCATCTTTCTGGACGACGGCGTCATCCTCGAGGATGGAACACCGCTGGAGGTGTTTCACCACCCGAAGAACGAGCGCACCCGGGCATTCTTCGGAAAAATCCTACATCGCAAGGAGGAGATCTCGTGAAAAAGCTTCTGACCCTCGCCCTCGCGATCCTGCTGGCCGCAATGGTACCGCTGGCCGCCGCGGCGGAGTCCGCCGTCGCCGTCGACAAGGCCGATCCTTCCATCGCCGCCATCATTGAGCGCGGCAAGCTGCGCGTGGGCGTCAAGGCGGACGTGCCCAAATTCGGCTATCAGGACCTGGGCAGCGACTTCGAAGGCATGGAGATCGACATTGCCAAGGCGCTGGCCAAGGAGCTTCTGGGCGATGAAAACGCGGTGGAATTCACCGCCGTCACCGCCAAGACCCGCGGGCCGCTTCTGGATACCGGCGAATTGGACATGGTGATCGCCACCTTCACCATCAAGCCCGACCGAATCCAGCAGTACGACTTCTCCAAGCCCTACTTTGTGGACGCCATCGGCCTTCTGGTCAAGAAGGATTCCGGCATCGC
Source organism: Eubacteriales bacterium (assembly GCA_029974035.1). Next base: position 13,977 of record JARKQG010000050.1, on the reverse strand, counting down.
CGGCTTTGCGGACCTTGACGGCAAGGCCATCGGCGTCGCCCAGAGCGCCACCACCAAGGACGCGCTGGCCAAGGCCGCCGAGGCCGCGGGCATCCAGGTGGAATTTCTGGAGTTCGCCACCTATCCGGACATCAAGGCCGCCCTCGATTCTGACCGCGTGGCCTGCTTCTCGGTGGACAAGGCCATTCTGATGGGCTATGTGGACGACAATACCACGCTGCTGCCGGATTCCTTTGAGAGCCAGCCCTACGGCGTGGCCATGAAAAAGGGCGCCCAGGCGCTGCTGGACTTTGTGGACGCCAAACTGGCCGCCATGCGCGCCTCCGGCGAGATCGACGCGCTGGTTGACAAGTGGGCGCTGACGCCGGTGGACTGGACCCAGATCGACGACTATTCCAAGACGCTGTGGGAAGAGGCCGCCAAGCTGGGCTGACGCCCCCGCATCCAACGGATTCCTGCAAGTGGCTATGCGCGGCGGCGCCGCGCATAGCCGCGATTGCGTCAAACGAGGCGCCGGCGGCCGCCGGCGCGTGAAATGAGGTCACACCCGATGCTTTCGAGCGGGCCCTTTTCCCTGGCCAACTGGAGCGCCTGGTTTCACGACTGGGACTACTTTCGCGCCGGGTTTCTCCGCACGCTGGAGATCTCCGCGCTGGGGCTTTTGTTCACGCTGGTGATCGGCGTGATCGTGGGCGTCGCCATGTGCGCCCGGGGCCGCGTGCTGCCCGCCGTCTGCCGCGCGTACATGTCGGTGTTCCAGAATACGCCCCTGGTGATCCAGGTATTCATCTACTACAACGTGCTGCCCAAGCTGGGCGTGCGGCTGGACGTGGTGCCGCTGGGCGTGATGGGCCTGGCCCTCTACACCGGCGCCTACGCCGCGGACATCGTGTTCAGCGCCATCCGCGCGGTGCCGCCGGGGCAGATGGAGGCCGCCGGCTCCCAGGGGTTCGGCTTTATCGGCGCAATGGCCACCATCATCCTGCCTCAGGCGGTCAAGGTGGGCCTGCCGCCCATGACCAACCAGGCGGTGAACCTGATCAAAAACTCATCCGTGATGGCGGTCATCGCCGGCGGGGACCTGATGTACGTCGCGGACAGTTGGAGCGGCGACAACCTGATCTACGGCCCCACGTTCGTCATGACGGGGCTTCTCTACCTTTCGATCTGCCTGCCGATCTCGCTTCTGGCCAGGTACCTGGAGAGGAGGAGCATGCGGCATGTTTAGTCAGGTCTGGGCGGACGCCTTTGAGCGGGTGTTCGCGCCGAAGATATTGCTGTTCCTGCTTCAGGGGCTTAAAAACACCATGTACATCGCGGTGGTCACCATCCTTCTGAGCCTTGTCACCGGCACCGTGCTGGGGCTGATGCGCGCCGGAAAGGTGAAGCCCCTGCGGGCGCTGGCGGCGCTCTACATCGAAACCGTGCGCAACATTCCGCTGACGCTGTTCATCATCGGCATGCGCTTCATGACGAAGCTGCCGCCGCTGGAGAGCGGCATCGCGGCGATGACGGTGTTCACCTCCGCCGTGGTGGCGGAAATCGTGCGCGGCGGGCTGAACAGCGTGCACCCCGGCCAGTGGGAGGCGGCCCACTCCCAGGGGTTCGGCTACGTGGGGGCGATGGTCTTTGTGATCCTGCCCCAGTCCCTCCGGCGCATCCGGTCGCCCCTTACCGGCCAGTTCGTGACCACCATCAAGGACACCAGCTTCTGCGCGCTGGTGGGCACCTATGAGCTGTCCTTTACTTCAAAAATCGCCGCCGCCCACAAGACCATCGTGACGGCGGAGGATATTTTGCTCATCTACCTTCTGGTGGCGGCGGCCTACTACGCGGTGTGCTCCGTGTTCGCCTACTTTGCGCGCCGGCAGAAGGAGCAGCTGGGCCAGACCATCGCAAAGCCCCCGGAAATCTGACGGCCCGGCGAAACGTGCGGCTTACCCAAAGGCCGGGGCCCGCGAAAGCGGACCCCGGCCTTTATCCGCCAAAGCGGGAAACCTGCCCGTCAGGGCGCCGGGGTGGCCGCGGCCTCATCGGCGGGGGCGGCAGTGGTGGGCTGCGTCGCGCCGTCGATGGTCATGGAGGCCGCAAAGGGTGCCATCGCCTCGTACAGCGCGGCCTCGTCCGGCAGGCCGGATGCCTCGTCCGCCCTGGCGGTGACGCTGACAAAGACGGACATGCCGTGGGATGCGTCAAAGTATGCGATGGCCGAACGCACCTTCTGAGCTTCGGGAGAAGCCGTTGCCTCCGGGGCAACCGTTGCCTCCGGGGCAACCGTTGCCCCCGGGGCGGGGGTCGCGGCGGTTTCGGCCTGGGTGTCCTCATAGTCGAAGACAAAGCCCCAGCCGGCGCGGCCGCCCACAGTGACCGCCTTTACCTCGCCGGCCGTGGCGCTCTGAAGGTAGGCGCTGTATGTGGTGGCATACTGCTGCGCCATCGCCTCCGCGCCGCCCTTGGCCGCCAGCACCGACACGCTTTCGACGGCGCTCTCGCCCGTGGGCTTATAGACAAAGTTGGACACGTTGTCGTCGCTGGGGTAGCGCTCGTTCTCCAGGGTAAAGCCGTCCACCGGCGACACGCTGCCCAGCTTGAAGTACTTGGGCTTCAGGGAATCGCCGGTGTTGACGACGATCCAGTTTTCCTCCGCCTGCACCTTGCCGTCCTTCACGCGGAGCGAGCCGTCAAAGTAGTCCCTGAGCAGCAGGTACCCCGCCACCACCACAATGATCGCCAGCGCGACGATGCCCATCGTGATCCATTCCTTCTTGGTGAACCCCTGCGGCTTGAATTCGTGCCTGGCCTTCGTCCGGGCCGGTACCCGCTTCTTTCCAGCCATGTTTCTGCGCCCCAATCCTGATCAATAATGCGTCCTATCCGCGTCAGTTTACCACATCTTCCGCGCAAAATCAACGGCGAAAAAGCGCCGCAGGGAACGCAAAACGTCCCTTGCGGCACTCGGCAATGCGGCCGGCGGTTCAGCCCTCGGTTCCGTAGAGGAAATCGTGCAGCAGCTGGGTGTTCTTTTTGAAGTCCGGCCGGATGGACCAGGTGCCGCTCATCATGCCGGAGTCAAAGGTGCCGTCCGCCGGCAGGCGCAGCTGCTGGATGTTGGAAAGATCGGCGCCCAGGCCCACCGTCGCCAGCTTGACCAGCGTGGCCATGTCCAGGTTGGTCTCGACGTAGGGCAGCAGCGCGGAAACGGCGTTGACGATGGTCAGCACGTTGTTCTGCTGCAGCTTTCCGGCGATGGCGGTGAGCACCTTGCGCTGGCGCTCGGTGCGGTTGTAGTCGCTGTCCAGGTAGCGGTTGCGGGCGAAGGCCATGGCCTGGTTGCCGGTCAGGTGCGTGGCATCGCCATACTCCTTCAGCCGGGATGTGTCCAGCGTGGGCACGATGAAGGTTTCCATGTACTTGTTGACGTAGCGCATCTCGTCCTTGGTGACGTCAAGCTCAATGCCGCCCAGCTTGTCAATCACCTCCGCCAATCCGGTCATGTTGATCATCGCGTAATGGGAAATGTTCATGCCGAAGTTCTCGTTCACCGTGCGCATGACCAGCTTGGGCCCGCCGTACACGTTGGCCGCGTTGAGCTTGGCCCAGCCCACGTTATACAGGTTCACCCAGGTGTCGCGCATGAGGGAGGTCATCTTGATCTCGGCGGTGGTGGGGTTGAGGGACAGGATGATCATGCCGTCGGTGCGGGCAAAGCCCTGGACGGTGGTGGAATCGCCGCCCAGCAGCAGGATGTTGATCCAGTCGCCGGAAAGCCCCTCGGTGATGCTGAGGTCCTCCACGTCCACGGGGTCCTCGACGATGATCTCGGGCTCCGGCGTTTCATCCGGCACAAACACGTCCTCCGTGGGCACGGGGGTAACCTCGACGGCCACCTCGGGGGCGGCCTCCGCGAACGCGGGCACGGCACCCAGAATAAGCGCCAGCGTCAGCAGGAGCGCGGTAAACAGATTCACTCGTTTCATCCTGTTCTCCTTTCAATCTTTGGAAAACCGCCGGCTCTGCCGGCGCGCGCAGGAAGGCTAGGATCGCATACCGATAATTGTACTGAATAATAGGGTTTTGTCAACTGCTTTGACCGCGCTTTTGCCGCGACTTAACCGCCGAAAACCGCTTTGACCCCATTTCGTCATAATTCAGGCCGTTTTGACGCCGACGGGGCCGATTGCATAAGATGACACGGGCCGCTATGTCGGCACACTTAAAAAGCGAGGTGCAATTCATGAAAGCGATTATCATCGCTCTGATCGTCCTGGGCATTGTCGGGCTGGTTCTCTCCGCGGTGCTGCCCATCATCGGCCTCCCGGCAATCCCGGGCTCCCTGGCCGCGCTGCTGGCGGGCATCGGTTTTCTGGTCTATCGCTGCTACTGCTGCAGAGGCTGATCCGCCCGCAGCGGTCAACCGGCGCGCCGCCGAGGGCGGCGGCGCGCCGCACCAACGCGCCCGCCCGGCCTGCGGGCCGGGCGAGGCGCCGCCATCCGTGAAAAAAGGGGTTCAATTTCCATGAAGGTGATCACCATCGCTCTCATCGCGGCGGGCATCCTGGGCCTGATCCTCTCCGCGGCGCTGCCCATCATCGGCCTCGCGGCCGCCCCCGGCGCCATGGCCGCGCTTTTGACGGGCATCGGCTTTTTCATTCTCTGCTTCTGCTCCTGCAGGAAGTGACGTCCCCGCCTACATCCCGAAAACGTGGCCCGCCGGGCAAAAGCCCGGCGGGCCGGAGCGCCTCAGGCCGAAAACTGGCTTGCGTACAGCTTTGCGTAAAACCCGCCCTTTTCGATCAGCTGGTCGTGGGTGCCCTGTTCGATCACGCGGCCGCGGTCCATCACCAGGATCACGTCGGCCTCGCGGATGGTCTGCAGCCTGTGGGCCACCACAAAGCTGGTGCGTCCCCGCATGATCCGCTGAAACGCCCGCTGCACGCGGCGCTCGGTCAGCGCGTCGATGGAGGAAGTGGCCTCGTCCAGGATCAGCATCGGCGGGGCGGTGAGCATGGCCCGCGCGATGCACAGAAGCTGCCGCTGCCCCTGAGAAATGCCCTCCCCCTCCTCGCGGACGAGGGTATCGTACCCCTCGGGCAGCCGCCGGATGAAGCCGTCCGCGTGGGCGGACCGGGCGGCCTCCTCGATCTCCTCCGGGGGCGCGTCCGGCCGGCCGTAGGCGATGTTCTCGCGGATCGTGCCCTCCCGAAGCCAGGTATCCTGCAGCACCATGCCGAACTGGCGGCGCAGGCTGTCCCGCGAAATGCGGCGCGCCGGCAGGCCGTCCACCAGGATTTCGCCGGCGTCCGGATCGTAAAAGCGCATCAGCAGGTTGATCAGCGTGGTCTTGCCGCTGCCGGTGGGGCCGACGATGGCCACGCGCTCGCCGGGCCGGGCGCGAAGGTTCAGGCCCTCGATCAGCGGCCGGTCCTTCACGTAGCGGAAGGAGACGCCGCGAAGCTCCACCGCGCCCTCGGCGCGCGAAAGCGAAAGCGCGTCCGGCGGGTCCGGCGCCTCGGCCGGGGCGTCGATCAGCTCGAACACCCTCGCGGCGGAGGCCAGCGCGCCCTGGAATTCCGTGATCACGCCGGAAATCTCATTGAAGGGCTTGGTGTACTGGTTGGCGTAGTTGAGGGCGCTCACCAGCTGGCCCACGGAAATGAGGCCCCGCACCGCCCAGAAGCCGCCGAATACGCCCACCGCCACGTACACCACAGAATTGACAAACCGCGTGGCCGGGTTGGTGATGGACGAATAGAAAAGCGCGTTGACGCCGGTGGTGCGGAGCTTCCGGTTGATCGCCTCGAAGCGCTCCGACGCCCGGCGCTGGTAGCGGAAGGCATCCACCAGCTTCTGGCTGCCCACCAGCTCGTTGACCAGGCCCGTCATCTCGCCCCGCACGCGGGACTGTTCCCGAAAAAGATCGTAGGTGCGCCGGGCGAGAAACTTGGCCACGAACAGCGATAGGGGCGTGACCACGATCACGATCAGCGCAATCCAGGCGTTGATCGTGAGCATCACCGCCAGCGTGCCCAAAATGGTCAGCCCGCTGGAGAAGAACTGGGCGAAGCCCAGGAGGAGCCCGTCCGACACCTGATCCACGTCGGTGATCAGCCGGCTCAGCACGTCGCCGTGGCGGCGGCCGTCGATGTAGGCGGCGGGCGCGCGGCCCAGCGATTCAAAGGCGTCCGCCCGGAGCGCCCGCGCCACGCGGTAGGCCACGCGGTTGATCAGAAGGTTCGCGCCCCACTGGGCGGCGGCGGTAAGCGCCACCGTCAGCGCCAGCGCGCCGATCAGCGGCAGCAGAAGGTCAAAGCGCACTTCGCCGGGGCCCAGCACCATGTCCACGCCGCGGCCGATCAAAATCGGCGCGTAGAGGGTGAGCGCCACGGCGGCGGCGGAAAAAAGCGTCACCAGCGCCAGCGCGCCCGCGTGGGGGCGCGTAAGGCCGAAAAGCCGCCGAAGGGTGGCCCGCACGTTCATCGCGCCACCTCCCCCGCGTCCTGGGAATCGCAGATGGCCCGGTAGGCCTCGCAGTCGCGGTACAGCTCGTCATGGCCGCCCTGGGCGGCCAGGCGGCCGTCCTCAAGGACCAGGATCCGGTCTGCGCCCCGCACCGCCGCCACCCGCTGGGAGATGACGACGACCGTCATGCCGCGGGTGTCCGCCCGAAGGGCCGCGCGCAGCTTCGCGTCGGTGCGGTAGTCCAGCGCGGAGGCGCTGTCGTCCAGGATCAGGATGTCCGGCTGCTTCACCAGCGCCCGGGCGATGGTCAGCCGCTGACGCTGCCCGCCGGAGAGGTTGACGCCGCCCTGCTCCACGGGCGCGTCCAGCCCGCCGGGCATGGCGCGCACGAATTCCTCGGCCTGGGCGGTTTTGAGCGCGCGCCACATGGCCGCGTCGTCGGCGTCCGCGCGGCCCCAGGCCAGGTTGTCCCGGATGCTGCCGGAAAAGAGCGCCGCATTCTGCGGCACCAGGCCGATGCGTTCGCGCAGCGCGTCCAGCGTATAATCGCGCACGTCTGCGCCGTCCACCGCCACGCGCCCGGCGGTGACATCGTACAGCCGGGGGATCAGCGCCGCCAGCGTGGACTTGCCCGCGCCGGTGCCGCCGATCACGCCGATCATCTGCCCCGGCATCGCGCGGAAGCTGACGCCCGTCAGCGCGTTCCGGCCGGGGGTGTAGGCGAAGTCCACGCCGTCAAATTCCACTCGGGGCGCGCCCTCCGCCGCCGCCGCGCCGGGGCCGTCCGCAATGGAGGGGGAAATGCTGAGAAGCTCGTCAATGCGCGCGCCGGAGGCCAGCGCCCGGGCAAAGGTGACGATCAGCATGGCGAGGGCCACCAGCGCCAGGAGGATCTGGGACATGTAGTTGATCAGCGCGATCAGTTCTCCCTGGGTGATGGCGCCGCCATCCACCCGCTTTCCGCCAAACCATAAAAGCGCCGCGATGGCCAGGTTCACCAGGGCGTAGGTCATGGGGTTGTTGAGCGCCGCCACGCGGCCCACCGCGATCTGCGCGCGCATCATGGTTTCGGCCTCCGCGTCAAAGCGCGCGGCCTCGTCCGCCTGGCGGGAGAAGGCCCGGATCACCCGCACGCCCCGCAGGTTCTCCCGCGCGATCAGCGACAGGTGGTCCATCAGCGCCTGGATGCGGCGGTAGCCCGGCAGCGTGCGGTGGAGCACGAAGTAGATCACCAGCGAGATCAGCGGCGCCGCGGCGAGGAAGATCAGCGTCAGCTTCCGGTCGATGAGAAGCGCCATGATGCACGCGCCCAGCACGATGAAGGGCGCGCGAAGCAGGATGCGCAGCACCAGGTTGACGCCGGCCTGGGCCCGGTCGATGTCGAAGGTGATGCGGGTGATCAGCGTCGAGGCGCCCGCCCGGTCCACCTCGGCGGCGGACAGCCGGCCCACGTGGTCAAACACCGCCGTGCGCAGCTCGGTGCCAAAGCCCATCGCCGCCTTGGCCGCAAAGTACTGGGCCGTGAGCGAAGAGACCAGCCCCATGAGGCCCATCGCCACCATCAGCCCGCCGGTGGAGAGGATCACGCCCGTGTCGCGGCCGTTCACGCCCGCGTCCACCAGCCGCGCCATCAGAACCGGCACGATGAGCTCAAAGGTCGCCTCCAGCATTTTGAAGAGCGGCCCGATGATGCTTTCCTTTTTGTAGTTGCCGAGGAACCTCGTGAGGGCAAATCCACCTGTCATGCGCATCTCTCCGGCGTAGATTCGCGGGCGCGCCCGCGCGCTTTATCGTACCACGCGCGGGTAAATTTCTCGGGTACGGCGGCGCGGTTGGGCGCGCATCGCGGCCCGCGGGGCAAAAACCGCCCCCGGCGCGCGCCGGAGGCGGTGAAGGGCTTTAGGGGTTACACCATCTTCCGCCAGAGGCCGTGCAGGTTGCAGTAGGCGTAGGCGGATACGGGCTTGCCGTCCGCCAGAAGGAAGGTGGCCTTGGGGGCCTCGCCGGGGTTCAGCGCCTTGCGCTGGCCGCCGTTGGTGGTCTCCAGGTAGATCCACTCGATATAGTGCTCCTCGGTCATCGGGTGCGGCACCGAGCCCACCTCGACGGTGACGGTGTTGCCCTCCACGGTGATCACCGGCACGTGCTTCTCGTGGCTCGCGTCCACGCTGCCGGGCACCAGCTCGGTCATGTCCTCGCCGCAGCAGACCACCGGAACGCCGGAGCAGTTGATCATGCCGATCAGGTTTCCGCAGTGCTTGCAGATAAAGAAACGGGATTCGCACACAGCCATGTCAGATTCCTCCTTCTGATTTTGGGTGCCTTGGTACGCCTTCGGTGTCCTGCAGCCCGGCGCGGCCCTCGAAGGCTTTATTCAGCTCGGTCAGCCGGGCCATGTCCCCGATGAGGATAAAGCCGGCCAGCCGTTCGCCGCGGTAGTAGCGCTTCTCGTAGAAGCCCTTTTCATCATCCCGCACTTCCTCGGCGCGGTAGTCGCCGGAGGCGCCGTGCTCGCCCACGGCGTAGAGGGACGTATCCAGCGCGTTCAGCGTCAGCGCGCCGGCGATGCCCGGGTACTCCACCGCGTCGCCCGCGGCGTTGGCGCCCGCGGCGCGGCCCTCCTCCACGGCCTGGGCCCACAGCGCGAAGTTGACGCCGCCGCACTCGGCGCAGTCGCCCGCGGCGTAGACGTCCGCAAGGCTCGTGGCCATGTGGCGGTCCACCGCCACGCCGCGGCCGGTCTTGGCCCCCGCCGCCGCCAGCAGCTCCGAGTTGGGCACCACGCCGGTGGAGGCGATCACCAGGTCCGCCGGGAAGGTTTCGCCGCTTTTGAGCGCCACCCGCCGGGCCCGACCGCCCTCGCCCTCGATGGCGCACACCGAGGCGCCGGTGCGCAGCGCCAGGCCCTTTTTCTCCATCAGCATCGCGAGCGTCCGCGCCGCGCCCTCGTCCAGCTGGCGGGGCATGATGCGCGGCATGGTCTCGATGACGGTCACGTTCGCGCCCGCCTTTTTCAGCTCCCAGGCCGCCTCAATGCCCAGCACGCCGCCGCCGATCACCACCGCGTCCTTCACGCCGGACAGCAGCCCTTCGATTTTGCGGGCATCCCGCGCGCTGCGCAGCGAGACCACGTTGTCAAAGTCCATCCCGGGGATGGGCGGGCGGAAGCAGCGCGCGCCGGCGGCGTAGATCAGCTTGTCGTAGGAAAGGATTTCGCCGGTGGAGGCGGTGACCCGCTTTTTGCCGGCGTCCACGGCGGTGGCCGCCACGCCGGACATGAGGGTGATGTCGTTTTCCTCGTACCACGACCGGGGGCAGATGGCGATCCTGCCGCAGTCAAAGTTCTCCATTAGGGTCTTGGTCAGCATGGGGCGGTTGTAGGGCAGCTCTTCCTCCGCGGACAGGATCACCACTGACGCGGTTCGGTTGCGCTCGCGGATGGCCCTGGCCGCGTTCAGGCCCGCCGGGCCGCCGCCGATGATCACAAAGCGCTCCGCGGTGTCCCGGGTGGGCGCGGGCGCCGCGTCCGCCACGGGGACGAAGCTCTCCCGGCCCGCGCCGCACACCGGGCACACATCCAGCGCCGCGTCAAACACCTCGCCGCACACCAGGCAGCGCACCCTGCCGCCGGGCCGGACGCCGCCCGCGGACGCCTTCAGCGGCTCAAAGCCGCCCCGCGCCGCGCCGCACAGCGGGCAGTTGTCCAGCGCCGCATCCACCACCGCGCCGCAGGCGGTGCAGCGCGCCTTCGCCCCTTCGGTGGGCGCGGCAGGCTTCTCCGGGACGGGGGCTTCCGCGGGCGCGCGGCCCAACACCAGATTGGCAAAGCCCTCGCCGAAGGCCCGGGCCTCCGCGAGCTGACGGCTGTCGGGCTTGAAGCGCACCCGCAGCCCGTCGGACACCTTCAGCCGAAGCTGCTTCAGCCGCTCGAGGATGTGGGGCACGCCCTCGCCGCTCCACCCGTAGCTGCCAAAGGCGCTGGCGTACTTGCCCTTCACCAAGGGCGGCAGCATGTGGCTCGTCAGATCCCAGATGGGCTGCACGGCCTCGCCCACCATGGTGGGCGTGCCCAGCAGGAAGCCGTCTGCCCAGCGGATCTCCTCCAGCACCTGGCGGGGGTCGTCCGCCCCCAGATCGTGCGGGCGCGCGTCCACCCCGGCGGCGCGGACGCCCTCCGCGACGGCCTGCGCCAGCGACCGGGTGTAACCGTAGGCGCTGACGTAGGCGACGACCACGGTCTTCCGCTGAAAGGGACTGCCCTCGCGGCACCACTGCGTATACAGGGCGATGGTTTCCGAAACATGGCTGTCCAGCACCGGGCCGTGGCCGGTCAGGATCATCCGGATGTCAAGGCCCTTGATGCGGGCGAGCGCCGCGGTCATATAGGGCTGTTTAAAGGGAGAAATGATGCCGTCGAAGTAGTAGCGCAGCGCGGCCCGGTAGCCCGCTTCGTCCGCCACGGTGCTGCGAAGGACGCCCGGATGGCTGAAGTGCGCGCCGAACACGTCGCAGGTGGCGAGGGCCGCGTCTTCCTCTATATAGGTGAACATGGTATCCGGCCAGTGCAGGTTGGGCAGCGGCATGAACTGGAGCGTCTTGCCTCCCAGGTCCAGCCGGTCACCGTCCTTGACCGGGATGGACGCAAAGTCCCGGTTGACGATGTGCTTCAGAAAGCCGATCCCGGTGGCGGTGGCGACGATGCGGATCTCCGGGTTCAGATCCAGCAGGTGCTCGATGGAGCCCGCGTGGTCCGGCTCCGTATGGCTGACGACGAGGTAGTCCGCCTTCTTTACGTCCGCCAGGCCGGCAAGCGCCGCCATGTATTCGTCCAGAAAGTTGTGCTTCACGGTGTCGATCAGCGCCGTCTTTTCCAAGCCCTTCGCCACATAGGCGTTGTAGGTGGTGCCATAGCGGGTTTCCATCACGATGTCAAACACCCGGAGCGACGGGTCCAGCACGCCGCACCAGGTCAGTCCCTCCGCCAGTTTGAGCGTTTTCACACCGAGCCCTCCTTCGCAACGCGCCGCGCCCTCCGGCCCGCCAAATCCGGCGCATACACCTATATTATACCAATTTGCGTGCGGAATGAAAAGGGGAAAGCGCGCGTTCCCCGCCCGCGCGTTAAAGATCGGCAAAATGCCCGCGCTTTTGGTTGACATTGCACTTTGGGCGGTGATATACTGTGTTTTGAGGGTTAGCAAGCGCTAACCCAGGCTTTGACCCACGAGTTAGACAAGACTTATTCAAATCGGAATGCACGGATGCGGAGGCGAAGATGATGCCGCTGACGATGGCGCGGACCGGGGAGACCAACATCATCCGGAAGATCACCGGGAAGGACGAGGTGCGCAGGCATCTGGCGGAGCTGGGGTTTGTGGTGGGCGCGTCGGTGACGGTGGTGAGCGAAATCGCGGGCAACATGATTTTGTCCGTCAAGGACAGCCGCGTCGCGCTGGACCGGGGCATGGCGACCCGGATTATGATCTAGAGGGGGCATGGGGCGATGAAGACGCTGCGGGAGGCAAAGGTGGGCGAAACCGTCCGGGTGGTAAAGCTCACCGGAGAAGGCGCGACCAAGCGCAGGATTATGGACATGGGCATCACCAAGGGCGCGGAGGTGACGGTGAAGAAGCTGGCGCCGCTGGGCGACCCGATGGAACTGACGGTGCGCGGCTACGAGCTGTCCGTGCGCAAGGCGGATGCCGAGATGATCCTGGTCGAACGGGCCTGATCCGCGATGGAAGAGGAGGGGGAAGCGAAATGCCCATAAAAATTGCGTTGGCCGGCAACCCGAATTCCGGCAAGACCACCATGTTCAACGACCTGACCGGTTCCGCCCAGTACGTGGGCAACTGGCCGGGCGTAACCGTGGAAAAGAAGGAAGGCCGGCTCAAGGGGCACGGCGACGTGTTGATCCAGGACCTGCCGGGCGTCTATTCCCTGTCGCCCTACACACTGGAGGAGGTCGTGACCCGGAACTACCTGGTGACGGAAAAGCCCGACGCGATCCTCAACATTGTGGACGGCACCAACATTGAGCGCAACCTCTACCTCACCACCCAGCTGACGGAGCTGGGCATTCCGGTGGTGGTGGCGCTGAACATGATCGACGTGGTGCGCAAGACTGGCGATACCATTGACGTCCACCGGCTCAGCCGCGCGCTGGGCTGCGAGGTGGTGGAAACCTCCGCCCTCCGGGGCCAGGGTTCGATGCAGGCTGCGGAAAAGGCGGCGGAACTGGCGCGCGCAGGCCACCGGGTCGAGCCGCCCCACGTGTTTGACGGCAGCGTGGAGCACGCCATCGCCCACATCGAGGAGGCCATCGAGTACAAGGTGGATCCGGAGCGCGCCCGCTGGTACGCCATCAAGCTGTTTGAGCGGGACCAGAAGGTCGTGGCCCAGCTCGCCCTCCCCGAGGATCTGATGGCCCACATCGAAAAGGACATTGTCGCCTGCGAGGCGGAGATGGACGACGACGCGGAATCCATCATCACCAACCAGCGCTACGCCTTCATTGCGCGGGTGGTGGGCGCCTCCGTGCGAAAGGCGCGCAAGGGCAAGGCCACCGCCTCCGATAAGATCGACCGGGTGGTCACCAACCGGGTGCTGGCGCTGCCCATCTTCGCCGCAGTGATGTTCCTGGTGTATTTTATCGCCATCACCACCGTGGGCGGCGTGGCCACCGACTGGGCCAACGACGGCCTGTTCGGCGACGGCTGGCACTTTCTGGGCATCGGCGGCGCGCAGTATGAGGAAGCCCTGGGCGCCTACGAGGAGGGCATGGAGGCGGACGCCGCCTACCAGGCCGCGCTCCTGGACTATGAAAACGGCGTGACCGACGAGGAGCCGGAGTACACCGGCGGCGAGGAGCCCGATCCGGCCGCCTACGGCGTGTGGGTGCCGGGCATCCCGGTGATCGTCGAGGGCTGGCTGAACGCGGGCGGGACCGCGGACTGGCTGAAGAGCCTGATCCTGAACGGCATCGTCGGCGGCGTGGGCGCGGTCTTGGGCTTCGTGCCGCAGATGCTGATCCTGTTTCTGATGCTGGCCATCCTGGAGGACGTCGGCTACATGGCCCGCGTCGCCTTCATCATGGACCGCATCTTCCGGCGCTTCGGCCTGTCGGGCAAGAGCTTCATCCCGATGCTGATCGGCTCGGGCTGCTCGGTGCCGGGCATCATGGCCTCCCGGACCATCGAAAACGAGCGCGACCGGCGCATCACCATCATGACCACCTCCTTCATCCCCTGCGGCGCGAAGATGCCCATCGTGGCGCTGATCGCGGGCGCGCTGTTCGGCGGCGCGTGGTGGGTGGCGCCGTCGGCCTACTTCATCGGCGTGGCGTCCATCATCCTGTCGGGCGTGATGCTCAAAAAGCTGAAGGCCTTCGCCGGCGACCCGGCCCCCTTCGTCATGGAGCTGCCCTCCTACCACATCCCGTCGGCGGGCAACGTGGCCCGGTCCACCTGGGAGCGCAGCTGGTCGTTCGTCAAGCGGGCGGGCACGATCATCCTGCTG
>JARKQG010000087.1 GCA_029974035.1 Eubacteriales bacterium | reverse complement strand
ATGTCGGCCTCCCGCGCTTCGCCCGGGCCGTTGACCACGCACCCCATCACCGCCACCTTGAGAGGCGATTTGATGCCGCGGGTGGCCTTCCGCACGCGATCCGCGATGTCCGCCACTTCAATGCAGGTTCGGCCGCAGGTCGGGCAGGAGATGATCTCGACGCCCTCGTCCCGAAGCCCCACCGCCCGTAGAATGTCGAGGCATACGGGCACCTCGTTCTCCGGCGGCCCGGACAGCGACACGCGGATGGTGTCTCCGATGCCGTCCAGAAGGAGACTGCCGATGCCGACGGCGGACTTGACCGTGCCCGCCTCCGGGGTGCCCGCCTCGGTGACGCCCAGGTGCAGCGGATAATCGCAGGCGGCCGCGGCCAGGCGGCAGGCGCTGACCGTGGTGTGAACGGACGATGCCTTCAGCGACAGCACAATGTCGCCCACGCCCATGTCCTCCAGCATCCGGGCCTGCGAAAGGGCGCTCTCCGCCAGCGCCTCGGCCGTGGGCCCGCCGTACTTTTGCAGAAGCTCCCGCTCCAGCGACCCGGCGTTGACGCCCACCCGGACGGGCACGCGGTGCGCCTTCAGGCAGTCCGCCAGCTTTTGCACCTTTTCACGGCGGCCGATGTTGCCCGGATTGATGCGCACCTTGGCAATGCCGTTTTCCACGGCGGCAATCGCCAGGCGGTAATCAAAGTGGATGTCGGCCACCAGCGGCACGGGGCTTGAATCCGCCAGCGCCTTCACCGCCCGGGCGCAGGCCTCGTCGTACACCGAAACGCGCACGATGTCGCAGCCCGCCGCGTGGAGCCGCTCAATCTGTGCCAGCGTGGCCGGGACGTCCCGGGTGTCGGTATTGGTCATCGACTGAATGGAAACCGGCGCGCCGCCGCCCAGCGGCACGCGCCCCACCATGACGCGCCTGGTCATACCGCGCCGCCCCCGGCATGCCCGGCGGTCATCCGCCGGTCACCTTTCGCATGATGTCCTGATAGGTGAGCACCACCAGAAGGCCCAGCAGCAGCACAAACCCCGCCGCGTGCACCCAGCCCTCATACTCCGGCTTTATGGGCTTGCGGCGCACGGCCTCCACCAGGAGAAATACCAGCCGCCCGCCGTCCAGCGCCGGAAGGGGCAGAAGGTTGATCAGCCCCACGTTCAGCGAGATGATGACAATCAGGTTGAGCACGGTTTCAAAATCCCGGCTGATCTCCTCGGTCATGAAGCTGATGATCCCCACCGGGCCCATGGCGTCCTCGACGCCCTCGCCGCGGAAGATCAGGTTCTTCAGGCTGTCCACCATCAGGCGCGTGATGTCGTAGACCCGGCCCCCGGAAATCGCGAGCGCCTCGCCCGGCGAATAGCGCCGGGTTTCCGCGCCCAGCGTGATGCCGATCTTGCCGCCGGCCGACGTCTCTTGGGGCGCGACGGAAACGGCAACGGTCTGCCCGCCGCGGTCCACCGTCAGCGTCACGGCCTCGTCGGGCTGGCTTTCGCCGATCAGCGCAACGAGCTTTGCCGCGCCCGCCTCGCTCCGCTCAATGGGTTCGCCGTCCACCGCGGTGATCACGTCCCCCGCCATCAGCCCGGAGTTTTCCGCGGGCATGCCGGAGGTAATGTCGTGCACCACCGGCAGCGCAAAGCTCACGCCCACCGCCATGAGAAACACCGCCACCGCCAGGTACGCCAGCACGAAGTTCATCGCGGGGCCGGCGAAGATGGTCAAAAAACGCTTCCACACGGGCGCGTTGGTAAACGCCCGCGGATCGCCGGTGGATTCGTCCTCCCCCTCAAACTTGCAGTACCCGCCCAGCGGCAGAAGGCGCAGCGAATAATCGATGTCCTTTCTGCGCCACTTGACCAGCTTGGGCCCGAAGCCGACGGCGAACTCCAATACGCGGATGCCCGACGCGCGGGCCACCAGGTAGTGCCCCAGCTCGTGGGCGAATACGATCAGCCCGAACACCATCAGCGCAACCACAAAATACAATATACCGGACATGAATAGCTCCTTTACCTTCCCCGCGCCTTCAGCGCGTCAAAGACACAGGCGCGCGCCGCGCGGTCGGCCGCGCGCACGGCCTCTAAAGAATCAATTACCCCGCCGGGCACCGTTTGAAGCGCGTCTTCCACCAAACGCGCGATGTCGCCGAAGGGAACCGCGCCTTCAAGGAAGGCGCCCACCGCCGCCTCGTTGGCTCCGTTCAGCACCACGGGCGCGCTTCCGCCCTCGCGCAGCGCCGCCCGCGCCAGGCGCAGGCAGGGAAACCGCGCCTCGTCGGGGGCCTCAAAGGTGAGGCTCAGCCGGGCAAAATCCAGCGGTTTGGCGCCGTAGGGCAGCCGCGCGGGGTAGCCCAGCGCGTAGCCGATGGGCCCGCGCATGTCGGGCGCGCCCATCTGCGCCAGGATCGCGCCGTCGGAAAACTCCACCATCGAGTGTATGACGCTCTGGGGGTGGATCACCACATCGAGGGCCGCCTCCGGAATCCCGAACAGGTGGTGCGCCTCGATGACCTCAAGCCCCTTGTTCATCATGGTGGCGCTGTCCACGGTAATTTTTTCGCCCATGCGCCAGGTGGGGTGCCCCAGCGCATCGGCCACGGAGGCGCTTTGAATCGCCTCGGCGGTCCAGGTGCGAAACGGCCCGCCCGACGCGGTGAGGATCAGCCGCCGGGGCCTGTTGCCGTTGGCCCCTTCGAGGCACTGGAAGATCGCGCTGTGCTCGCTGTCCACCGGCAGGATGGGCTTATTCAGCGCCCGCGCCCGCGCCATCACCAAATCCCCCGCGGTGACCAGCGCCTCCTTGTTGGCCAGAAGCACCCGTTCGCATTCGTCAAGGGCCGTCATGACCGCGCCGAGACCCGCGATGCCCACCACCGCCGCCAGGCAGTCGTCCGGCCTGTGGGCGCGAAGCGCCCGCTCGGAGCAGTCCTCGCCAAAGTACCAGTCGCAAAAACGCACGTCCTCCGGGAGCGACTCGGGCTGCACCACCAGGCCAGCCGCCGCCGGGCGGAACGCGCGCACCATGTCGTAGAGCGCCTCATGGTTCCGGTTTGCCGTCAGAACCGACGCCTTGAAGTGACCGGAATGCCGCCGGATCAGGTCGAGCGCCTGCCGCCCGATCGAGCCGGTCGCGCCCAGTACCGCAAGTGTCCGCAAACAATCACCCCGCTGTATACGTGAAAAATACGTAAAGAACCACGCCGGAGAACAGCACGCTGTCCATTCGGTCCAGCATGCCGCCGTGGCCGGGAAAAATCGCGCCGTAGTCCTTGATGCCGCAGTAGCGCTTGACCATCGACGCCGTCAGATCGCCGATCTGGGCGGCGACGGAGCCCACCAGCCCCAACAGCGCAAACGCCCACAGCGGCGGAAGGGCCGCGGCATAGGGCGCGAGAATCCGGATATGGGTCGTCATCAGCCGCGCGCCCCAGGGCACCGCCACGGCGAAGGCCATCGCCGCCAACACCCCCGCCACCGAACCCTCCACGCTCTTGTTGGGGCTGAGGGCAGGCGAGAGCTTGCGCCGGCCGAAGCGGGTTCCAAACTCGTAGGCGAACAGGTCCGTCATCAGCGGGATCAGCAGCATCAGCGCCGTGGCCACCCGGGCCACCAGCACCGGCTTCAGATCCTGCAGCGGAAAGAGCATCGTAATCAGCATGCCCGGATAGAACAGCGGAAACAGCGTCGCCACGGCGGAATCAAAATCGATCCGGCCCCGGAAGATCACGCCGGCCAGCGCCAGCATGCAAAAAAGCGTCGTCAGCGGCGTCAGCGCGGAGACGCCCAGCCGGAGGTATACGGGCAGCGCCAGAAGCGCGTAGGCCATGCCCACCCAGCGGATGGGCTTGGCGCCGCGCACGACAAAGGCGCCGTACATCTCCCACATGGCCATCACCATCAGCGCCACCAGCCCCACGCGCATCGGCCAGCCCTGAAAAAACCAGAGCACGACCATGACCACCGCGATCACGATGCCCGTGATCCTGCGGCGGATCATGTTGGTGATTTTGCTGCTCTCGGCTGCTTCCATCAAATGCGACTACACCTTTCCAAATCGCCTGTCCCGGGCGGCGTAGCGGGCGAGATCCCGAAGGTATTCCTCGCGCGTGTAGTCCGGCCAGAGAACGGGATTGAAGATGATCTCGGCGTACGCGGTCTGCCAGGGCAAAAAATTGGAAAGCCGCATTTCGCCGCTGGTGCGGATCAGAAGATCCACGTCCGGCATGCCGGCGGTGTAGAGCTGCCCCTCAACGGCGGCCTCGTCAATTTCCTCCGGCTTCAGGCCCAGCGCCGCCAGGTTCCGGGCGGCGCGGGTCAATTCCGCGCGGCCGCCGTAGTTGAGGGCGATGTTGAACCGAAGGCCCGTATTGCCTGCCGTACGGCCCACGGCGCTTTCCACCGTGGCGCGCTGAAGCTCCGGCAGCGCGGAAAGGTCTCCCAGCACCGAAACCCGGACGTTCTTGCGGTGCAATTCGTCGATTTCGGAGGTGAAGTACTTCACCAGGATGCCCATCAGCGCGTTGACCTCGTCCTGCGGTCGGCCCCAGTTTTCCGTGGAGAAGGCGTAGACGCTGACGGCTTCAATGCCCCAGTCGTCCGACGCGCGCACCATTTCGATCAGCGCGTCCATGCCCGCGGTGTGACCGGCGGAACGCGGCAGCCCCCGCTTCTTCGCCCAGCGGCCGTTGCCGTCCATGATGAACGCCACGTGGCGGGGCATGTTCCGCGGCAGTTCCGCGGCGAGCAAATTCCATCATCTTCACTGGGTTACCTCGTCCGGAAAGCGGGCCACCAGGATCTCCCCGGGCCGGACGCGCACCACGCGCTCGGTGCCCCCGGGATGCGCCTCCGGCAGGATGCGCTTTACGCATGGTTCCGGCCGGCCCTCCGCCCGGATGGACGCCAGCGCGTCCTCAAGGGTCAGGCCCAATGCGGACGTCATACGCTCATGATCTCTTTTTCCTTGTCGGCGCCCGCCTTGTCCAGATCCTTGATGTGGCTGTCGGTGGTCTTTTGCAGATCGGTCTCGCCCAGCTCCTGTTCGTCCTCGGTGATCTGCGAATCCTTCTTGAGCTTTTTGAGGTGCTCCATCGCGTCACGGCGGATGGAACGAACGGCCACCTTGCCCTCCTCCACCTGCTTGCGCACCTGCTTGCACAGGTCCTTGCGGCGCTCCTCGGTGAGCTCAGGCACCAGAAGGCGGATCACCTTGCCATCGTTGGAGGGATTGATGCCGATGTCGGACTTCTGGATCTCCTTTTCGATGGTGGGGATCATCTTGGCCTCCCAGGGCGCGATGACGAGCAGCCGCGGCTCGGGCGAGGTGATGTTGCCCAATTGGTTGAGCGGGGTCGGGGTGCCATAGTAGTCCACGAGGATCCGATCCAGGATCTTGGGATTCGCGCGGCCCGCGCGCAGCGTCGAAAGCTCCTTTTGAATGACCGCGAGGGTCTTGTCCATCTTGTCGGACGCGGCCTTCACCGTTTCCTTGTACACGTTGGTCTCCTCCCATCGTGGCGCGCTAGCGCCGCTGTCTCGCCCTCTATTGTATCGGGTTTTGGCACAAATGGCAA
>JARKQG010000015.1 GCA_029974035.1 Eubacteriales bacterium | reverse complement strand
CCTCATCCACGGACTGTGCGAAGTGCTCGCCGTCACCCCCTTCTACCTGAGCAGCGCCATGAGCGCCGCCTATTACGGCGGCGGCTATGTCAAAACCGTTCTGCTGCTGGTCGGCGTCGGCAGCGTCGTCCACAGCATGATTGACTTCGCCATCGCCCTTCTCATCTGGAAGCCCTTAAAGCGGGTCATCCGCTGACGCCTTGACGCCCCCGCGGTGGATTCTATATACTGTAATATGGAATGAAACGCGGGAACAGGCCCGCCGGTCGGGCCCCGGTCTCCTGTATCTGAACATCCATCAGTCCCACCGCTCCGCGAGGACCAGCGGACGCGTCGCCATCATCGGCTCCGGGCCCTCGGGCATTACCATCGCCTTTCTCCTCTCCGCCAGGGACTATGACGTGACGATTTTCGAGCGGCACGACAAGGTCGGCGAAAACATTACGATCGACGACCTGATGCGGGACGGATACCGCGCGATCTTTATGGGCACCGGCGTGTGGAAGCCCTACAGACTGGGCATTCCCGGCGAGAGCCTGGGAAACGTCCACTACGCCATCGAGTACCTGCGCAACCCGGATGTCTACCGCCTGGGCCGCCGTCTGGCGGTCATCGGCGCCGGAAACGTGGCCATGGACGTGGCGCGTACCGCCATCCGTCACGGCTGCCAGGAGGTATTCGTCATCTGTCATCTGGACGAGCGCGGCATAACGGCGCGCTCCGTGGAAGCGGAATACGCGCGCATCGACGGGGCACGGTTTTTCATGAAAAAGACGGCGCTGCGCTTTGAGGACGAGGGCGTGGTGCTGGCCGATTCCAGCATCATCGAGGATGCCGGAGGCGGGGCGAAAGCCGCCGTCCCCGTCCCGGGGACGGAATCGCTGCTGCCCGTGGATTCGGTCATCGTGGCTGTCGGCCAGGGCCCGCGATCGGTCATCGTCTCCTCCACCGGCGGCATCCGCGTCAGCGACCGGGGCCTCGTGGTGGTGGACGAGCTCGGGCACACCAGCCGCGAGGGCGTGTTCGCGTCGGGCGATGTGGTGACAGGGGCGAAGACCGTCGTCGAGGCGGTCAAGGTGTCCCGCCGCGTCGCGGACGCCATGGATCGGTTTATCCGGGAAAAGTACGGCTGAACGGCGCGCCAGGCGCAATCAGCCCAGCAGAAAGGCCCCGGCGATGCCCGCCAGCGCGGTCAGCAGGATGGGGTTGACCTTCCAGCGAATGTTGAAAAGCGCCGCCAGCGCGAAGATCACCAGGCAGGGGATGGACAGGGTGCCCCAGGGGTCCGCCAGCAGGGTGGCGATCCGCCGGTTCGGGTTGACCAGCACTTCCGAGGCAATCTCCAGCGCCGCCGCCGCGATCAGCCCCACCGTGGCGGGCTTGATGCCTGACAGCGTGTCGGAGAGCCAGTTCTGGTTTTTGTAGCGGGCAAACAGCCGCATCAGGACCACCGTGAGGATGAACGAGGGCAGGGAAACCCCCAGGGTGGCCACCACCGCGCCCGTCAGGCCCTGGTGCAGATAGCCCACATAGGTGGCCGCGTTGATGGAAATGGGGCCGGGTACCACCATGTCCAGCGCGTACAGATCCGCGATCTGCGCGGTGGTGACGCCGAACTGCCGGGCCTCCGATATCACCATGGACAGCATCGCGTATCCGCCGCCAAAGCTCAAAAAACCCAGCTTCACAAAGGTGACAAACAGCCTCAGGGTTTCAAGAAGCACGGGATTTCCTCCTCTTTAGCGCCCGGCGCGCGGCCTGATACGCGATGCCCGTCAGCCCGGAGAGCACGATGACCGCCGGCGCGCTGGCGATGTCCGTCAGCGACAGCACGAAGGCGACGACCATCAAAATGACGGCGAAGAGGCTGCGGATGTTGTAGCCCCCCAGGGACGCCGCGGCCGATACCACCAGCGCCGCGGAGGCCGCCCGGATGCCGCGCATTGCGCCCATCAGCGGCCCCTGCTGTGGGATCAGCTCCGCCAGAACGGTGGCCAGCACCATCAGCACCAGGGTGGGCAAGATCGCGCCGATGCCCGCCGCCAGCATGCCGCCCGTGCCCGCGGCGTGACGGCCCACCAGCGTGGCGCAGTTGAGGGCGATGACGCCCGGCATGCTCTGGGACAGGGTGGCGTATTCCATGAACTCGTCCTTGGTCATCAGATGATGCCGGACGACCATGTCCCGCTCGATCACGGTGATGATGGCCAGCCCACCCCCGAAGGTAAAGGCGCTGGCCTTGAAAAAAGTGCCGAAAAGGACCCGGTAGACCGTCCACTTGCGCTCCTTCATGCTGCCTCCTGCCGCCCTCCGGTTTTCCGGACGGGCCGCCACCTCTACTATACCACTTGACGAAGGATAATAAAAATATTATTATTTTATGAGAACCAGATGAAATCATTATGAACGGACGTGGCGCGGTTGACCCTGAGACACCTGGCCATCTTTGTGGCGGTCTGCGAGGAGAACAGCGTGACCCGGGCGGCCAGGCGGCTGCGCATGGCGCAGCCCGCGGCCAGTCTTGCGGTGAAGGAGCTGGAGGCGTACTACGATGTCCGGCTGTTTGACCGCATTTCCCGGCGATTGTACCTCACCGATGCGGGAAGAAAGCTGCTGGAGTATGCCACCCATATCGTCGCCCTCTTCGAGGACATGGAAAACGGCATCCGCCAGTGGGAGCTGTCGGCGCGGCTGCGGGTGGGGGCGTCCATCACCATCGGCACCAAGCTGATACCCCGGTATGTGAACGCCTTTCTGCGGGAGGAGCCGGGCTCCGCGGTGGAGGTGTTCATCGGCAGCTCCGACCAGATCGAGCGCAAGATTTTGCAGAACGAGCTGGATTTTGCGCTGATGGAGGGCCAGATCCATTCGGATCAGCTGACGCAGACCCCCTATGCGAAGGACCGCCTGGCGGTGATCTGCGCGCCGGAGAACCCGCTGGCTTCCCTGCGCACGGTGACGGCGCAGCAGCTTTTGGCCCAGCCCCTTTTGCTTCGAGAGCCGGGAAGCGGCACCCGAGAGCTATTTGACCACGTGCTGTCCAGCCGCGAATACGCCTACCGCCCCGCATGGGAAAGCACCAGCACGGAGGCGCTGGTGCAGGCGGTGAAGGCGGGGCTGGGGGTGTCCGTGCTGCCGTGGATGCTGGTTGGGGAAGAACTGGCGTCCGGCGGTGTGGCGGAGCTGAAGGTGAAGGGGCTCCGGTTTGAGCGCGGCTTTCATATGGTGTACCACAAGAACAAGTTTCTGACCCGCCACGCCAGGCGGTTCATGGATATTTGCCGCGCCCAGACGGGAGGCGGCGGGGGAGGGGCCCAGTAGTCCGCGAAGCCTAATTTTCGCACTATTGCTGGATCTTTTTCTGTCCGGCTCCGTGCCGGGCAGAAAAATCTCTGCGCCCTATCATCGGCCCTTAGACTTCGTGAACTACTGGCGCCTGCGCGCCGTTCGGAGGGCTACAAAAGATCCAGCCGAGAAAAATCGATGGTGCCGTCCTCATCGACCAGCGCCGGGTCTGCGTGCACGTACTCCACGCGCCCTACGAACATCTCGTGGGAGCCGGTCCGGATGGAATCCACCACGGTGCACTCAATATTCACCGGGCAATCGCTCAAAAGCGGCGCGTTGACTTTGACGCCGTTTTCCGTCTTTACGCAAAGGGCCGCGAGCTTGTCCCCGTCCCGCCCGCTGCGCTTTCCAAGCTCAAAAAAGGTTGGGGCACAGGCCTTTGGCACCAGGTTCACCACGAAGCATCCGGTTTCCTTTATGATCGGGTGCGAAAACCGGCTGGGCACGATGCCCACCATCACCATCGGAGGATCATAGCTGCAATTACAGCAGTAGGCGACCGCCAGCGCGTTGTCGCGCCCTTCCCGGTCGCGGCAGGAAACCAGAACCCTGGGCGTTGGCTGCAGACAGGATCTGCCGGAAGCTTGCTTTTTCATACCGGGTCCCCTTTCACACCTTGTGCGGTAATCGGCGACGGCGTTTTTCACGGCCGTCGCGCCCAGAATGGAGCAGTGCAGCTTGCGGGGCGGCAGGCCCCCCAACGCCTCCGCGATGGCACGGTCGGTCACGCGGGACGCTTCTTCGAGGGTTTTGCCCTTGATCAGAACCGTCGTCATGCTGCTGGTGGCGATGGCCGCCACGCACCCCCGCACCCTGAAGCGCGCGTCGGTGATGACGTTGCCGCGGATTTCAAGGTGCAATTCGAGAAAATCGCCGCAAGCCGGGTCGCCGAATGTCCCGACGGCATCCGGATGCGCAAGCGCGCCGACATTGCGCGGATGGGAAAAATGATCGAGCACCTGATCCGTAAAAGGCTCCGCGCCCCCGGCCGCCCCTTCCGGCGCTTTTCTATCGGGTATCGCGAGGACCATGCAGGTCCCTCCATCTTTTTGTCATGGAACAAACGACAGCCCCGTTGCCAGGGGATGGACGCGGGGGCCGATCATCGCCCCGAGCAGCCGGACGCCGCCCGCGCCGGTGCAATGGCCCGTGTAAAAGTCGGCGTCGTAGGCCCTGAGCGCCTCCGCGACCCGCGCGGCAAACGCGGCGTCCCCTCCGTCGGGGTCTTCCTTTAGAACAAGGTGAAACCCGCCGACCACCGCGCGGGGCGGCCGGCCGCGCAGTGCGCAGGCCGCTTCGAGGATGCTCGCGATTCCGTTATGGGCGCAGCCGGTGAACAGCACATCCGCGCCGTCTTCGGTGACGATCAGGTTCTGTTCGTGGCAAAAGCCGTCGGGCGCGCGGACGCCCGACGCGGCGCTGAGAAGCGTCCGGTTGGCGGGTGGCCAGAGGGCGCCCCGCCGGACCCCGGAAAAGACCGTCAGTTCGTCGTCCAGCACCTGTACGGCGTGCGTCGTCTTCACCCGCGGATGATGCTCAAGCGCCGCATCCAACCCGATGTCCGCGATCTGCCCGCCCGCGCGGACCGACAGGTGCGGATCGAAGGCGCGCGCCCGAACCAGTACATCGGCGCGCTCGTTGCGCCGCAAAAACGCGGACATGCCGCCGCCGTGGTCGTAATGCCCGTGGGACAGGATCGCCGTGTCCACTTTGCCCACGTCCACGCCCATCTTTTCCGCGTTGTCGCAAAACAGCGCGCTTTGTCCAAAATCAAAGAGCAGCCTGTGCCTTTGCGTTTCGATGTAAAGACTCAAGCCGTGCTCACCGCGGTATTCCGCGGAGGAGACGGTATCCTCGACCAACACGCGCACCTTCATGCGTTCGCCCCGCCTTCCTCAAGCAATGCCTTGATCCGGGGATACATCGCCTTGATTGCCTCCGCCGCCCCGCCGCCATAGGCGATGACGTCCGTGCCGGCGTTTACCGCCTCCACGGCGCGGGCATCGTACGGAATGCGGCCGACGAACGGAAGCTCCGCCTTTTTGCAGAATCCTTCGATTTCATCGGCGATTTGCTCGTTGACATCCGCCTTGTTGACCGCGACCGCGCACCTCGCGCCCAATTGGCGGGCGGTCTTGAGGATGCGCTCCAGGTCGCTGAGCCCGGAGAGGGTCGGCTCGGCCACGATCAGCATCAGGTCAACCCCGCTGACGGAGGCGATCACCGGACAGCCAATGCCGGGCGACCCGTCGATGACCGCGATTTGACCGGCGTCCCCGGCGTCCCGCAGCCGCTTTTTGACCGCCGCGACCAGCTTTCCCGAGTTTCCGCCGCCCATGCGCAGCCGTGCGGTTGAGAAGAATCGGCCGCCGCCCCGATGGGCCGTCAGGCGGCCCGTGACCGCAGGCTGCATGGAAATCGCGCGCGATTCACAGGCGATCTCGCACAGCGCGCAGCCTTCGCATGCGGCGGGATCGACCCGATAGCGCCCATCCCCATCCCGGAGGATCGCCTGAAACCGGCACAGAGAGGCGCAAAGGCCGCACTGGTCGCACACATCCGGGTGGATCGCGGCCCTCGGAAGGCCGTAATACGCCTCCTCCGATGTTTCCGGCGGAACGTCCACCGAAAGGTGCAGGTTGGGGGCGTCAATGTCGCAGTCGGCAAACCGTTTTGCGTCCGCGAGGCGGATCAGCGCGCTGGCGACGGTCGTCTTTCCCGTGCCGCCCTTCCCGCTGAGCACAAGAAGCTGCTTCATTGGGCGGCCTCCTTCCCGATCCGGTCGAGAAGATCCGTGAACAGCGACCGGAGCCAGGGCAGATGCTCCGCCGCGACCAGGCCAAAGGCGGCCAGTCTGCCCACCTCCTCGTCAAAGGGGATCTTCGCCGCAATCGGAATGCCCTGCGCATGGCAGAAGGCTTCGGAGGGGTTTTCCACGCCCTCCAGGGTCTTATTGAGCACCGCGACCCGCGGTTTCCGGAACGTTTCGCACAGTTCGTCCGCCATCTGCAGATTGTGGGCTCCGTACTGGGTGGGCTCCGCCACCAGAACACAGAGATCGGCCCGGCGCACGCATTCCATCGCCGTGCAGGCCGTGCCGGGCGGGCAATCGATGAAGACGGCGCCGGATTCTCCGTCCGCGCTGGACAGAAGCTCGCGGATGATCGGAACGCCGCTGACTTCGCCGGGGTTCAAAATGCCGGTGCGCACCTCCGTGTCGCCGCTCATGCCCCGTTCGATCCGCCCGATCCCGCGGGGTACTTCCGCGATCGCCCCAACGGGGCACAGGTATGCGCACCCGCCGCAGGCGTGGCAGACCGATTGTGTCAGCAGCGGCTTTTTGTTCACGAAGGCCAGCGCGCCAAAGCGGCAAAACTGGACGCAGACGCGGCAGCCCAGGCACTTGTCCGGATCAATAATCGGGACGGAAACCGATACCTCCGCGCGGGACGGGTTGGCGACATCGAGAAACAGGTGTCCGTTGGGCTCCTCCACGTCGCAATCCAGGTATGCGCAGCGCCCGGCCACCGCGGAGAGGTTGACCGCGACGAACGTCTTTCCGGTTCCGCCCTTGCCGCTGAGGATGGCGATCTTCATTCGTTGCCCCCGTGATGAAATCCGGGGTGGATGGCCGTCAGCGGCTTCAGAGAGCCCGCCATGAGCGCGCCCACGTTGGCTTCCGCGCTGCCAAATTTCGGCCCGTAGAGCCTGACGCCCGCGGCCTTCAGCACGTTTGCCGCGTTCTCTCCAAGGCGCTGGGCGATCAGCGCGTCCGCGCCCAGGTCCAGAACCGTCTGCGCCGCGCGGATGCCCGCGCCGCCTTCGCCGGCGGCCGCCGCGTTTTCAACGATCTCGGATTTTCCACTTTCCATGTCCGTCATGCTGAAATAGGGCGCGCGCCCAAAGGAAGGACAGACGCTCGTCTTGTCCTCGTTGACCGGAACGATAATCTTCATGGCAATTCTCCCCGTCAGGTTTTTGATGGTTCAACGCCGGCCCGGTATCCGGCGCCCGCTCGGACGGCCGGCAGCTTGCCGGACTTGTTCCGCATATGTGCGTCGCGCGCCGAATGCGGAGTCTTGCGATGCGGGAATGGGGGAGGGGATTGCCCTCCCCGTGTCGTCCGCTACATGGATTCGAGCTGTCTGTTGACGACCTCAAGCCTGTCCTCCAGCGCCCGCTTCTGCTGGGCGAGAAGATCCTTCTGAGAAACGTCGTCCGGCCATTGCGCCGGGGCAAACTGCCTTCCGAACCCTCGTCCGCAGCCCAGGTCGCGTCTCCAGCCCAGGCCCAATCCCGGGCCGCGCCCCGTTCCGTATCCCACGGCGCCGCCTGCGCAAAGCCCCAAGCCTCTGCCCGTCATGGAACCCGCGCCCATCGGTCCGGTTCCGTCTCTTCCTGGCATATCGCTTCACCTCCTTTTAGGGCATATGCCCTTTTCAACCCCCATTGTACTCGGATTCGGGCATATGTCAATATCTTTTTTGGTTTTTGGCGGAAAAACCTTGGCGGATCAGCTCCGCCGCCGGAAATTGTCCCAGTTGGAGGGTTTGCCGGAGTGGCAGAATATCGATCAGATACAGCAATAAGGCTTTCTTCTCTTCCGGGATCGCGTGCTTGCTTTTCCGTGGCATACTACAAACGCCTCCTGTGTATTTATTCTTCCACAGAAGGCGTCCGATCTTACAGAAAATTTTGAACAGGCTCGAGCCGCCTTCGGCGGTAGCTGCCCAACCGCCTCGGGCTTCGAGAATCTAGAAATCACTGTCTTTCTCACAGAAGCCGCTCTTACAGAAAACCCTGAACACCGCCCGGGGAAGTTTTCTTTACAAAGGAAATACGGAAGGACGCACCTCTCTCGTCCTAATGTGTGCGCACCTTATCCGTTGATGGCGGCCACAGCGGCATTTCCCGCGTCATATCCGCTGGCAACCGCCCATCCAAACAGCGTCGCGCCCATGTAGACATCCCCTTCAAGTCCGCCGACAACTTCACCGGCAGCGTAAAGCCCGCTTACAGGTTGGCCATCAGCATTCATAACCTCCATGTTTTCGTTGATATGCAATCCGCCCAGCGTCGCATAATAACGGATAAACATCTGCAACGAATAATACGGACCTTCCGAACTCAGGGGAGCCGCGATGGTCCGACCAAAAGCATCCGGTTCGCCTTTTGCCGCATATGAATTAAATGCTGCTGCTGTTTCCGTCAGGACGCCTTCTGCGACGCCCAGCTTCGCGCCCAGCTCGTCCAGTGTCGCAGCAGTGACCATAAAGGGATTCCCCTCGCCGTCATTCTTCAGCCATTCGGCGACATTTTCCATCGTGTAAATCTTGGAATTGACCATACCCTCATTGAAAGCATCAAAGGAGGCTTGATCCATGACCAGATACTGGGCGGCGTTCTTCTTCATTTCCTGCATCAGATCCCAGGCGTTCCCCTGCTCATTGGCAAAGCGCACGCCGTCCTGGTTTACGAGGAAGGCACCGGAAGCCGTATACGCCCCATTTACTCCGGGATTGCAGTATTGTCCCAACCCGCTGGGCAAAATCATAGAATTGGGCTGCGTATTGACGAATTGCATATTGATCAAGTCCGCGTTGACTGCCTTAGCCATCACGATGCCGTCGCCGTTCGATCCCGCATGCCCCGCGTAGACGAATTTCTTGTATTCATCCGGAACCATGTCGTCATTGGCTCCAAACCCGCCGGTGGCAAGAATGACGGCCTTGGCGTTGATGGTATACTCTTTGTCTTCTCCCGATGCCTTAACGCCCTTTACGACGCCGTTTTCAACAATCAGCTCCGTTGCCGGCGTGCTGGTCAGCAAGGTGCCGCCAGCGTTTGTGAAGCTGCTCGAAAGGCTGGAAACAACACCCGCTCCGCGCCCTTCTCCCGAATAGCTTCGGCTGGGCTTGCCCGTTCTATTATAGGGCACATTGGCACCTTCCGCGGAAACAAGCCAGTTGAACGACTCCGCAACGCTATTGACATAAATATCAACCGTTGCCTCGTCATTGTAATTATGGCCATTCGCCATTAGATCGGCCTTAAGCTTCTCGGGGGAATCTTCAAAGCCATCTTCCTTCTGCCAGTCGCTTCCGGTGGCCATCGTTCCGGAACCGGCCATGGCGCTTGCACCGCCGACCACGGCCATCTTTTCAAGCAGAATAACCTGCTTCCCTTGTTGAGCCGCACGCAGCGCTGCGCTTAAACCGGCGGCGCCGCCACCCACGACCACAATGTCCGTATCGAGTGTGACGTCTTCTTTTGCTTCGGCTGATTGTGAAGCCTCGCCCATCTGATCCACATCGACGCCCGCCTGCGTCAACGCATCCTTGAGCGCGGCGATAAAGGCGGCAGAAGTAATGGTTGCGCCCGATACGCCGTCAACCTTTGCGGTCTGCGCCTTAATTGCTTTATCCACCATGATCGGCAACGCAGCCTCGCCGATCCCCTCGGTTTCCGAATGATTCACAACTTCGATGCCTGTGATGCCATCTGCGCCAACAGTAACGCTCAGCGTAATATCTCCGCCAAAACCTTGCGCCGTGGCGGTATAGGTTCCGGGAACCATCGAGGATGCCATCGCCACACCCACACCAGACATCAACATCAAGATCGTTAGGATCGCCGCGATTGTCTTCCGCACTTGTCACATCTCCTGTAATTTTTATGACCACCGAAATTATAGCACCTGTCAAAATTAAGGTCAAGAAAAGCTGCTTATTTTAAGAATATTTACCGCGGAACTGCAATGCATGTTGGACAGGGAGGGGAAAAATAGAGCGGGAGACGGGTCCATCGGTTATGATTGAATTGCGACGACAATCAGCCGAAAATGATCCGGCCGTCCATAATTGACCCGCACAGGGAGAATTGCCATGAACAAGAAAGAGGAAGGCTTCGCGAGCGAAGCCTTCCTATCAGAACATGGTTTTGTGGTTAGCCGATTTGCTGGATCACGAGGGTTGCGCCGCCCCCGGCACTTAAGTCAATTGTTCCTTGGAGAGGATCACCGATCGCTGAAATCAGCAAAATGGTTGTCGTTCCGCTTACAGTTAAGAAGATGTCGGATGAAAGATGCGCGATTGCAGCACCAGAATCAATAAGCGAATCGTCGTTTGGTGTTCCGTTTACGAGCAAATAGGCGGCAATCACTTTGGGCGTCACAATATTGATCGAGTACGTGATCCGGTACAGTCCATCCTGAGAAATTGTAAATACGGTGTCTGCCCCATCAACTGTGATTTCCGGGGATAGGTTTTGGTTGTCCGGCAGCGGTATTGCCGTGCCTGTAAGCGTAATTGGAATTGAAGGCTGTGCATTGTTGGAAGCATAGCCAATGACTGGCGTAAGAATCGGCCCCTGAGGCCCTACCGGGCCGGTGGGCCCGACGAGCGAGGCGAGCCATTCTGCCTCCGTCCCGGAGAAGCCTTCCTCGACGGCGACTTCATAGGCGCTCGCACCGGCGGGGCCCTCATCGCCCTGGGGGCCGGTAGGGCCTGTTGGGCCCGCATCACCCGTCGCACCTGTAGCGCCGGTGGGGCCGATGGGCTCCGTTGCGCCCATGAGCCCCTGCGGGCCGATGGCGCCGGTGTCCCCCTTTGGGCCGGGACACCCAGGGTCTCCCTTTGGCCCCAGCGAGCCAGACGGACAGACACAATTATGCGTCTCGCATGAATAGGGGTGGTTGCAACACGACGTGCCATTTTGATCATCTGCGCAGAAATACTGAGGATAAGTCGAGCCCAAACCTCGGTTCCATGAACTATTCATGACAGGAGGCCTCCTTTATACGCAACGGGGTCTGGATTAATTCCGCTGGCATCGTATAAGATGCCGGCTTGTCCCGTTCCGGTATTTCTTCCGGGCAAGGATTGAGAAATCTGCATACAACCCGGTGCGGTTCAAATTCCGTGAAGGAAAGGAGCGTACTCATGGGCGCTGTGTGTGCCGCCAGTTTTTGATCATCGGAATGCCCTCACCAATCGATATAGTCGCCGCTGTACTGGACGAGCGTCACATCGCTGACGCCCTCCGCGCCTTGAAGCGCGTCAATAAACGCGGTGCCGCCGCGCCGGAGGCGGACCTCGATGGCCATTTTCACATCATGCTTGCGCAAGGTCTTTGACTTGATCTTGTACGGGTTTGTGCCCAGCGCGCGGCGCACGCGCTCTTCCACGCCGTCGCCCGTGTAGTGGACCAGCAGAATGCAGCCTACGCCCTGAAGCAGCGCCGCTGGCGTGACCGCCTGCAAAAATCCGCCGCTCTCCAGAAAGGATTTTTTGAAGATGTCATTGAATGTCAGTGCGTTGTTTATTGCAAGCCCTCCGTTCGGTTGTTGGACTGATCCCTCGCCGCCGCGTCGCAGCATAAAACGTACTTGGACGCCGCCGTGAACTCGCTGAAAGATGGTTGCACACGGCGCTGGACAGGCGTTCCGGGGTTTCGGAGAGGGCGAGGCATGCGTCCGGCGCATGCTGTAATTCCTTTCCCAAAACCAAGAACGCGCATACGGAGGTTTATATCGCATCCTTTTACGGGGATAATCACAGAATAAATGGCGCATAAAGCGATTTGGGGCAATGGTATTATAAAGAGATACACCTGCCAATTTGACGAAGTGTGAAAATAGGGGTGAATAATCATTGTAAATTTTGTTGTATTTATAAATGGTTACAACAGATTTAATGCCTGAAAGGGAGGGTTACTTCAACAGCCTTTCGAGCATGCCCTCGGGGTTGTTCAGAAAGTACTTCATGACCTGATAGTGTTCCGTGTCCCTGTAAGCGACGGGCTTGATTTTCGTATCCTCAAACAGGTAGATTTTTGCGCCAGGGAAGGCCATCAGGATGGGCGAATGGGTTGCGATGATGAACTGGGCGTTCTCTTTGACCAGATCGTGGATGCGCGCAAGCAGTGAAAGCTGCCGGGAGGGCGACAGCGCCGCCTCGGGCTCGTCCAGAAGGTACAGGCCGTTCCCGAAGAACCTGTCCATCGCAAGGTTCATGAAGCTCTCCCCGTGGGAGCGCCGGTGGAGCGACTCGCCGCCGTAGGAATCCTCAACCTCCATCCTGTCGATCTCGCTGGCGACGTTGTAAAAGCTCTCCGCCCGGAGAAAGTAGCCGTCCTTTGGGCGCTTCACGCCCTTTTCCAGCACGAGGTGCCTGTATAGCGACGAATGGGTTTCCACAGTCGCAAAATGAAAGTTGCGGGAGCCGCCCTCGGCGTTAAACCCGTAGGCGATGGCGACCGCCTCCAGCAGCGTCGATTTTCCCGTGCCGTTTTCTCCGACGAAGAACGTCACCGGGCTTTCCAGCCGGAGGGTGCTCAGGGCTTGGATCACCGGCAGGGAAAACGGATACGCGCTTGCGTCGTATCCCGAATCCTTCTTCAGCCGGATCGCGGAGATGTAAAGGTTGGTCATTGCGCATCCGCCCTGCCTTTCTGCCGCCAGCTTCCCGTCGCTTCGCAGTGGCGCACAGCCGCCGCGGCGGTCTCCAAAATCTCCTCCGGGAAAGCCATTTGCTTAATTAGTGCGATGGCGTTGCGCGTATCGCTGGGGCCTTCCAACAGCTTGTAGGAAAACGTCATGCCCTCCGGGGTGAGGTCCTCCCGGAAATGGAGCTGCCGGTACTGAGAGAGCATTTGGGTCAATTCCTGGTCGTGGGTTGCCGCCATGCACAGGCAATTCTGCCTCTCAAGGTAGCCGAGAAACGCCGAGGACGCCGCGATGCGCTCCACCGTATTCGTACCCCTGAGGATCTCGTCGATGAAGCACAGCGTCGGCGTGTCGGCCCCCAGCGCGGAGATGATCCGCCGGAGGCTCTTGATTTCCACAATAAAGTAGCTTTCGCCGCCCTCCACGTCGTCGCGCAGCGCCATGGACGTGAGCACGCGGGCGCGGGGCATTTTAAAGATGCGGGCCGTGCAGGTGCACACGCTCTGGGCCAGGATTGCGCCAATCGCCAGCGCCTTTGTGAAGGTGGATTTCCCGGAGGCGTTGGAGCCGGTGATGAGCGCGCACCGGTCCCAGGCGATGTCGTTTCGCACCGGGGTTTTGAGGAGCGGGTGCGCAAGCCCCTCCGCTCGCACGCAGAGGTCCCCGGTAAACTCCGGTTCACAGGTCTCCGCGCCCGAAGCGCGGAAATTCGCGATGGCGATGCAGGCGTCGATCTCCCCCGTGAGCCGGTAGAGGGCGCGAAGGGCTGCGTTGTGCTTTTCAAAGAACGCGGTCAGGCGGATCAGGCAGAGCATGTCCAGCTGGAGCGAAATGCGCAGATAGTCCGTGATCACGTCAAACGGGTTTTGCCGCTGCATCGCAAAGAGCGCATTCCACCGGAGCACCGGCTTCATCTCCCGGCAGATCCGGGTCAGCTCCTGCCGCGCGTCCTCCATGCCCGGCGGGCACGCGTCCTTCAGCCGGGTCGCGGCGGTGAGTACGGACGCGATGTGGCGGATCGCCGCGATCTCGCCCATCCACGCCCTTCCGGACCAGTAGTATACCGCCAGATTGGCGGCAAACGCCGCGGCGACGGCGATGAGAAACTGCACCTGGATAAAGCTGAGGAGGGGAAGGGCCACCGACAGACCCGCCAGCGCGGCATACGCGGCGCCGTGCGCGGGCTTCTTCGCGGAAGGATGAAACAGATATGCCCACGCCCTGTGGTAGCGCGCCTTGCCCAGCCGGCGCAGCGCCGCGCGCATGCAGGTCCGATGCGGGGAATGCCGCTTGATGGCCTCGATGTACCGCGACCGCCTCGCCAGCGTCTCTCCGTCCGCGCCGATCTCCCTCAGCATGGCGTAGAGCACTTCCTCGCCGACGCCGCTCTCCGCGCGATCCAAAAGCCGAAAGATGGCGTCCATGTCCAGATCGCTCCAGGTGGTGTCGTCCACGGCGCGGCCGAAAGGTTCCGCTTTGGAAGATTCGCGCCAGTAGGACGCGATGTCCTCCAAAACATCGGAGTCCGTATCCCCCGGCGGGACGGGTTTTCCCCAGCTGTCTTCCAGCTTGCGGAAGTACCGCCGCCGCCTTCGCGCGTGCAGGAGCACGGCAATACATGCCAAAATGACAGCGCAGAGTGCCCCGAAGACGATATCCAAACGCAACCCTCCCGGATTGGGCCCGGTGCATTGCGCACCCGCGCCGCCACGCCCTGCCTTTGATTATACCGCGAAAACGCTCCGTGGACAAGAAAGCGCGCTCCGGAGATGCCCCCGGCCGGAAAGCGCCGCGCCCGGGGGAACCCCGGAGCGCGGTCCGGCATAAGCTGTCAGGGGTGCGAAAAGCGGGAGGGATTGCCTTGGGAAAGTACAAAGTCTACGTATACGCCATCAGCAAAAATGAGGAGGCGTTCGTCGACCGCTGGATGGATTCCATGGGCGAGGCGGACGGGGTGATTGTGCTGGATACCGGATCGACGGATGGGACCGTGGCGCGTCTGCGGGCGCGGGGCGCGGCGGTCTGCGAGGAGATCATCCTCCCGTGGCGCTTTGACGCGGCGCGCAACGCCGCGCTTCGCCGCGTGCCGGAGGACGCGGACATCTGCGTGAGCACAGACCTGGACGAGGTGTTCGAACCCGGCTGGCGCGCGGCGCTGGAATCGGCCTGGAAGCCGGAGCATACCCGCGCCACCTATCTTTACACCTGGGCTTTTCGGGCCGACGGGACGCCCCAGACCCAGTATCCGCGGGAGAAAATTCACCGCCGCCTGGGCTTTCGCTGGGTCCGCCCGGTGCACGAAGTGCTGCGCTACGAAGGCCCGGGCGGCGAAAACCCGGTTTGGGTAGAGGGGCTCGTACTGAACCACCATCCCGACCCGGAAAAATCCCGAGGACAATACCTGCCGCTTCTGGAGCTCGCCGCCGCCGAAGACCCGGAGGACGACCGCGCCGCCTTTTGGCTGGGGCGCGAATACCTTTTTCACGGCCGGTATGACCGCGCCATCGAAGTGCTGAAAGCATATTTGAAGATGCCTTCGGCCCGATGGGACGAGGAGCGCTGCGCGGCGATGCGCTTTATCGCCCGGGCCTATGAGGCGAGGGAAGAGCGAAGCGAGGCCGTGGCGTGGCTGTACCGCGCCATCGCGGAGTGCCCGGGCGTGCGGGAGCCCTATCTGGCCATGGCGGCGCTGGGCTATCGGGAGGAAAACTGGCCCATGACCTACGCGATGGCGAAAAGGGGTCTCGCCATCCTCCGGCCCAGCGGGAGCTATCTGGTGGAGGACGAAAGCTGGGGTCCGGCGCTTTGCGACTATTGCGCCATCGCGGCGCACCGCCTCGGCCTGCGCGAGGAGGCGCTGGCCTGCGCCGAAGAAGCCCTCGCGCTGGATGAATCGAATCCCCGGCTGCGGCGCAATGTGGAATTGCTCCGGCAGGCGGCCGCGCATGGCGGCGGAGGTGCGTCATGAAGCGCCTGAAGGTCTGCGTCTACGCGATCTGCAAAAACGAAGAAGCCTTTGTCGACCGGTGGATGGACTCCATGGACGAGGCGGATCTCGTCCTGGCGACCGATACCGGCTCCACCGACGCCACCGCCGCGCGCCTGCGGGCGCGGGGGGCGGTGGTTTGCGAAGGGGTCATCCTCCCGTGGCGGTTTGACGCGGCGCGAAACCTTTCGCTCACGAAGGTGCCGGAGGATGCGGACATCTGCGTGAGCACCGATCTGGACGAATACTTTGAGCCGGGCTGGCGTGAAAGGCTGGAGGACGCGTGGCGGGCGGCGCAGTCCCTGCACCCCGGCGCGGCAATTCTGGGAAACATCCTGTACAACTGGAGCCTTCGGGCGGACGGGAGCCCGGGCGTGCAGTTTTACAGCGCCAAGGTTCACGGCCGCGACGGCTTTTTCTGGAAGTGTCCGGTGCATGAATACCTGGATTACCGCGGCGCCGCGCCGCTTAGGCGGCCGCGCCTTGAGGGCGTGACGCTCAGCCACGCGCCGGACCCGTCAAAGCCCCGGAGTTCCTACTTGCCGCTCCTGGAAATGGCCGTGCGGGAGGCGCCCGAAGACGAGCGGATGCGCTGCTACCTCGGCCGGGAGTACATGTTCCGCGGCGAGTGGCAAAAGTGCGTCGACGCGCTGACGGTCTATCTTTCAATGCCATCCGCCACGTGGGGCGAGGAACGCGGCGCGGCCATGGGATGGATCGCAAACGCCCTTCGGGCGCTGAACCGGCCGGAGGCGGCCTTCGCATGGCATTTGCGCGCCGTCGCGGAAGCGCCCCATATGCGCGAACCGCTGGTGGATTTCGCGCGCTTTTGTCATGATTGCGCCGATTGGCCGATGGCGCTGTTTCTGGCGGAGGAGGCGCTGAAAATCCTTAGGAAATCCGACACCTATGTCAATATGGACCACGCCTGGGACGCCACGCCGGAAGCGCTGGCTGCGGCTGCGGCGTGGCGCATGGGCCTTCTGCCCCGGGCGCTGGCCCACGCCCGGAGTGCGGCGGCGCTTCCCCCTGTGCGCGGGCCGCTGGCAGAGGACCTCCGCGCGGTGGAGGCCGCCGCACCCCAAAAAACGGCGGCGGAAGAGGCGTAATGTTCCGCCGCCCGGTCTCGCGCGTTTCGCGTCGAAACGGAGCGCCACTTTATACCCAAAAAGCAACTCACCGGGATATGGTGGCCCGCATATATGTGAAACGGGGTGTTTCCCCGCCACATTTTATCAAGCATGAGGTGAACTCAATGAGTTATGATATCTTCGGAGAAGACTGGGGCGTCTATCGGGGCAAGGAACCGAAATCGGGATGGGGCTGCGGCGACTGGTGCAATCCGCCGCATCACCACCCCTGCCGTCCCTGCCGCCCCGGTCCCACTGGCCCCACCGGTCCGACAGGTCCTACCGGTCCCTTCGGCGGTCCGACGGGCCCCACCGGCCCGACAGGCCCTGCCGGTCCCACCGGTCCGACGGGTCCCCAGGGCACAATCGGTCCGCAGGGTCCGCAAGGACAGGCGGGCGCCACCGGCGCGACCGGTCCTACCGGCCCTCAGGGCGCAATGGGCGCGCAAGGCGCCCAAGGTGCCACCGGTGCCACCGGCGCGACCGGCCCGACGGGTCCCCAGGGCGCGACGGGCGCGACCGGCGCAACTGGTGCCACTGGCGCGACCGGCCCGACGGGTCCCCAGGGCGCGACGGGCGCCACCGGTGCCACCGGCGCGACGGGTCCCCAGGGTGCGACCGGCGCAACTGGTGCCACTGGCGCTACCGGCCCGACGGGTCCCCAGGGCGCGACCGGCGCGATGGGCGCCACCGGTGCTACCGGCGCTACCGGCCCGACGGGTC
>JARKQG010000009.1 GCA_029974035.1 Eubacteriales bacterium | reverse complement strand
TCCTTCCTGACCGCCGCGGTTCAAAACATGAAGAGGCTCGCCAGGCCCTTCTTCCTTCCGTTTTTCTTCCTCCCTCCAGCCTTCTTGCAAACAGCCACTCTCCGGTCGTCCCGGAAAGTGGCCGTTTGTTGATGGTCTGAGCCCTCCCTATTGGGAGGGCTTTTGCGTCAATTGGGTGTTTATTTGCGCCGCAGGAAATTGGGTACGTCCGGCGTAAAGCTGCGGCGGGACTGCCCGCGGTCTTCATAGGGCCGATCCTGGTAGACGCGCTCCTGCGGCTGCTGCCGGGGCTGCGGCTTGGGATCGTAGGACGGGATGTCGTCCAGGTAAGAGCGGTCACGCTGGGGCCTGTCCCCGGAGAAGATGGGCGACACCTCGGAGGCATCGTACCCGCGGGTGGCGCTCTGCGGGGCGCTCTGCGCCTCGGGCTCCGGCTCCGCCTCGCGGCCGGTCCGCCGATTTGCGCCGCCGCTGGGGAAGGGCTGCTTTTCAAAGCCTGTGGCAATGACCGTGATGCGGACCTCGTCATCCAGCGAGTCGTCGATGTCCGCGCCAAAGATGATGTTGGCCTCCGGATCCGCCGCCTGGGTAATCAGCTGCGCGGCCTCGTTGATGTCGATGATCGAGGTGGACGGGCCACCGGTGATGTTGATAAGCACCGCGCGGGCGCCGTCGATGGACGTTTCCAGCATCGGGCTCGCGATGGCCTTCTTGGCGGCGTCCACCATGCGGTTTTCGCCCTGGCCGATGCCGATGCCCATGTGGGCCAGCCCGCGGGACTCCATAACCGACCGGACGTCGGCAAAGTCCAGATTGATCAGTGACGGCACGGCGATCAGGTCGGAGATGCCCTGAATGCCCTGGCGCAGCGTGTCGTCGGCAATGCGGAAGGCATCGGTCATCGTGGTGCCCTTGGTGACCACCTGCAGGAGACGGTCATTGGGCACGACCACCAGCGTATCCACGTTGAGCTTGAGCTGCTCGATGCCGGCTTCGGCGTTCTTCATCCGCTGGCGGCCTTCGAAGAGAAAGGGCTTTGAGACGACGCCGATGGTGAGAATGCCCATGTTCCGAGCGATTTCCGCGATGACCGGCGCCGCGCCGGTGCCGGTGCCGCCGCCCATACCGCAGGTGACGAACACCAGATCCGCGCCCTTGACCGTCTGGGCAATCTCCTCGCGGCTCTCCTCCGCGGCCTGCTGGCCGATCTGCGGCTTGGCGCCCGCGCCCAGACCCTTGGTCACCTTTTCGCCGATTTGGATTTTTGTCTCGGCCCTGGACAGCGCCAGCGCCTGCTTATCCGTGTTGACGGCAATGAAATCGACGCCGCGCAGACCGGAATCCACCATCCGGTTGACCGCATTGGTGCCGGCTCCGCCGACGCCGATGACCTTGATGGACGCAAAATTGTTGTTGTCCACTTCAAATTCCAGCACAAGGCATCCCCCTCGCTTGCAGTATTGAACGCGTTATCCCTTTTTGCTCAGCAGCCCGCGCAGGCCGCCCGCCAGCCTGCCCGGCAGGCTCTCGTCCTGAGCGGTGCGCTGCTCGATGGAGTCAAATACCAGATCCACCAGTCCCAGCGCGCTGGCGTAGACGGGGCTGTTGAGCTTGGCGGCCTTGGCCATCGGGATCTTGACCGGTCTGCCCAGTTTTTCAGACAGGTATTCGCGCCCGCCGCGCATCATTGCCAACCCGCCGCCCGTCATGAAAATCTGGGAGCGCGGCCCCATCATCTGGGCGGACTCTTTGACGGCCAGGTCAATCATGCGCACCAGCTCACCCGCGCTCTGCTCCACCGACTTTTGCACGAACGCCCGCGGAAAGGAGAGCCTGCGGCCCTCGTCATCCAGTACCTCCGGGTCGCCCGCCGGATCAAACTCGTCGGGGATGAAGATGTATTCCCGCTTGATCTGTTCGGCCGCGCGCATGGAAATTTCAAGGTCGGTGGCCAAGTCCGCCGTGATGTGGCCGCCGCCCATGGGGAGCACCGCGTGATACACAACGGCATCGCCCTCCACCACGGAGAACTCGGTATTGAGATAGCCGACGTCGATCAGAACCGCCGCCCGGTCGCGGTCCTCCAGCGGCACGAGCAGCAGGCTCTCGCCCATCGACGGCGATAAAAAGCCCATCACCGTCAGCCCGATCTCGCCAAAGAGCTGATGGGCCTGATCGATGAAGGCCGGATCCGCCAGAATAAAGGACACCTTGGCCTGAAGGCTCGCCCCGCGCAGGCCCACCGGCGACATGGTCTTCTTGCCGCCGTCCAGCCTGAACCACGCAGGGCTCCTGTGGATGACGACGCCCACCTGTTCGGCCAGGCGCAACTGCTCCGCCGCGCTGTCCTGCACCAGGTTGACATCCTCGTCGGAAGCGCGGCCATCCTGCGCGGAAACGGGCACCTCCGCTTCGGCGGTCAACACCCGCATGTACTCACAGGGAACGCCGACGTATACCTCACGAATGTGGGCCTTGCCCTCCAGTTCCGCGGCACTAATGGCGCTGCGCACGGCCTGGGACAGCTTTTCGGGCGCGTTCCAGCCCCCGTCCATATAGCCGTCATAGGGAACGGTGCCCGAGCCGATGATGTCGCACCGACTGAAGCCGCCGCTCTCCGCCAGCAGCGTCACGATCTTGGAAGTACCGAAATCCACGGCCGCGGCTATATTCTTCATAGACTCATCATCGCCTGCCTCATACAAATCGGTTCGCGATTATGCGTATCCATACTAACGGTATTATACATGTTTCGGGCCCCGTTGAAAAGGGCTTTTCATAGAAATAAACGCTTTTCAACAAAATTCATCGCCTCCGACCGCGGAAAAACCCGCCCTTTCGGGGATCAGCCCTCCACATACACGGCGCTGGTGCCGCTGGAAACATCCAGCGTGCCCCGGGTCGTTCCCTGGGGATAGAGCTGCTGATCCAGCACGCTGCGCATCCACAGGAGCTTGTCCGTGAGGTTC
Organism: Eubacteriales bacterium; assembly: GCA_029974035.1. The sequence goes on along the minus strand of JARKQG010000009.1, from coordinate 9,338 downwards.
GTTTCGTCGCCGATTTTCACCATCATGCCGCCCTTTTCCATCATGTACATATTGTCCAGATCGGCCACGTTCAATTCCGATATGCGGTCCTCGAGCTGCTGCGCGCGGATCGCGTCCAGCACCTTGAGCATGGATTCCACCTGCAGCGGCACATCGCTCGTCAGCCTCCGGCCCACCTGGTAGCCGGTGGCGCGGACGCCGGTGACCACCGTCAGGCCGTAATCCGGCATTTCGCCCAGCTGTTCGACGACGATGCCCTCGCCGTCGATGACCAGCGCCACGCCCAGATAGTTGACGACCGCCCGGCGCACGCGCTCATGCACGTTCAGCCGGATGGTGTCGGGCAGGCGGCGCTCGAGCCCGTCAAAGGCGATCAGTCCCTCGCGCTCAAAGGCCGCGCGCACCCGGTTTTCATCCACGGAAAAAATGCCCAGGCCCAGCGACAGCCCCGCCTTGCGGATCACATCGTTGGGCGCGACGGTCTCCACATGGTTGACCTCGATGTTGCGCACGATAAACACCTGGCTGTTGAGCAGCACGCCGACCACCAGCGCCAAAAGCGCAAAGAGCACCAGCCCGGCCAAACCGGACTGCCTGCCCCTCGCGCCCTTTTTCCTCTTTGTAGCCATAAGTGCCTCTACTTCGTCGGTATTCTCCGGATGTCCGCGCCCAGCGCGGCCATCGTCCGCTCGATGGATTCGTAGCCCCTGTCGATCAGCTCCACGTGCTCGATCTCGGTGACGCCCTCCGCCGCCAGGCCAGCCAGCACCAGCGCCGCGCCGCCGCGCAGGTCCCGCGCGCTCACCCGCGCGCCGGTCAGCCGCCCGCCGCGCACCACGGCGGTGCGGTTCACCACCAGGATCTCCGCGCCCATGCGCCGAAGCTCCGGCGCGTGGGCAAAGCGGTTTTCAAACACGTTCTCCACGATCACGCTGGCGCCCTCCGCCACCACCGCCACCGCCATGATCTGGGCCTGCATGTCGGTGGGAAACCCCGGAAAGGGCTGGGTGGATGCGTCCACGGGCCCGAGCTTTTCCGGCGCCCGCAGCGCCACACCCTCGCCGGACAGGTCAATCTCGCAGCCCGCCTGGCGGAACTTGCCCAGCACGGCGCCCATGTCGCCCGCCGCGGCATCCGTAACGCGCACGCTGCCGCCGGTGACCGCCGCCGCCGCCAGGTACGTACCGGCGACGATGCGGTCGGTGATCGGGCGGTAGAGGGCACCGCCCAGCGCGTTCACGCCCGTCACGGTGATGGTATCGCTGCCCGCGCCGCTGACGCGCCCACCCAGCGCGTTGATGAACCGCTCGAGGTCCTGGATCTCCGGCTCGCGGGCCGCGTTATGTATGCGCGTTACCCCGCGGGCCATGACGCCCGCCATCATCACGTTCTCGGTGGCGCCCACCGAGGGGAAGTCCAAAAACACCTCGCCGCCGCGCATGTGCTCCCCATCCAGGTAGATCATGCCGTGGGCCTCGCGGATCACCACCCCCAGCGCGGCAAGGCCCCGCAGGTGCATCTCGATGGGCCTAAGGCCGATTTCGCAGCCGCCGGGATAGGTGACCGTCGCCCGGCGAAATCGCCCCAGCATGGGCCCCATCATGAAGATGGACGAGCGCAGCAGCTTGGAAAGCGCCTCCGGCATCTCGTAGCGGTCGGCATGCTCGGCGTCGATGCGCGCCGTGTCGCCGGAAAGCTCTGTCCGGCAGCCCAGCGTTTCCAGGATGCGCAGCATGTTGCGGGTGTCGGTCAGCATCGGAAAGCCGGAAAGCGTCACCGGTGCCCCGGACAGAAGACACGCCGCCAGAATGGGCAGCACAGCGTTCTTGGCGCAGCCCGCCTGAACCGCGCCAGAGAGCCGTCTTCCACCCGATAGGCGAATCAAGTCCACATGGCACACCTCCAATTGTCCGCAGCCACACTACTATACTATGTCCGCGCGGAAAATTGGTGCATGCGCGACGTTGAGAACCACCGCAATTGCGGCCATCAGGATCGAAATCGACGTGCCGCTGGACGAGAAGAACGGCAGCGGCAGCCCCGTCGTGGGCATGAGACCGATCACCACCGCCACGTTCATCACCGTCTGCACGCCGATCATCGATACGATGCCTGCCACCAGAAGGCTCCCAAACCGATCCTCGCACTCGATGGCCACGCGAAGCCCGAAGTAGACCAGCGCCATGAAAAGCGCCAGGATCACCAGGCAGCCGAAAAAACCCAGATCCTCCCCCACTACGGCAAAGATGAAGTCGCTCTCCGGATAGGGCAGGAACGAAAATTTCTGCCGCCCCCGGCCCAGCCCCATGCCAAACAGCCCGCCCGACCCGAAGGCCAGGAGCGACTGGGCCAGCTGATACCCCTCGTTGCCAAGGTATGCAAAGGGATTGCGGAAGGACATCAGCCGGGCCCGGCGATAGGGCTCTGACAGCGCGTAGAACGCGCCCAGCGCCGCGCCGCCCGCGCCCAGCAGCGCCATGTGCGACCACTTCGCGCCCGCCAGCATCACCATCACCGCGGCGACGATCAGGATGGCGCCGGCGGTGGAGAGGTTGGGCTGCATCAGGATCAGCAGAAACATCGCCATCGGCAGCGTCAAAAGCGGCAGCAGGTTCCGGAAAAAGGAGCTCACCGAGGCGTTTTTCCGGCTCAGCGCCCGGGCGAAGAAGAGGATCATCGAATACTTCGCGATCTCCGAGGGCTGAAAGCCCACGGGGCCGATCCTCAGCCACCGCCGGGAGCCGTTGACCATCGCGCCCACGCCGGGAATCGTCACCAGTACGAGAAGCGCAAAGCTGACGGCCAGAAGCCCCACCGTGATGACCGGCCTTCTGAGCACCCGGTAGTCGATCCGGCCGATCACCGCCATCGCAACCGCGCCCAGCGCCACGCCCTGCAGCTGACTCAGCACCTCGCTGAAGGGATTCCCGGTCTGGTCCTGAGCGTTGTAGTAGCTGGCCGCGTACAGCACCACCAGCCCGAAGACCAGCAGCGCGAACGCGCTCACGGCAAATCCCCTGCCGCTCGCCGAGAGCGGCCTTCTTTCAAGCGGCGCACCGCGCCGCGCTTTGGCCCCGCGGAGAGGGGCGTGGGTCAAGGCGCCCCGCGCTCAAGCGACGAAACGATCGCCTTGAAGGCGCGCCCGCGCTGTTCGTAGTCCTGAAACATGTCAAAGCTGGCGCAGGCCGGCGAGAGCAGCACGTTCCAGCCCGGTTCGGCCATGTCCCGCGCCATCCGGACCGCCTTTTCAAAGTCGTGGCCCGCGTGGGCGTAGGCGGCAAAGCCCGCCTCCTCCAGCCGCTTCTGGATCTCGCCCGCCGTGTCGCCGATGAGCACGATTTTCTTGATCTGGCTGTCCGGGATCGCCCTTGTGAGCCGTGCCATGTCCACGTGCTTGTCGTAACCGCCCAGGATCATCACCGTGGGCTTATCCATCGTGGCGACGGCCTTCAGCGTGGAGTCCACGTTGGTGCCCTTGGAATCGTTGATGTAGGTGACGCCGCCCAGCTCCCGCACCTTTTCGATCCGGTGCTCGACGCCCCGGAAGGTGCGCAGCGTATGCCGGATCACCGGCGGCGGCACCTCCGCGCACATGGCGACGGCGGCGGCGGCCAACGCGTTTTCCAGGTTGTGGGGGCCGGGGATCGCGATTTCGCCCGCCACGCAGATGGGGCGGTAGTCGTCGGCGGTGCCGTAGACCACGCTGTCGCCCACCACAAAGGCGCCCTTGGGCGGGACGCCCATGCGGGAGAACCAGCCGACGCGGCAGCGCGCTTCGGCGGCCATTTCCCGGAGCGCCGGATCGTCATAATTCAGAATCAGCGTATCGTCGGCGGTCTGGTTGGCAAACACCCGGGCCTTCAGCTGGGTGTAGGCAGCCATGGTGCCGTGGCGGTTCAGGTGATCCTCGGTGATGTTGAGGATGGCGGTAATCGACGGGTGAAACCGCTCCACCGTTTCCAATTGGAAGGAGGAAACCTCGCACACGGTCACATCCTCCGGCCGGGTCTTCAGGGCCACGGCGGAGTAGGGATAGCCGATGTTGCCCACCACATAGGTCAGCTTGCCGGCATTTTTGAAGATCTCCCCGATCAGCGTGCAGGTGGTGGTCTTTCCGTTGGTACCGGTGACGGCAATGAGCCGCCCCTGGGCGTGCCGGGCCGCCAGCTCCAGCTCCCCGATGACCGGAATCTCCCGCCGGCGCGCCTCCGCCACGGCCGGATGGGTGATCGGCACGCCGGGGCTGATCACCAGAAGGTCCATGCCCTCCAGCAGCCCTTCCGCCGCCTCGCCCAGCCGCCATTCGATCCCTTCCAGCTTCAGCTCGCTCAACTGGTCGCCAAAGTCCGCCTCGGTCTTCTGGTCGGCAATGCGCACCTGTGCGCCCAGATCCAGCAGCATGCGCGCGGCGGCAACGCCGCTTCGCGCCATGCCCACGACCAGAACCCTTTTGCCCCGCATATTTACGTCCCTCCCCCGCGACCGGCTACGCCGTAAACCCGAGCAGCGCCACCAGGCACAAAAGCGCCGTGACGATCATGTACATGGAAACGATGCGCGTCTCCGCCATGCCGGAGAGTTCAAAGTGGTGGTGCAGCGGCGCCATCCTGAACACGCGCTTGCCGTGGGTCGCCTTGAAGTAGACGACCTGAATGATGTCCGACAGGCTGGACATGACCATCGCCAGCGCGATGATCGGAATCAGCAGCGACAGCCGCGTCAGCGTGGTCACCGCCACCAGCGCGCCGCCGATGGCAAAGGAGCCCACATCGCCCATGAAGACGCCCGCCGGGTAGCTGTTAAAGCGCAGAAACCCCAGAAGCGCGCCGGCCGTGGCCCCGCAAAAGAGCATCAGGTTTTGCAGGTTGCCCTGCTGCGGCGCGCCGGAGGCCGCCATGAGCATCAGAATCAGCGCCAGCGTGATGAAGTCGATCAGCGCGCAGCCGGAGAGCAGCCCGTCCAGGCCGTCCAGAAGGTTCGCGCTGTTGACGGTGGCCACCATCACAAACACCATCATCGGCACGTACCAGATGCCCAGATCCCATTCGAGGGTGGTAAACGGCACGATCCATTTGGAGCCCACCGAGGGCTCCGTGTAGGCCCACACCGAAAAGGCGATGGCCAGCACCAGCTGGGGTACGATCTTCTGCAGCGGCGTCAGCCCCAGCGACCGCTTCTTGGAGACCTTGATGAAGTCGTCCACAAAGCCGATCAGGCCGAAGCCCAGCGTGGCGATCAGCGCCGCCGGCAGGTGGTCCCACCGGGACTCCCCCTGGGACATGATCAGCGTCACGACGATCATGGGAATCATGAAGATGATGCCGCCCATCGTCGGGACGCCCTGCTTTTTTTTGTGGCTCTCCGGCCCCAGGTCGTATATGGTCTGGCCAAACTTCATGCGCTTGAGCCACGGGATGAACAGCGGCCCCAGCGCAATCGCCGCCAGAAATGAAATCAGTACCGTCCAGATCAGTCGCTGCATCTTCTGTTTCCCCTTTGCGCGCCCGGCATCATTGCACCGGCGTCTTCTCCAGCAATTCCCGGACGACCACCTTTTCGTCAAAGGGGTGCTTGACCCCCTTGATCTCCTGGTAGGTCTCATGGCCCTTGCCGGCCAGCACCACCACATCCCCCGGGCGCGCCATGGAAAGCGCGTAGGCGATGGCCTTGCGGCGGTTTTCGATGACGATGTAGCGCGCTCCCTCCACCCGCCGGATGCCCCGTTCGATCTCTTCCAAAATCGCGTCCGGGTCCTCGCCGCGGGGGTTGTCGCTGGTCAGGATGGTAAAGTCCGCCAGCCGCCCGCCGATCTCGCCCATGATGGGGCGCTTTTCGTGATCCCGATCGCCTCCGCAGCCGAAAAGCGCGATCACGCGGCCGGCCTTGGTGGTCTGGCGCACGGTGTTCAGGATGTTTTCCAGCGCGTCCGGCGAATGGGCGTAGTCCAGAATCACCCGGTAGGGCGTTTCGGTTTCGAGCAGCTCAATGCGGCCGGGCACGCTTTTCACAGCCTCCAGCCCCTTTTTGACGGCCGAGGGCGCGACGCCCAGCTGGTCGCACATCGCGGCGGCCATGAGGCTGTTGTATACGTTGAAGATGCCGGCCATGTGCAGGTCCACGTCGACGGAGGCCCGCTTGTGGAACGTCAGCCGGTAGGAAAGGCCGCGCTCGCCGATTTCGATGTCGTTGGCGTAGACGTCGGCGGGGCTGCGGATGCCCACCGCCGTGGTGGGGATGGGCAGGCCGCGAAAGGCGCCGCCCAGCCGCTCGTCGTCCACGTTGACCACCGCGCGGCGGCACATTTCCGGGGTGAAAAGGCGCATCTTGGTTTCCAGGTACGCCTCCATGTTGTGGAAGAAGTCCAGGTGGTCCTGGGACAGGTTGGTAAAGCCCGCCACGTCAAACACCATGCCCTCGAGCTTCCGGAGGGCCAGCGCGTGGGCGGACACCTCCATCACCACGTACTCCATGCCCTCGTCCGCCATCTGCCTAAGCAGGCGCTGGAAGTCGATGGGGTCCGGGGTGGTGAGGTTGGCGGGGATCTCCCGGTCGGCGATCATCGAGCACACGGTGCCGATGAGGCCCACCTTGTGGCCCGCGGCCTCCAAGATGGACTTGATCAGAAAGCTCGAGGTGGTCTTGCCCTTGGGGCCGGTCACGCCCACCAGCTTCAGCTGCCGGGCGGGATTGCCATAAAACTCCGCGGCGATATAGGAAAGCGCCTGGCGCACGTCCGGCACCAGGATCTGGGCGCAGTCAATGTCCAGCCTGCGCTCCACCACCAGCGCCACCGCGCCGGCCTCCACGGCCTGGGGTGCAAAGTCGTGGGCATCGGTGCGAAGCCCGGGGATGCAGAAAAACAGCGCGCCTTTTTCAACTTTCCTGGAATCGGTGGCCAGCGAGGTGACATCCTGATGTTCATAGCCGAGCACCTGCACGGGCCCCGGAATGTTTTTTGACAAATGGGTGATTCTCATCCGATCGTCCTCCTGTGTCTGGGACGGCCCGGCCGCCCCGGTTAACCGCCTGGCGCGCGGAACACCACGCGCACGGTGGTGGAAGGCGTCACGTTGACGCCCTCGGCCGGGCTTTGGAAAACCGCCACACCGCTGCCCGTGGCCTTCATGGCGAGGCCGTAGGCAGTCAGCAGCCGGTTTGCCTCGAGGATGGACAGGCCCGCCAGATCGGGCACCGCAACCTCGTAGGCGTCATCCCGAGCGTCCTTCAAATATAGCATGACCAGCGACTTGCGCGCCATATGCGCGCCCGGCGCGGGCATTTGCTCCACCACCTCGCCGCTTTCGCCGCTGACCAGACAGTCCAGATCCGCGGCTTTGAGCGCCTTTTCGGCCTGGGCAAGGGACAGGCCGGTGACGTCCGGCACGGTGGCCGGTTCTTCGGGCTCCTGCTCCGTGGTGGGCGCGTAGCCCAGGTAGCCCAGCGTCTTTTGCAGGATGTCCCTGGCAAAGGGCGCCGCGGTGATCGCGCCAAAATCGGGCCGCTTGCCCGCCTCGTCCACAATGACGATCACCGCCACCTTCGGGTCGTCCGCCGGCGCAAAGCCGAGGAACGAGCCGATGTGGGTGTCCCTGGATACCACGCCGTCCACGTAGACCTGCGCCGTGCCGGTCTTTCCGCCGACGCGGTAGCCGCCGATGCGGGCGTTTCGCCCGCCGCCCTTTTCCACCACCAGCTCCAGAAGGCGCCGCATCGTGGCGGAGGTCTCTGCGGAAATCGGGCGCTCCATCACCGTCGGCGCGCCCCGCTCCACCAGGTTTCCGCCGGCGTCCCTAATCTCTTTGACGATATAGGGTTTCATTAGGTTTCCGCCGTTGATCGCCGCGCAGGCGGCGGTCAGGAGTTGCAGCGGCGTCACCGCCACCGACTGGCCGAAACCGATGCGGGCCACATCCACCCGCTTGACCCGGGCCTCGTCGATCAGGATGCCGGTCCCCTCGCCGGGGATGTCGACGCCGGACACCATGCCCAGCCCGAACGCCTCCATATAATGATAGAAGCGCGCGATGCCCAGGCGCAGCGCCAGTTCGACAAACACCGGGTTGCAGGAATTCTGGAGGCTCTGGGCCAAGTCCTCCGCGCCGTGGGCGCTGTCCCAGCAGTGGATGCGGGAGCCGTCCACCACCACCGAGCCCGAACAGTAAAACCGATCGCCGACGCGGGTCACGCCGGCGTCCAGTGCGGAGGCGGTGGTGACGATCTTGAAGGTCGAACCCGGCTCGTAGGCGTCGGTGATCACGCGGTTGCGGAGCAGCTCGTTGAGCGCGTCCACGTCGTCCCGCGGCGGACTGTTGAGGTCAAAATCGGGCTTTGAGCACATGGCCAGGATCTCGCCGGTCGCGGGGTTCATCGCGAGAATCCGGACCGCCTTGGCGCGGTTGACGCTGATGGCTTCCCGCGCCGCCTGCTCGACAAAGCTCTGGATTGAGGCGTCCAGCGTCAGCGTCACGCTGCCGCCGTCCACCGGCGGCACGTATTCGCTCTGGCTGTAATCCAACCGTCGGCCCTTGCCGTCGATCTCCGAAAGCACGCGGCCGGCCTTTCCGGACAGGTACTTGTCCAGCGAAGCCTCAAGGCCCGCCTGACCCGTGCCGTCAATGGAGGTCAGCCCGATCAGCTGGGCGGCAAACGCGCCCATGGGGTAGTATCGCCTCGCGTCCTCCTCCAGATACAGCCCGTCCAGCGCGTTCGCGCCGGACGCAGCCTGCTGGGCGATCATCGCGCGCAGCTGCTGCGCGACGTCCCGGGAAATCTGGCGCTTGAGCACCACGCCGCCCTTGGTGCGGTCGCCCGCCTTTTTTCGGATGGCGGACTCGTCCATCTCCAGAATCGGCGCCAGGACCCGCGCAAAGGCCGCGAGATCCGACACCTGGCGCGGACTGACCGACGCAGTGTAGGCGGTGGCGCTGATGGCCAGCACCCTGCCGTTGCGATCCAAAATGGAGCCCCGCCGCGGCGCGATCACGCTTTGGCTGGTCCACTGCGTTTGCGCGCGCTGCTGAAGCTCCTCGGCTTCCAAAATCTGCAGCTTGAAAAGCTGCGCGGCCAGCGCGAAGAATAGGGCTAGAAACAGCGCCATGGACAGCGCGATTCGACGCCTTACAACCGGCCCGGTCACAACCAAGCGGCATCCTCCCCGATTCCGGTCAATCCGCGTCCGTCGCCTCCGTGCTGGTTGAGGCGGTCTGCGTCAGTGGCTCGGAACCGGACCCCATCAGCGAGACCACGCGGATCTGATCTTCCGAGGGGTAGGTCATTTCGCATTTGTTGATGGCGGTGTCCCGGATGCGGTCCAGGTTCTGCTGCATCGACAGCCGGAC
>JARKQG010000129.1 GCA_029974035.1 Eubacteriales bacterium | reverse complement strand
CGGCCGCCATGTACTTCGCCGGGACGGACCTGGACGGCAACCCCCTGCACGTGGCCGACACGGACGCGGAGCGGTTGCGCCAGCACGCGATCCTGGGCCGCGAGGCCGATGTGCGGCAGGCGGGGCGGGAGCGCAGGCCGCGCCCACAGGCGGGGACAGACCGGGGCAAGGGCGGCGGCACGGGACAGGGCAAAACACGGGGCCAGGCAAGCGCCCCGGACGGCGCGAAAGGCGGAATTTCGGGCGGCGGCGGCAAGAGTGGCGGCGGCAAAAGCGGCAGTGACAGGCGCGGCAGCCCCCGCCCGCCCGGACGCAACGACCCGCCCGGAACACGTGGCCGCCCCGCCGGAGATCACGGCGGCAAACCCGTCAGGACCGGGCGCGGCGGAAAGTCCGGCGGCGGGCGGCGCAAACCCTAAACGTCCGGCTCTCGCCCGGGGCAGGTCTTTCCATGCGAATCGTCTACTCGGGACTTTTTCTGGAGGAAGGCTTCACCGAAGCGGGCTGCGAGGTCGTGCCGCTGCGCCTGGACGCGACCAAAACGCTCGACGAGCTGGTCGGGCAAACCGGGGTGGATCCGGACCTGGTGTTCATCGAAGCCCTGGGCCGGACGGAGCTTCCCAGGGAAATCCATGCCAGCCGCCACCCGCTGGCCCTCTACTGCATCGACAGCCCGCTCAACGAATACTGGCTCATCCCGCTGGCGAAACTGTTCGACCACGTGTTCGTCGACCAGCGTTCCTCCGTCAAATCCTTCCGGCGCGAAGGCGTCGGCGCGAAATGGCTGCCCCTGTGCGCCTCGCGCACGGATTTCCGCCAGGCCGCGGACAAACGGCACCTGATCACGTTCGTCGGGCGCGTCACTCCCCAGCGCGTCAAGCGGACCAACCTCCTCAAGCACATCGCGGAACGCTTCCCCGTCAACATCGTGCAGGGCGTCTCCCGCCCGGCCATGCTGGACGCCTTCGCGGCGTCGCGCATCGTGCTCAACGAGAATTTCTTCCCGGGCCTGAACCTGCGCTTCTTCCAGGCCCTGGCCTCCGGCTCGTTGCTCCTCACGGAGCGCCTGGGACACGGGGTCGAGCGCCACTTCCAGGAGGGTGAACACTACCTCGGATACGCGCCCGGCGACGTCCTCGACACCATCGCGGCCATCGAGCGGTCCCCTGAGTCCTTCGAGCATGTCGCGGCCCAGGGCCAGGCGGAATGCGCCCGCCTTCACACCAGCGCCAGCCGGGCGCGGACGGTGCTTGGCCACATCGGCAGCCCCCTGACCCGCTCCAGGCGCGCGCGAGCCGACGATGCCCTCAACGAGGCCCAGGCCAAGTACTTCCATGCCCTGCGCTTCGGCGGCAATTTCGACGAGTCGGCCAGGTACCTGAAGCACGCCCTGAACGGGCCTGCGCCGGTCATGGCCCAGGCGGCGTGCACCCTGGGGAGCATCGATCTGCGCGCGGGCAGGCGCGAGCCCGGCGTCGCCTACCTGGAGCGAAGCGCGTCCACCGCGACCATCGCGGGCCTGAACGCCACGCTCAAGCTCATGCTCGTCTTCGCCGAAGAGGAGCGGCTGCTCCACTACGTGCACAGGCTCCTGACCATCCTCAAGGAACTGCGGATCAGCCGGAAAAAGTATTTCCCGTATATCAACCTGATCCGGATGAAGAAGGACGTCCGCTACAACATCTGCATGCTCGGCTACGAATTGCTGTCCGACCTGCAATGCAACTTCGACCTTGGCTTCCACAAGGAACAGGCCGAACGCTACCCGGACTATGCCGTGGAATTCGCCCACCTTGCCTACGAGGAAAAACGCACTGAGGAATCCCTGGAAGCGATCATCCGGTGCGCAAACGCGGCGGGCGCCGCGCCCATCGCGCTGGAATACATTCAGGACGCCATTCTTTCCGGCGCGGCGTCGGACAAGCAGATCGCGCTTTCAGCATCGCTTGCCGTCGAATACTACGACTTCGCCTATGCGGAGACAGCCGTCAAAGCGCTGAAAAGGAGCATCGTGTAGTCGCCGGGGGTCCGCAGCGCACTGCCCCGGCCCGAGGGAAGGCTCCTGGGCGGACCTGTCTGAACACGGCGGAACACGCCGGGCCGGGAGGGAGACGGCGAAGGGCTTCGCGCGCCGGTGATGCCGGTGGCCTTGGGGAAGGCGGGGCGGAAGCCTGAGGGCGAAGGCCAAGGGAGGCAACACCCGGACAATCGCAGAGTGCGGCATCAATTTATCACCAATGATACAAGCCCGTTGCCATCTTATGCACGCGGCAGGTCGGCATGATGGAAACTTTTTATCCGACTTTTGCTTGCCAAACCCATTCAATGGGCATAGATGTGCCTCTCTACTTCAACGGGCAAAACATCTTCTTGATTCTTGGACCTCTGCCGTCGCTTAGCTCCAGCTCACAAAGACTATCGCCTACTACCTCCAGGAGCTATTCACATGGCCAAGAAAATCTACGTCGGCAATCTGCCC
>JARKQG010000068.1 GCA_029974035.1 Eubacteriales bacterium | reverse complement strand
CGCGATGGGCATGATGCTGGTGCTCACCACCGGCGGCATCGACCTGTCGCTGGGCTACACGCTGGGGCTGTGCTCGGTGCTGCTGGGCATCCTGGCGAAAAAGCTGGGCCTGCCCGCCTGGCAGGCGATCCCGCTGACGCTTTTGGCGGGCGCCTTCGTGGGGCTGGTCAACGGCGTCATCATCCAGTACCTGAAGGTGCCGCCCTTCATCGCCACGCTGGGCTCGGGCTACGTGCTCTACGGGGTGGCGCAGATTGTGGGCAAGGGCGAGGCCTTCTACCAGCTGCCGGAGGATTTGCTCGCCTTCGGCACCGCGAAGCCCTTCGCTTTTCTGGCGGAACGGCTGCCCGGAAACGACGTGCTGACGCAGATATTTCGCCTGCCGTCTTACCTGTTCATCGCGGGGATCGTGCTGGTGCTGGTCTGGCTGGTGCGCCACCGCTCCACCTACGGGCGCGCGCTTTCCGCCTTTGGCTTCAACCCGGCCACGGCCCGGCTCAGCGGCGTGGACACCGCGCGGCTCCACGTGGCGACCTACGCGCTCAGCTCCACGCTGGTGGCGCTGGCGTCGGTGCTTTTGACGGTGCGGGTCAACTGCGCCCAGTCCAACCTGGGGGGCGCCAACTACACCTTTGAAATCGTCACCTCCGCCGTGGTGGGCGGCACCAGCCTGTTTGGCGGCGTGTCCAGCGTGATCAACTGCGTGTTCGGCGTATTGATCACCAAGACGCTGGAAAACGGCATCAACCTGATGGGCGTCAACTACTACCTGTACCAGCCCGCCATGGGCCTCGTGATCCTCATGGCGATCATCCTCGAAGTCGTGAAAAACCGGAAGCTGTAGGGGAGGGTGCGCATGAACGATACGATTCTGGAAATGCAGGGTATTTCCAAGCACATCTTCGACAGCTACGGCGTGGCGCTCCGGGGCACCACGGTAAAGATTCTCGACCGGGTGGATTTTGACCTGCGTCGCGGCGAGGTGCACATCCTGGTGGGGGAAAACGGCGCGGGAAAGTCCACGCTGATGAAGGTGCTGGGCGGCATCATCCCGCCGGACGAGGGGCGGATGCTGCTGGACGGCGCCGCCATCGCCCCCAAAAACCCCCGGGAGGCCCAGGAACTGGGCATCGGCTTTATCCATCAGGAGCTGAACCTGTGCGAAAACCTCACCGTGGCCGACAACATCTACATGGGGCGGGAGATCAAAAAAGGCGCGCTCCGGGACGCCCGGGCCATGCGCGCGGGCGCGCGGGCGCTTCTTGGCGGCATGGGCATCGACATCGATCCGGACGCGCCGGTGCGCAAGCTTTCCACGGCTCAGCAGCAGCTGGTGGAGATCGTCAAGGTGCTTTCCAAAAACTGCCGCATCATCATCATGGACGAGCCCACCTCGTCGCTGACCCGCAGCGAGATCGACATCCTGTTCCGGCTGATCAAAAAGCTGCGCTCGGACGGCGTGGCGATCATCTACATCTCCCATCGGCTGGAGGAGTTCAACGAGATCGGCGACCGGCTGAGCGTGCTCCGGGACGGCCGGTCCATCGGCACCCTCGAGCGCGAGGAATTCCGGACCGACCGGATTGTGCAAATGATGGTGGGCCGGCCGCTGGGCGACCTGTTCGCCAGCCGCCACACACCCGGGAAGGACGTGGTGCTGGACGTCCGAAACCTGCGCCTTGAGCCGGGTACCGCGCCCATCTCCATTCAGGTGCGCTCCGGCGAAATTGTGGGGCTGGGCGGGCTGGTGGGCGCGGGGCGCACGGAGCTGGCCAAGTCCGTCTTCGGCTACCGGCGCTTCTGCGGCGGCGAGATCACCTACCTGGGCCGGCGCGTCGCCCGGCCCGACCCCACCGACCTCGTGCGCCGGGGGCTCGTATACCTGACCGAGGACCGCAAAAGCGAGGGCCTGATTCTGGACATGGACATCGCCGAAAACCTGACGCTGGCGTCGCTCCAGCAGCTTTTCCGGGGGTTTTTCATGTTCGGCCCGGCCGAGCGCGACCTGGCCGCGTCCATGATCGGGAAGCTGGACATCGTCTGCGCCGGCGCGACCCAGAAGACCCGCACCCTCTCCGGCGGCAACCAGCAGAAGGTGGTGCTGGGCAAGTGCCTCGCCGCGCGGCCCCGGCTGCTCATCCTGGACGAGCCCACCCGCGGCATCGACGTGGGCGCGAAAATGCAGATCTACCGCATGATGGACGAGATCGCGCTTGGCGGCGTGGGCATTTTGATGATCTCCTCCGACATGCCGGAGCTGAGCGGCATGAGCGACCGCATCTATGTGATGCGGGACGGCGGCATCGCCGCGGAGATCACCGAAAAGGACGACATGAAGCAGGAGCGGATATTGACCTACACCATCGGAAAGGACGCGGACCGGGCGCGCTGACGGACAGAGATATGACCAGCGGCATTGTGTTTGACATCGAGGAATTCGCCGTCTACGACGGGCCGGGCATCCGCAGCGTGATCTTCCTCAAGGGCTGCCCGCTCCGCTGCAAGTGGTGCCACAACCCGGAGAGCTTTTCCCCAAAGCCCCAGCGGCTGAAGAGCCGGGACCTGTGCATCCATTGCGGCGCCTGCGACGCGGTCTGCCCGCATCCGGACGGCTGTGCCGCCTGCGGCGCCTGCGTGGCCGCCTGCCCCCGGGGGGCGCTCCGGATCGCCGGGCGCGAAATGACCAGCGCCGAGGCCGCCCGCCGCGTGGCGAAAAACGCCCGGGCGCTGAAGATGAGCGGCGGCGGCGTGACCTTTTCCGGCGGCGAGGCGCTGATGCAGCCGGACTTTGTGGTGGAAACCCGGGGCCTGATTGCGGATTTGCACGCCGCCATTGAAACCTCCGGCTACGCCGATTCGGCGGTGTTCGAGCGCGTTATAAAGACCATGGACCTGGTGCTGATGGACATCAAGCTCGCCGATCCCGCCGCCCACAAAACGTGGACCGGCGCGGACAACCGCCCGATCCTCGAAAATTTGGAGCGGCTGAAGGCGCTGGGCATTCCCTTCCGGGCGCGGGTGCCGCTGATCCCCTCCGTCACCGACACGCGGGAAAACCTCACCGCCACCGCGCGCCTCCTCGAGGGCGCAAAGGCGCTGGAACGGGTGGAGCTGATGGGCTACAACCGCGCGGCCGGCGCCAAGTACGCGCAGTTAAACCTTCCCTACGAACCGGAATTCCCCGAAGATCAGGCGTCAAACTACTTTGTAAAACCATTTGCCGAACGCGGCATGGAGGTCGTCACCCTATGAGCGAACTTTGGAAGGAACTGTCCCCGGAGGAAACCAGGGCCGTCGAAAAGGCCATTCAGGACCCGGCGCTCACGCTGGCCCAGCGGGCGGCGAAGCGGCTGAAACTGTTTCTCGAACGCGAGCGCATTGTAAAAAACCCCGGAGAGCGCATCTATGCCTGGCGCACCATTCCCTCCTTTCCGGACATCTACGCCCCCGGCGAGCGCGAAAGGCTCCAGGCGGGCCGGCACGTGCACGAGCAGGGCCGGGTGTGCAACATCTCCTCCGATTGGGCGGGCGTGCTGACGGAGGGGCTCCTGCCCCGCCGCGAGAGGACCACCCCCGAGGGGCGCACCGCCATCGACGCCGTCATCGCCTACGCCGACCGCTACGGCGACGCGGGGCTCTCCCGCGCCGTGCGCACCGGCGCGGCATCCTATCCCGAGGCGCTGAACGCCTTTCGCATCCTGCACTTTTCGCTGTGGGCGTCAAACGTCTACCACAATACCGTGGGCCGCTTTGACCAGTACATGTGGCCCTTTCTCAGGGCCGACATGGAAAAGGGCATGACCGAGGCCGAAGCCCTCACCCTGACGGAGGAATTTTTCCTTTCCTTCAACCGGGACAGCGACCTGTACACCGGCATGCAGCGGGGCGACAACGGCCAGAGCATGATGCTGGGCGGCTGCGACCGGAACGGCAATCCCGCCGTCAACCCGCTGACCACGCTGTGCCTCAAAGCCAGCCTCAACAACCGGCGCATCGATCCCAAGATCAACCTGCGCGTGGACAAAAACACCCCGGTCGAGCTCTACGAGCTGGGCACCCAGCTCACGCGCCAGGGCCTGGGCTTTCCCCAGTACGCCAACGACGATGTGGTCATCCCCGCGCTGGTGGACATGGGCTACGACCTTGAGGACGCCCGGGACTACGTGGTCGCCGCCTGCTGGGAGTTCATCATCCCCGGCGTGGCCATGGACATCCCCAACATCGGCGCCGTGTCGCTGGCGGGCGTCGTTTCCGACGTGATACGGGAAAACCTGGCCGCCTGCGAAACCTACGAAGCCTTGGAGGAAAAGGTCCGCGCGGCCATCCGCGCCGACGCGGAAAGGACGATGGCGGGCCTCGCGCCCCTCTTCATGGAGCCCGCGCCCTTTCAGACGGTGCTGATGCGCGACGTGACCCACGACGTGAGCGAGGGCGCCAAATACAACAACTACGGCTTCCACGGCACCGGCTTTGCCACCGCGGTGGACCAGCTGGCCGCCGTCCGGCGGTACGTGTTTGAGGAGCGGGCCATTCCCCCCGCCGCGCTTCTGGCGGCGCTGGCGACGGACTTTCAGGATGCCCCCGGCCTTGCCCGCCTTCTGCGGGAGGACGCCCCCAAGCTGGGCCGGGACGAGGCGTGCGAGGAAATTGCCGACCGGCTGCTGGACGCCTTTGCCGACGCGCTGGAGCCGCTGGTCAACGAGCGCGGCGGGCGCGTGCGCGCGGGCACCGGCTCCGCCATGTACTATCTGTGGCATTCAAAGGCGCTGGGCGCCACCGCCGATGGGCGGCGGGCCGGGGAGCCCCTCTCCGCCAACTTCTCGCCGTCGCTGACGCTCCGGGACGCGGGGCCGCTGTCGGTCGTCTCCGCGATGGCGCGGCCCGGCCTTCACCGCGTGATGAACGGCGGGCCGCTGACCCTCGAGCTGCACGACACCGTGTTCAAGCACCCGGAGGGCGTGGCCAAGGTGGCGCAGCTGGTCAGAACCTACATCGCCATGGGCGGCCATCAGCTGCAGCTCAACGCCGTCTCCCGGGAGGAGATGCTGGACGCCCAGGTCAACCCCGATGCCCACCGGAACCTGATCGTCCGCGTGTGGGGGTGGAGCGGCCACTTCGTGCAGCTGGACAAGGGCTATCAGGACCAGATCATCCGGCGCAATTCCTACGGTGCGTAGCGGCGCGCCCATTGGACGGACGGAGCCGGCGCATGTGTGCGCCGGCTCCGATGGTTTTCCCGCAAACTTTGCCGATGGAAAAGGCCCGCCGGTTTCCGGCGGGCCTTCGTTTCTTTTTGGTTATTCCGCGGTTTCAACCACCAGGCGCCACTGACAGCCGACGCTTCCGTCGTCCAGCACGACCTTCAGCGTTTCGCCGTTCTCGCCGGGAATGGCCTTCCAGTCCGCGCCGGGGGTCTTGACCTGCCAGACGAGGGTGCAGGCGACGCCGTCAAAGCCGTAGAGTTTCGCGGTCAGCACCAGCGTGTCGCCGATGGTCAGGTCGGTGGCGTTCGCGGTGACCACCACGCTGCGCTCCGGAGCGGGGGTGGGTTCCGGGGTGGCTTCGGGCTCGGCGGTGGCTTCCGGGGTGGCCTCGGGCTCGGCGGTGGCTTCCGGGGTGGCCTCGGGCTCGGCGGTCACTTCCGGGGTGGCTTCGGGCGCCGCGGTGATTTCCGGGGTGGCCTCGGGCTCGGCGGTCACTTCCGGGGTGGCCTCGGGCGCCGCGGTCACTTCCGGGGTAGCCTCGGGCGCCGCGGTGGGGGCTTCGGCCTTGGGGGTTTCCTCGGCCTTGGGGGCTTCGGCCTGCGCAGCCGGCGCGGCCGGCTGAACATCCTCGGCGAATACCGCGGGAGCGGCCAACACAAGCACCATCACGGCCATCAGGGCGGCCAGCAGCTTCTTCATGTTCTTCATTTTATTCTCTCCTCTCGCGTCTTGCGCCGATCATATTTTGTGATTGTGTATCGCCCGTTGCCGGGCGGTCTCTCTTCTTGATGGCTTTATTGTACGTGATGGGAGTTACATGAGGGGTTACAAGCGCCGGACGCCAAAATTTTTGGAATTTGGCCTGTTTTCCGGCGATGTTACGCCAGCGCCGGCGTTCCGCCACGGCAAAACCGCGTGTTTTGGGCATTTTCCCGCCGCTTTCGCGGGGCCGTGCCCGCCGTGCCGCCACGGGCGCGGGGGTGCGCATCGGGACATCCTTCCGGAATACGGGCTTATTTCGTAAACAAGATGTTAATTAATGTCCGCGACCCAATTTTTGGCGCGGCGCGAAGGAATCCCTCGCCCTCGGATCGGGCCCGGGCGCGGTGACATTTCCACAGGCGGGCGGGGGGCGCTTGGTAACAATCCACAGGGCTGCGGTCTTAAAACGCCGGAGGCCCCGCGTTTGCGGGGCCTCCGGCAGCGATGCGGGCACTTTGCGCTACGGGGTGCCGAAGCCGCCCAGAAACCGGACGGTCTGGGGGTTGTCGGAGCCAAAGAGGCGATCGGGCGGGCCCTCCTCGACGATCCGCCCGCCCGCCATCAGGATTACGCGGTCGGCCACGTCGCGGGCAAAGCCCATCTCGTGGGTAACCACCACCATCGTCATCCGCTCGGCGGCCAGATCGCGCATGACGGCGAGCACCTCCTGGGTCAGCTGCGGGTCCAGCGCGGAGGTGGGCTCGTCAAAGCACAGCATTTCCGGCTGCATGGCCAGCGCCCGGGCGATGGCCACCCGCTGGGCCTGGCCGCCGGAGAGCTGGTGGGGATAGGCCTTGGCCTTTTCCGAAAGCCCCACCTTTTTGAGCAGCGCCATGGCCCGGGCCTCGGCCTCGTCCCGGGAGAGCTTCAGCACCGCCACCGGCGCGTCGGTAAGGTTTTTCATCACGTTCATGTGGGGGAACAGGTTGAAGGACTGGAACACCATGCCCATCTTGCGGCGCATGCGGGAAAGCGTCTTATCGTCCGCCTCCCGCAGCCTTCCGTGCTCCATCCAGCACATCTTCTCGCCGTCCAGCTCGATTTCGCCGGCGTCGATGGTTTCCAGCCGGTTGACGCACCGGAGGAAGGTGGACTTGCCGCTGCCGGAGGGGCCGATCAGCGCCAGCACCTCGCCCTTTTTGACGGAGATGGAGATGCCCTCCAGCACGCCCAGGCCGTCAAAGCCCTTTACGATGTTCGTCGCCTTCAGCATGCGGCCCTCCTAATAGTAGTTCAGTTTGCGCTCGACCAGCCTGCAGGCCTGCTCCGCGACGCCGTTGAGCGCCAGGTAGATGATCATCGCCACGATGTACGGGTCCACCGACACGCTGGCGGAGGCCTGCTTCTTGGCGATGGTCAGCACCTCGGTGACGGCCACCACGGAGGCCAGCGCGGTATCCTTGACCAGGGTGATGACTTCGTTGGTCACCGGCAGGATCACCCGCTTGACCACCTGGGGCAGCACGATGCGGAAAAACGTCTGCGCCCGGGTGTAGCCCAGCACCGCGGCGGCCTCCTTCTGCCCCGGGGGGACGGCCTGGATGCCGCCGCGGAAGATCTCCGCAAAGTAGGCGGCGTAGTTGATGACAAAGGCCAGGATTACCGCCCAGAACCGGTCAAACCGGAAGGGCAGGATCTGCGGCAGCAGGAAATACAGAAACATCACCTGCAGCATCAGCGGCGTCGAGCGCATGATGTAGATGTAGAAGGCCACCGGCTTTGCGACGATCCCGTGCCTGGACATCCTGCCGAAGGCCACCAGCATGCCCAGCGGGATCGATAAAACCAGCGTCAGCGCGAACACCGACACCGTGGTGCCCACGCCGCCCAGCAGAAGCCCGGTCAGGTTGATGAGCTTTTCGGGATCGCTGAAGAATTTGCCCAGCATCGGGACGCCCCTTCCGACAAACCGGGCTGACCGCGCAGGCAGTCAGCCCGGATGCCCGTATTGATGTGCGGCGGATCAGTTCGCGCCGATCAGCGAGATGTTCTCGCCAAACCACTTTTCGGTGATCTCGTCCACCTTGCCGTCGGCGGCCATGGCGGCGAGGACTTCATCCACCTTGTCCCGCAGGGCCACGTCCTCCTTGCGGAAGCCCACCGCGTAGAAGTCGTCCGCCAGGTTGTCGATGGTGAAGAGGCTCTCGTCGCCGATCTGCTGAATCTGGTAGTTGGCCACCACCAGGTCGATCAGGATGCCGTCAATATTGCCGTTTTGCATGTCCATGATGGCGGTCAGGTAATCGGGATAGGCCAGCACCTCGCCCAGGGACTTGTAGTAGTCGGCGTAGGCGGGGTCGGTCTCCAGCAGTTCCTCGGCGTAGGAGCCGGCCTGCACGCCCACCTTTTTGCCCACCAGGTCCTCGCGGTCCTTGAAGGCGGGGTCCTTCACCAGAAAGACGATCTTGTTGTTCAGGTAGTCCTTGGACAGCGCCATGGATTCCTGCCGCTCCGGCGTGTCGCTCATGCCGTTCCAGATGCAGTCGATGTTGCCGGTGGCCAGCTCCATCTCCTTGGCGTCCCAGTCGATGGGCTGCAGCACCAGCTCCACGCCCAGCCGCTGGCAGACTTCCCGGGCCAGGTCGATGTCAAAGCCCACGATCTCGTTGTTTTCGTCCCGGTAGCCCATGGGCGGGAAGCTGTCGTCCAGCCCCAGGATCAGCGTGCCCTTGTCCAGAACCTTCTGCAGCGAGGCGTCCTCCGCCAGGGCCGGCGCCGCCAGCGCCAGCGCCACGACCGCCGCCAGCAGCATCGCGATAAACTTCTTCATTCCGATATCCCCTCCGCGCTTTACTTTGCTAACGTGATAAAATATACCACACCCCCGCCGGGCTGTCAAGCGGGGGAAATGTTAAGAAATGCGCGGGCGGGGCGCAAAAAAGCGCTCCCGCCTGCGGGAGCGCCTCAGCGTTTGGGATCAGCCCATGCGCACGACGGTGCCGGTGCGGCCCTCCACGCCGTCCAGCGCCCGTTCCAGCAGCGTGATCAGCGCGGTGCGGCCGGGCTTTGAGCGGGCAAAGGCCATGGCGGCCTGCACCTTGGGCAGCATGGAGCCGGGGGCAAACTGGCCCTGGCGCGCGTACTCGGCGGCTTCGTCCACGGTCATTTCGCTCAGCCATGTTTCGTCGGGCCTGCGGAAATTGACGGCCACCTTCTCCACGGCGGTCAGGATGATGAGGCAGTCGGCGCCGATCATCTCGGCCAGCTTTTCGCTGGCGAAGTCCTTGTCGATCACGGCGGGCACGCCCTTGAGGTGCGGCCCCTCCGCGATCACGGGGATGCCGCCGCCCCCGGCGGCGATCACCACCTGGCCGGCGTTCATCAGGTCGCGGATGGTTTCGATTTCCACGATCTCCACGGGTTTGGGCGAGGCGACCACGCGGCGGTAGCCCCGGCCCGCGTCCTCGCGGACCACCCAGCCCTTTTCCGCCACCATTTTGTCGGCTTCCTCCCGCGTCATGAACTGACCGATGGGCTTGGTGGGGTTTTCAAAGGCGGGGTCGGCCGGGTCCACGCGCACCTGGGTCAGCACGGTGGAAACGGGCCGCGGGGCGCCGCGGAGGATCAGCTCCTCGCGCAGCGCGTTTTGCAGGTCGTAGCCAATGTAGCCCTGGCTCATGGCCACGCACACGGAAAGCGGGATGAAGGGGATGCCGTGCGCTTTTCCGTATTCGCCCATGGCCTCCTGGATCATGCCCACCTGCGGGCCGTTGCCGTGGGAGAGCACCACCTGGTGCCCCTCCTGGATCAGCGCCGCGATGGCCCTGGCGGTCTTTTTGACGGCGATCATCTGCTCCGGCAGATTGCCGCCCAGCGCGTTTCCGCCCAGCGCGATGACGATTCTCTTGCCCATACGCCCTCCTCGGCGTCGCCTTCCCCGGCGTGATGATGGACGGAAGGGGGCGCGGCGGGATGCGCCCCCGGGGCGGTTATTCCTCGAACACCCGCGGGAAGCCCTGGGCCTCCAGCGACTCGAGGGCGGCGGCGGGGTTCTTCATCTTGGCCAGGAAGATCATGGCGGCGATGATGTAGGGCTTGAAGGAAGCTTCCTTGTAGAGGGGCGTGCGGTAGCGGTCAAACACGGAAGCCGCGACCTCGCCCGCCTCGCAGCTGACGCCGGAGATGTCCGCCGGCAGACAGTGCAGGTACAGCGCCTTGCCGTCCCGGGTCCTGGCCATCATCTCCTCGGTGCACGCCCAGTTTTTGTGAGCGGCGTTCTGGGCCAGCAGTTCCTTCTCCAGCGCCTTGATGCCGTCAAAGTCGCCGTTGCCGTAGAGGTTGGTGCGCTTTTCCATGGCGGCGAAGGGCGCCCAGCTCTTGGGGTAGACGATGTCCGCGCCCTCGAAGGCCTCGGCCATGGAATGGACGCGCGTAAAGGAGCCGCCGGAGGCCTGCGCCTGCCGCGCGGCGACCTGCTCCACCTCGGGCATGATCTCGTAGCCCTCGGGATGGGCCAGCACCACGTCCATGCCGAAGCGGCTCATCAGGCCCACGATGCCCTGGGGCACAGAGAGGGGCTTGCCGTAGCTGGGCGAGTAGGCCCAGGTCATGGCGATCTTCTTGCCCTTCAGGTTTTCCACGCCGCCGAAGTGGTGGATGAGGTGCAGCATGTCGGCCATGGACTGGGTGGGGTGGTCGATGTCGCACTGCAGGTTGACCAGCGTGGGCTTCTGCTCCAGCACGCCGTCCTTATGGCCCTGGGTGACCGCGTCCACCACCTCGTGCATGTAGGTATTGCCCTTGCCGATGTACATGTCGTCCCGGATGCCGATGACGTCCGCCATGAAGGCGATCATGTTGGCGGTTTCACGCACGGTTTCGCCGTGGGCGATCTGGCTCTTGCCCTCGTCCAGGTCCTGCACCTCGAGGCCCAGCAGGTTGCAGGCGGAGGCGAAGGAGAAGCGGGTGCGGGTGGAGTTGTCGCGGAACAGCGAAATGCCCAGGCCGCTGTCAAAGATGCGGGTGGAGATGTTGCGGCTGCGCAGGTCGCGCAGCGCGTCGGCCACGGCAAATACGCTGAGCAGCTCGTCCCGGGTCTTCTCCCAGGTCAGGAAGAAATCGCCCTCGTACATGCCGGCGTGGTTCAGCGTCTTCAGGGCCTCGATGGGGTTTTTCATGGGTATCCGCTCCTTATATCATGTGGTGGGATGGCTTTGGGGCCTCACTTGCAGTACAGGGTGGGCAGCGCCGCGTAGACCGCCGCGCATTTGACCAGATCGGCCTTCCAGGTCTTTTCGTTGGGGGCGTGGGCCTGGTTCTCCTTGCCGGGGCCGAAGCCGATGCAGGGAATGCCGTAGCGGCCCATGATGGACACGCCGTTGGTGGAGAAGGTCCACTTGTCCACTTTGGGTTCGCCGTACATGCCCCGGAAGGATTCCACCATCGCCCGGGTGGCCGGGTGATCCTCCGGGATGACCCAGGTGGGGAAGTAGCAGTCGGTGGGGTAGGCAAGGCCCGTCCAGGAGGGGCGCTCGTAGGTGTACATGCTCACCTTGGCGCCGTACTTTTTGCAGGCGGGCAGATTCGCCACTTCCTCCAGCGCCATCTGGTAGGTTTCGCCGTCGGTCAGCCGGCGGTCGAGGGACACGGAGCAGGAATCCGCCACGGCGCAGCGGGAGGGCGAGGTGAAGAAAATTTCGCTGGTGGTGACGGTGCCCTTGCCGAGGAACGGGTCATCGTGCAGGCGATTATTGAGTTCCTTGACCTCCAGCAGGATCTCCGCCATCTTGTAGATGGCGTTGTCGCCGCGCTCCGGCGCGGAGCCGTGGCAGCTTACGCCCTCCACGTCCACGCGGATTTCCATGCGGCCGCGATGGCCGCGGTAGATATTGCCGTCGGTGGGTTCGGTCACCACCACGAATTCCGGCCGAACCTTGTCCTCGTTCACGATGTACTGCCAGCACAGGCCGTCGCAGTCCTCCTCCTGCACGGTGCCGGTGACCAGCACCTGGTACTTGTCGGAGAGGAGGCCCAGATCCTTCATGATCTTGGCGCCGTAGACCGCGCTCACGAGGCCGCCCATCTGGTCGGATGCGCCGCGGCCGCCGATCTCCTCGTCGTTTTCGTAGCCCTCGTAGGGGTCGAAGGTCCAGTTGCTCCGGTTGCCGATGCCCACGGTGTCGATGTGGCCGTCGTAGGCGATGAGGGTTTTGCCCGTGCCCATATAGCCCAGGACGTTGCCCATGGGGTCGATCTCCACCTTGTCAAAGCCCAGGGCTTCCATTTCCTTGGCAATGCGGCGGATGTGCCCCTCCTCGTTTGCGCTCTCGCCGGGGATGGCGATCAGGTCGCGGAGAAATTTGGTCATGTCGGCCTTGTAGTGCTCTGCCGTTGCCTTGATGCGGTCAAAATCCATGGTTTTTTCCTCCTCTGATGTGTCGGGTTTTGGGGATCGCTTCTTTCGGTTCAGCAGGAAGGGTACTTGCCGTCCCAGACGATCTGCCGGTAGTTTTCCGGGTCGGTGTCGCCCTCGGTGGAGAACATCAGCACCACGCTGGTTTCGTCGATCTTGAGCGCCTGCCGGAACCGCTCGTACTCCGTCCGTTCGCACAGGGCGGCCAGAAGGCCCAGCCCCACCGCGCCGGATTCGCCGCTCTTCACCTGCGGGTCGGGCTTCACGGGGGCCGCCAGCGTGCGCATGCCCTTGGCGCTGACCCAGTCCGGGCAGGCGGCGAAGGCGTTCGCGTGGTTAAGCAAGATGTCCCAGGAGATGGTGTTGGGCTCGCCGCAGGCCAGGCCCGCCATGATGGTCTGCATGTCGCCGCCCACCATGCGGGGGGCACCGTCCCCGGCCACGGCGCCCTTGTAAAGGCAGGCGGCGGTATCGGCCTCCACCACGATCACCTGGGGCGGGTCCTTCGGGAAGAGGTTGGCGAAGTAGCCCACCACCGCACCCGCCAGCGAACCCACACCCGCCTGCACGAAGATGTGGGTGGGGCGGCGGTAGCCCGCGTGCTGCATCTGCTCGGCGGCCTCCATGGCCATGGTGCCGTAGCCCTGCATGATCCAGGCGGGGATTTCCTCGTAGCCGTCCCAGGCGGTGTCCTGCACGATCACGCCCCGGGGCGTGGCGGCGGCCTGCGCCGCGGCCAGGCGCACGCAGTCGTCGTAGTTCATGTCCTCAATGGTGACCTCCGCGCCCTCCTTCAGGATGTTCTCGTAGCGCACGCGCACGGTGCCCTTGGGCATGCGCACCACGGCCTTCTGCCCCAGCTGGCGCGCCGCCCAGGCCACGCCGCGGCCGTGGTTGCCGTCGGTGGCGGTGAAGAAGGTGGCCTGGCCGAATTCCCGCTCCAGCTTTTTGGACTTGAGGAAGTCGTAGTCCACGCTGCCCACGTCCATGTTCAGCTGCCCGGCGATGTAGCGCGCCATGGCAAAGGACCCGCCCAGCACCTTGAAGGCGTTCAGGCCGAAGCGGTAGGATTCGTCCTTGACGAATACATCTTTCACGCCCAGGCGGCTCGCCAGCGCCTGGAGCCGCTGAAGCGGCGTCACGGTGTACTCCGGAAAGCTCTGGTGGAAGGCGCGGGCGCGCTTGACGTTTTCGCGGGACATGACCGAAAGCTGCCGGTCGTCGGTTTTGGGCATGTGGTTCAGCGTCCACTCAATGGGTTTCATGATCGATCTCCTTTCGGCATTCGGCCGCATGGTATTCCGGGGGAAGGATGAGGTTCAGGATCACCGCCAGGATGGTGGTCAGCACTACGGGCGACTGGCCCAGGATCATGGCCGCGCTCTCGGGCAGGCCGCCGATGGAGCCGGAGGCCTGGCTGACGCCCATGCCCAGCGCCACCGAAAGCCCCACCACGGTGGTGGTTCGGGGGGTGAGGGGCTTGGCCGTCACCAGCTTGACGCCGGACATGGCGATGGTGGAGAAAACCGTCAGCGTGGCGCCGCCCAGGACGCACTGGGGGATGGTGGTGAGCGCCGCCGCGAATTTGGGAAACACCCCCGCCAGCAAAAGCACCCCCGCCGCCAGCGCGAACACCCGGCGGCTGACCACCTTCGTGGTGGACACAATGCCCACGTTCTGGCTGTAGGTGGCGGTGGGCAGCCCGCCCACGAGGCTCATCAGGATGTTGGTGAACCCGTAGCCCATGATGCCGCCGGAGAGCTCGGCGTCGGTGGGTTCGCGCTCCAGGCCGCCCACGGTGGTGGCGGTGAAATCGCCCAGCGCCTGGATGGCGTTGATGGCGAAGAGAAGCCCCAGCGCCGTGCAGGCCACCGGCTCAAACCGGATGCCAAAGGGCAGCACCTTGGGCGCGGCCAACCAGCCCGCACCGGCCACGCCGGAAAAGTCCACCATGCCGAAGGCCATCGCCACCAGATAGCCCGCCGCCATGCCGATGAGGATGGAGGACAGCTTCAGCATGCCCCGGGCGAAGCTGCCCAGCGCCACCACCACGGCCAGGGTAATGAGCGCCACCAGCCAGTTCTGCCAGGAGCCGTAGACCAGCGCGTCGGTCAACCCCCGGGCGGCCACGGAATCGGCGGTGTTGGCCACGCCGCCGGCCATGTAGTTGATGGCCGTCATGTACAGCGAAAGGCCGATGGTGAACACCACCGTGCCCGCCACGATGGGCGGGAAGAACCGGCGCACGCGGCGGATGAAAAAGCCCACCAGAAGGGCCGCCGCGCCGCCGACCACCATGGCGCCGGTGATGGCGGCCACGCCCTCGCTTTGGGCGATGCCCTGCATCGTGGGCACGTAGGCGAAGCTGATGCCCATAATCACCGGCAGCTTTGCGCCCAGGCGCAGCCGCCCGCGGCCGAGGGGGTAGAGCTGCAAAAGCGTGGACAGCGCCGCGGTGACAAGCGCCGCCTGGATGAGGATCACACGGTTCTCCTGGCTCAGACCCGCGGCGTTGGCCACCATGATCGCCGGGGTGATGCAGCCCACAATGGCCGCCAGCACATGCTGCAGCGACAGCGGCAGGGCCTCGAGAAGGGGCGGTTTTCCCTCGATCTCGCAGAGCCTCGGGTCCTGTCGGGTTTCGGGGGATGCCATTGGTCAATCGCCTCGCTTTCCGGGTTGGTAGGCGGTGTCCGCCATGGGGATGCGGGTACGGAACACGCCGTCCAGCCGGTACTGGGCGTGGGCCGCGGCGGGGGCGGTGGGGATGGTGGCGATCTCGCCCACCCCCTTGACGCCGAAGGCCAGCTGGCTGTCCTCGGCTTTGCCCAGCAGGATCACCTCCACCGGCGGCATGTCCGTGGCGCGGAAGAGCCCCAGCGTGGCGTAGGTGGTCTTGACATAGCCGCCCTCGGTTTTGAAATCCTCCGTCAGCGCGTACCCGAGGCCCATGGCCACGCCACCCTCGATCTGCCCCTCGCAGGACCTGGGGTTGACCGCGCGGCCCACGTCGTGGGCGGCGACCACCTTTTGCACCCGGCCCGCCTCGTCCAGGATCACCACGTGGGCCGCGTAGCCGTAGGCGATGTGGCTGACGGGGTGGGGCTTATCTGTGCCCATGGGATCGGTGACGCCGCTGTACTCGCCGTAAAAGCCGTGGCCCTCGAGGGCCGCAAGCGGCCGGCCGGCCAGCGCGTCCATCATCTTGCGGGCGGCGCGCCGGGTGGCCTCGCCGGTGAAAAGGCTCTGGCGGCTGGCGGTGGAGGTGCCGGAATTGGGGGTGGTCAGGGTGTCCGCCGCCTCGTGCACAAACGCTTCCGCCGGCAGCCCCGTTTCCTGCACGGCCATCTGGATCACCACGGTGGCGATGCCCTGGCCCATGCAGGCGGCGGAGGTCAGGATGTGGGCCTTGCCGTCGCGGATCACGATTTCGCACCGGCCGGTGTCTGGCACGCCCACGCCCAGGCCGCTGTTTTTCATGGCCCCGGCGATGCCCGCGTAGGGGCTGGATTCGTAGGCGTCCTTTACCGCCAGTAGGCACTCCGCGTAGGCGGTGTCCGGCCCGGCGATCTGGCCGTTGGGCAGCGCCTGGCCGGGGCGGATGGCGTTTCTGAAGCGGATCTCCCAGGGGGAGATGCCCACCGCCTCCGCCAAGAGGTTCAGGTTCATCTCGGCGGCAAAGCAGCTCTGGGTGACGCCAAACCCCCGGAACGCGCCGGCCGGCACGTTGTTGGTGTAGACCGCCATGCCGGCGATGTCCACGTTCTGGAAGTTGTAGGGCCCGCCGGCGTGGGTGCAGGCGCGCTGCAGCACCGGGCCGCCCAGCGAGGCGTAGGCCCCTGTGTCAAACACGATCCGGGCGCGCATGCCGGTGATGAAGCCCTGCGCGTCGCAGGCGGTGGTCATTTCAATGTGGGCCGCGTGGCGCTTGGTGTGCACCATCAGGCTCTCCGCCCGGGAGAAGCGCACCTTGACGGGCCGGCCGGTCACGTAGGCCATCAGCGCCGCGTGGTGCTGCACGCTCATGTCCTCCTTGCCGCCGAAGCCGCCGCCCACCAGCATCGTGCGGGAGCGCACCTTTTCCCGGGGCAGGTTCAGCATGCGCGCCACTTCCCGCTGCTCGTCGTAGACCGACTGGGAGCCGGTGAACAGCAGGATGCCCCCTTCGCCGTCGGGCTGCGCGATGGCGCATTCCGGTTCCATGAAGGCGTGGTCGGTCATGGGGGTGTCGTAGACGCGGGTGACTTTGTGGGCGGCGCGGGCGATGGCGCCCTCGGCGTCGCCGCGGCGCACCTCCTGATGAAAGAGGATATTGCCGCCCTCGTGCAGGCGCGGCGCGCCCTCGGCCAGCGCCTCGTCCGGGGTCAGAAGGGGCGTCAGCACCTCGTACTCCACGTCCACCAGCGCGAGAATCCCGTCCAGCGCCTCCCGCCGCTCGGCGGCCGCGAGGCAGATGGCGTCGCCCACGTAGCGGGTGATGTCGCCCTCGGCGATCATCACGTCCCAGTCGGGCACCAGGTGCCCGGTCTTGTTGAAGGGCACGTCGGCGGCGGTCAGGATGCGCACGCACTCGGGGTGCTGGAGGGCGCGGGTGAGATCGATCTTCTTCACCCTGGCCCGGGGGTACTTCGACCGGAGCGCCTTGGCGTGGAGCATGCCCGGGAGAACCACGTCGTCGGCGAAGAGCCCCTCGCCCAGCACCTTGGCCGGGGCGTCCACCCGGGGGATGTCCTCGCCCAGAAGGCCAAAGCCCCCGGGCGCCTCCACCGGGCGGTTTTCGCGGAAGATGTCCGCGGCAAGAAGGATCGCGTCCTCGATCTTCTGGTAGCCGGTGCAGCGGCAGATGTTGCCGCGGATGGCGGCCTTCACGGCCCGCCGGTCCGGGGAGGGATTCTGGTCCAGCAGCGCCTTGGCGGAGATCACCATGCCGGGAATGCAAAAGCCGCACTGTACCGCGCCCGCCGCCGAAAAGGCGTGGGCGTAGACCGCCTTTTCCCGCGGCGTCAGCCCCTCGACGGTGACGACGCGCTTGCCATCGAGCCTGGCCGCGTCGGTGATGCAGGCGCGGCGCGTCGCGCCGTCGATCAGCACCGTGCAGGCGCCGCAGGCACCGGTGCCGCAGGCGTTCTTCACCGAAGTCAGGCGCATCTCGTCCCGGAGAAAGTCGATCAGCTTTCCGCCCTCGGCGCTCACCGATCGGCCGTTGACCCAGAATGAAGCCATAGCGCACCTCCTGTGGTCGGTCGGGCTACAGTTCGGGCAGGCCCCGCTTCAGGTACCGACCCCTGGGGCCGGACACCTCGCCGTTCTCCATCACGGTTTCGCCGCCCAGCAGCACGCGGACGGGTCGCCCGGTGACCTCAAAGCCCTCCCAGGGGCTGTAATCAGCCAGCATGTGCTGGTGCTCCGCGCGGATCACCCACTTGTAGTCCCGCTGCCACAGCACGATGTCGGCGTCCGCCCCGGGGCGGATGACGCCCTTTCGCGGGTACAGGCCGTAGCGGCGGGCGGGGTTTTCCGCCAGCATGCGGCACATGTCCCGGGGCTCAATCCGCTTTTTCGCCACCAGCTCGGAGTAGATCACCGCGGGTCTGTGCTCCACGCTGGGCAGACCGTTGGGGATTTTGGAAAAATCCGCCTCGCCCAGCGCCTTTTGCGCCAGGGTGTAGCTACAGTGGTCGGTGGCAATGGTGTCGATGGCGCCCTCCTGCACCGCGTCGATGAGGGCCTTCACGTCCGCCGCCTTGCGAAGCGGCGGCGAGCACACGTACTTTGCGCCGGCAAAGCCCGGCTCGTCGTAGCGGTCGTCCTCCAGCGTCAGGTAGTGGGGGCAGGTTTCCAAAAACACCTTCACGCCCCGGGCGCGGGCGGAAAGGGCCGCCCGGAGGCCCGCCTCGCTGGACAGATGCACCACGCCGACGGGCACGCCCGCCTGCTGGGCCAGGTAGGTCAGCCGGGAAATGGCCTCGGCCTCCATCAGCGCCGGGCGGCAGCGGGGGTGCTCCGAGGGCCCCAGGCGCCTGGCCGCGCGGGCCTCGGCCACCAGGCGGTTGATCACCGGGCCGTTTTCGCAGTGGCAGTAGACCACGCCGCCCGCGTCGCCCACCGCCCGCAGTACGTCAAACACCTGGTCGTCCGCAAGGCGCAGCGCGTCGTAGGCCATGTAGATCTTGAAGGAGGTGACGCCCGCCTCGATCAATAGCGGAAGCTCGGCCCGGGCGGCCTCGTTCCAGTCGGTGACGGCCATGTGGAAGCCGTAGTCGCAAAAGCAGCGGCCGTCGGCCTTTTGGTGCCAGGCGGTCAGCGCCTCGGCCAGGGTGCCGCCCCTTTCCTGGGTGGCGAAATCGACGATGCAGGTGGTGCCGCCGGCCACCGCCGCCCGGGTGCCGGAGGCGAAGTCGTCGGCGGTGACGGTGACGCCGTTATCCATGTCAAAGTGGGTGTGGGCGTCGATAAAGCCGGGAAAGACCAGGAGCCCCCGGGCGTCGATCACCTCGTCGCCGGGCTTCGGGGCGATGGACGGCCCGATGGCCGCGATCCTGCCGCCCTCGATGGCCACGTCGGCGCGGAAATCCTCGCCGGAGGAGACGACAACGCCGCCCAGAATCAGTTTCATTTGCGATCCCTCACAGTCTGCATAAAGCGTCGCATGGGTTCGGCCGCAGCCTCGGGCCGCACTCGGAAGGAGCCGTCGGGCTGGATGAAAAAGCCGGGGTTTTCGCTTTCGTCCATGTCCCGCTCGCGCGCAAAGAGGGTGAACTTCTCCTTGTAGGGCGCGCTGTCGTAGGGGCAGAAGGTTTCGCAGTTGCCGCACTCGTTGCACAGGGCGTCAATGTGCAGGATCTGCTCGCGGCCGTCCACCGCCACCACCTGATTGGCGCGGTTGGGGCACACGTCCACGCAGTTGCCGCAGACGCTGCCGCAGCCCAGGCACCGCTCGTTCTCGTTTTCGGGCCGACCGGGGTTTTTCAGCGCGGCGCGGCGCTCGCGCAGCATGGCGGCGTTGAGGGGCAGCGGCTCCGCCTCCTCGACGCCCAGGATCAGCCGCGCCACCTCGGCGGCGTCGGCGATGGCCTCCACCACGGTGGCGGGGCCGCGGCGGGCGTCGCCCACCAGGAAGAGCCGCTCGCTCTGCCTTACGGCGGAGGGCCCCCGGTCCGCCACGCAGGCGCCGGCGGCGGAGAGGAGCTGGCAGTCCGGCTTTTCGCCGATGGCGGCGATGACGGTGTCGGCGGAGATTTCCACCAGTTCGTCCGTGGGCACCGGCGCGCGGCGGCCGGAGGCATCCGGATCGCCCAGCGCCATGCGGCGGCAGGTGAGCACGCCGTTTTCATGGGCCACGGGGGCCAGCAGCTCGATGAGCTTCACGCCCTCCTCGGCGGCGAAGGCCAGTTCGTGCTCGTCGCAGGGCATTTCGCGCTTGGTGCGGCGATAGACCATGGACACGCGGTTGACCCCGCGCACCCGGAGCGCCGCGCGGGCCGCGTCGATGGCGGTGTTGCCGCCGCCCACGATGGCGACGGACGCGCCCGTCTGCACCTCGCCGCGGTTGAAGGCCTGCAAAAAGTTGAGGGCGTCCACGGTGCAGCCCTTCTCGAGCTTCAGTTCGCCGCTGACCCAGGCGCCCACGGCCAGCACCACGTGGGAATAGCCCTCGGACAGGAGCGTGGCGGGGGCCAGCACCTCGCTGTTCAGGCGGATTTCCACGCCCAGCTTTTCGAGCATGGCGGCGTCCTTTTCGATGGAGGCCTCGGAGATCCGGAACCGCGGAATCGCGTAGCGCACGATGCCGCCCAGGGCGGCCCGCTTTTCAAACAGCGTCACCCGCGCGCCGCCGCGGGCCAGGAAGTAGGCCGCCGCCATGCCGCCGGGGCCGCCGCCCACCACCGCCACGCGCTCGGGCCGCGTGGAGCGGGGCGAAAGCATCGACATGAAGCGCTCGTAGCCGCGCCCGGCGGACAGGAGCTTTGCCTCGCGGATGCGGATGTTCTCCTCGTAGAAGTTGCGGGTACAGCTCTTGGTGCAGCGGTGTGCGCAGATGGTGCCGGTGACGAAGGGCAGCGGGTTTTTCTCGCAGATGACGGAGAGCGCCTCGAAGTACTGGCCGCGGCCCGCCAGCTCCACGTAGGCGGGGATGTCCTGATGGATGGGGCAGCCGTCGGCGCAGGGGGCGCGGTAGCAGTCGAGCAGCGGCACCTTTTGGGACATTTTGGGGTGGGGCGCGCGGGTGGCGCGGGCGCGCGCGTCGCGGCGGGCGTCCCGCGCCAACGCGGCGAGGGCCGTCAGATCCACCCGGGTAAAGGGCCGGTAGGGCATGGCGGACAGCGCCCCGGCGATGGGCTTCAGCCGGTTGTAGCCGCCGGGCTTGAGCAGCGTCGTGGCCAGGGTGATGGGCCAGACGCCCGCAGCAAAGATGCGCTCGATGTTCATCGCGTCGGCGCCGCCGGAGTAGGAGGCCCGGAGGCCGCCGTCAAAGGCGCGCTCCACCTTCTCCGCCAGCGAAACGGTGAGGGGGTAGAGGGCCTTGCCGCTCATGTACATCTCGCTGCCGGGCAGCTCGCCGCGGGTGATGTCCACGGGGAAGGTGTTGGTCAGCTTCACGCCGAACTCGAGGCCCTTCTCCGCCGCCAGCGCGAGGAGCCGCCGGATCATGGGCACCGCGTCCTCAAACTGCAGGTCTTCCTTGAAATGGTGGTCGTCGAAGGACAGCTCGTAGCCCAGGCCGTCCAGCGTTTTGCGGGCGAAGTCGTAGCCCAGCAGGGTCGGATTCATCTTGACCAGCGTGTTCAGCTTCTTTTCGGCAATCAGGTAGGCGGCGATGCGCTCAATCTCGCCCGCCGGGCAGCCGTGCAGCGTGGACAGCGTGATGGAGCGGCACACCCTGGGGCTGACGCCCTCCACGTATTCGCGGGTCAGCCCCAGCCGGCCGAGGTTTTCAAGCGCCCAGGCGCGGCAGGCCTGAAATTCTTCCAGCCCGGAGGCGTCCTTCAGGCCCTCGATGAAGCGGTCGATCTTTTCCGATTGGATGCCCGCCAGGTCGTAGCCCACGCTCATGTTGAAGGCAAAGCCCTCCGGGTCGCCCAGGCCCCAGGCTTTTGAAATCAGCTTCAGCGCGAACCAGGCCTTCACGTATTCGTCCAGCGCCTGGGGCACGGTCAGCTCCGTGGACCACTCCACGTTGTAGCCCTCGTCCGCCGCCAGGATGCAGGGCTTTTCGACGGGCAGGTCCTCGCCGTCCAGCGTCTGCACGGTTTTGAGCTCAAAGTAGCGCGCGCCCGCGGCGTAGGCGGAGATGATGTTGCCCGCCAGCTGCGTGTGGGGGCCGGCCGCGGGGCCGAAGGGGGTTTCGATCTTTTCGCCGAAGAGGGGCAGTTGGCCGCCATTGTGGCGGTACAGGTCGTATACGCCCAGTACGCGGCCCTCGCGCTCGTAGCCGCGCAGCAGCTCGTCCATCAATTGATCAAAGGGCGCCGGGATCATCCTGTCGGACATATGGATTACCTCCCCTCGTTGATGCGTGTCCACAGCGCGCCGGCGGCTTCGCGGCACCGGGCCATGAGGCGCGGCCTGTCCACGCCGGTGAGCTGCCGGTCCTTCATCAGCACCCGGCCGTTCGCCACGGTGGCGGTCACCATCCGGCCGTTCATGCCGAACATCACGTGGCCGTTGATGTTGTCCTCCGTCAGCGGCGTGGGCGGGTCGTAATCCACCACGATCACGTCCGCCGCGGCGCCGGGCTTCAGCACGCCGATCTCGCGGCCGAACATCTGCGAGGCCATTTCGGCGTTCATGTGAAACAGCATGGCCGGGATCTCGCCCCAGGCGGCGGACGGATCTGCCAGGTTGTGCTTGTGCAAAAGGTTCGCCACCTTGTAGCTCTCCAGCATGTCGTTGGTGTAGCCGTCGGTGCCAAGGCCGATCCGGACGCCCCTGTGGAACATGCGGATCACCGGCGGGCAGCCGATGGCGTTGCCCATGTTGCTCTCGGGGTTGTGGCCCACCATGGAGCGGGTTTCGGCGATCAGGTCGATCTCCGCCTCGGACACGTGGGTGCAGTGGCCAAGGAGCGTCTTTTCCCCCAGGATGCCGAAATCGTGCAGCCGGAAGGCGGGGCGCTTGCCGTGCTCGCGCAGGCTCGCCAGCACGTCGTCGATGCCCTCCGCCACGTGAATGTGGTAGCCGGCGCCGGGGTTGTGGGCGGCGCAGAGGGCCAGGGTTTCGTCGGACAGCGTAAAGGGCGCGTGCAGGCCAAAAAGCGCGGCCAGCATGCCGGAATCGTCCGCCCGGGCGTATTGGATGAAGCGCTCGTTCTCCAGCACGCCCTGCATCATCTTGTCCCGGCCGTCCCGGTCGGACACCTCGTAGCACAGGCAGGCGCGAACGCCCATGTTCCGGGCGCTGCCGGCGATTTCAAACAGGCTGCCCTCGATCTCGCCGTAGCTGGCGTGGTGGTCGATCACGGTGGTGACGCCGTTTTCGATGGCGTCGACAAAGGTCATGTCGGCGGAGAGGCGGGTGTCGGGGTTTTTGAGATGGCGGTCCAGCGTCCACCACAGTCCGTCCAGAATCTCGAGGAAGCCCTTGGCGGCGTAGCCCTTGATGGACATGCCCCGCGCGAAGGCGGAGTAGATGTGGTTGTGGGCGTTGATGAGTCCCGGCATGATGACGCCCCCGCGGGCGTCCAAGCGCTCGGCCCCGGCGTACTTCGCGCAAAGCGCCGCCCAGTCGCCCACCTCGACGATCGCGCCGCCCTCCACGGCCACCGCGCCGCGCGCCACCAGCGGCCGCGCGCCGTCCCGGGTGACGACGCTTCCGTTCCCAATCAGCAGCATGGGATTCCCTCCTTCGCCTTTGACGCAATAAAAAAGTCTGCGAAGCCCGTTCGCAGACGAGAGGCCGCCCGGCAATCCCATCTTCAAACAGGATAGCCCGTGCGCGAAGCACTACCTTACAGCCCTGGTATTCTCTTTGGCATCATTCTAGCATACGTTTTTTCCCGCTGTCAAGGGGGTTTTCGCGGGCGCGGAATCAAACGTGCGGCGCGGCGCGGCGGAGGGCGGCGAGGGCCTCCGGGGTGTCGCAGTCCATCATCTCCCAGGCGCTTTGCGCCTCCACCAGATGTGGCGCAAGGCCGGCGCGCCGGAGCGCGGCGCGCCCGGTTTCGCCCGGAGCCAGGGCGGCGAGGTGCGCAAACGCGGAGGCGGGAAAGACGATGGGCCCGCCCGGTACGCCGCGATAGGCCAGCCGCACGGGGCGCTCCGGCGCCGCGCAGAAGGCCGCCAGCAGCTTTTCCACCGACGCCCGGGTCAGAAGCGGCTGATCCCCCACCAGAAACAGCGCGCCGTCCAGCCCCTCCATGGCCTCCGCCGCCAGGCGGATGCTGTCCGCCACGTCGGGAAAGCCGTGGAGGACGGCCGTCAGCCCCGCCGCCCGGGCCAGCGCGGCCACAGCCGGCCACCGGGTGACCGCCACCCGCCGCGCAAGGCCGTCGGGCAGGCAGTCAAAGGCGCGATTCACCAGCGCGCGCCCCTGAAAGTCGGCCAGCAGTTTGTTTTCCCCGAACCGCGCGGACGCGCCCGAGGCCAGCACCGCGCCGCCGACAGCCCGCGTCATGATGGGCTTCGCCATCCTACATCACGTACCCCGTTTCCACAATCAGCACGCCGCCGCTGGGCGCCTGATAGCCGGTGTGCTCGACGATGGTGTCCGTGCCGTCCTTGACCACCTCGTACACCAGGATGCCCCTGGGCGGATCGCTCTCGCGGTCCACGGTGGCGGAGAGGAAGCTGGAGCCGGCGGCCTCGTCGCCGTACTGCCGCGCCAGTTCGTCCTCGTCCTCGAATTCGGCCAGAAGCGCCTCGGCGTCGCCCTCCGGATCGTAGCGGATGGTCATCCAGATGGAGCCGTCCCCGCTCTCGAGCCGGGTGATGCCGTCGGCCTCGGAGGAAATGTGCATGTCCTCGGGCAGGTACAGCGGCACGCCGCCGGTTTCGCCCTCGTAGAGCACGCCGCCGTCGTCATCGCCCTCGGTCCCCCAGTCGGACAGGTCCTCAAAGGTCACATCCGCAATCTTGCCGCCCTCCACGGTGGCGGTGTAGCTGAGCATGGCGGCCACGTCCTCGCCGTCCGTCTCTTCATAGTAGAGGCTCACCAGCGCGGCGCCGTCGGCGCCGGGCAGGTAGACGAAGGTGTGCAGCGGCAGCGCGCCGTCCGCGGGCGCATCCACGGCGTCGGTATCCGCGGTCAGCACGGTGTCGTCGTCCAGCTCGGCGCTCCAGGCGTAGCCGGTGGAGGCGTCCTCCGGCAGCGCGATGGTCATGGAGCCGCCGTCCCAGGTCAGGCCGCCGTCCTCCGGGATGAGCCAGGCGTCGCCCGAATCGATCTCCCCCAGGTCTTCAAAGGAATCCGGATCGCCGGACTCCGCCAGCGCCCATGCCGGCGAGAGCGCCAGCGCGGCCACCAGAAGGACAAGGAACATGCGCTTCAAGTCATAACCCCCTTGTGATCATTTGCGCGTGGTGGCAGGCAACCATTCGGCCGTCCAGCGCCGCGAGCGGCGGTTCGGCGGTTTGGCACAGGTCGGTCGCATAGGGACAGCGGGGATGGAAGCGGCAGCCCCGGGGCGGGTTCAGCGGGGAGCCCACCTCGCCGGTCAGGATCTGGCGGTCCTGGCCGCGCCGGTCCGGGTCCGGCTGGGGTACGGACTCCAGCAAAAACCGGGTGTAGGGGTGGGCCGGGCGCGCGTAGACCGCCTCGGCGTCGCCCATCTCGCACACCTTGCCCAGGAACATCACGCACACCCGGTCGGCGATGTACCTGACCACCGACAGGTCGTGGGAGATGAACAGGTACGTCAGGCCGAATTCCGCCTGCAGGTCGCGCAGAAGGTTGAGGATCTGGGCCTGGATGGACACGTCCAGCGCGGACACCGGCTCGTCGCAAACGATCAGGTCCGGGCTGAGCGCCAGCGCGCGGGCGATGCCGATGCGCTGCCGCTGCCCTCCGGAAAACTGGTGGGGGTATCGGCCGTAGGATTCCGGCCGGATGCCCACCTTGTCCATCAGCTCGTGCACCCGCGCCCGGCGCTGGGCGGGCGCGCCCACGGCATGGGTGGACAGCGGCTCCTCGATGATGCGGCCCACGGTCATGCGCGGGTCCAGCGAGGCGTAGGGGTCCTGAAAGATCATCTGCATCCGGCGGCGCGCCTCCCGGAGCGCCCCGGGCGCCAGGGCGGTGATCTCCTCGCCGCCCAGGTACACCTTTCCGGCGGTGGGCTCAATGAGCCGCAGCAAAAGCCGCCCCAGCGTGGATTTGCCGCAGCCGGACTCGCCCACCACGCACAGGGTTTCGCCCCGCATGATTTCAAGGCTCACGTCGGACACCGCGTGCACGGTGCCCCGGCGCACCGGAAACTCCTTTACCAGGTGCTCGGCGCGAAGCAGCGCATCCATCACGCGTCTCCCTCCTCTTCAAGCAGGAAGCAGCGCGCGGCGTGGCCGTTTCCAAGGGTGTAAAGCGGCGGCGCCTCCCGGCGGCAGCGGTCGCAGGCGCGGTCGCACCGGGGGGAGAAGCGGCAGCCGGGGGGCATGCCGGTGAGGGAGGGCACCATGCCGCGGATGCTCTCGAGGCGCTCGCCCTTCGCGCGAAGGCCCGGCAGCGACCGCAGCAGCCCCAGCGTATAGGGGTGCGCGGGCGCCTTGAACAGCGTGCGCACGTCCGCCTGCTCCACCACCTGCCCGGCGTACATCACGTACACGCGGTCGCAGATTTCCGCCACCACGCCCAGGTTGTGGGTGATCATCAGAATCGAGGTGCCCTGCTCCGCCTGCAGCGCGCGCATCAGCCGGAGAATCTGGGCCTCGATGGTCACGTCCAGCGCGGTGGTGGGTTCGTCGGCGATCAGAAGGTCCGGCGACGAAACCATGGCCATGCCGATCATCACCCGCTGCCGGAGGCCCCCCGAAAGCTGGTGGGGGTAGGCGCCGTAGCGCTTTTCCGACTCCGGGATGCCCACCTTTTGGAAGATGTCGATCACCCGGGCCTTTGCCGCCCGGCGGGAGATCTTCTGGTGCAGGAGGATCGCCTCGCGCACCTGGCCGCCCACGGTCTTGACCGGGTTCAGCGAGGTCATGGGCTCCTGAAAGATCATGGAGATCCGGTCGCCGGTGATTTTGCGCATCCTGTCGCGGGGAAAGTGCGCCAGGTCCTCGCCGGCAAAGTCGATCCGCCCGGCGGTGATCCGGGCCATCTCCGGCAGAAGGCCCATCACGCTCATGGCGGTCATGCTCTTGCCGCAGCCGGATTCGCCCACCAGGCCCACCGTTTCGCCGCGGCGGATGGTGAGGTTCACGCCGTCCACGGCGTTGCCCTCGCCGCCGCGCATGTGAAAGGTGGTGACCAGCCCCTCAATCGAGAGCAGCGGCCGTTCTTCGTTCCGTTCCATTGTACCGCCCTCCCGTCAGGTTTTCAAGTAGGGATCCATGGCGTCCCTGAGCCCGTCCCCCAGAAAATTGAAGGCGAGGGTGATCAGAAGGATCGCGATGCCCGGCGCCAGCACCAGCCAGGGGCACTGGTAGGCAAATTTTTTGCCCGCGGAGATCATCAGCCCCCAGCTGGCCCGGGGCGGCTGGGCGCCCACGCCCAGAAAGCTCAGGCTGGATTCCGACAGGATGGCCGCCGGGATGTCCAGCGTGAAGAGCACGATCAGGCTGGGCACGCAGTTGGGCAGGATGTGCCGGAACATGATCTTCGTCCGGCTCACGCCCATCGAGCGCGCCGCCTCGATGAATTCCTTTTCCTTCAGCGCCAGCGTCTGCGCCCGCACCACCCGCGCCGTGCCCGCCCAGTTGATGATGGAAAGCGCGATGAAAAGATTCAAAAGCGTGCCGCCCAGAATGTACATGACCACCATCGCCAGAAGCAGCGACGGAAACGCCAGCACCACGTCCGCCAGGCGCATGATGACCCCGTCCACCTTGCCGCCGTAGTAGCCCGCCACCAGGCCCAGCACCGAGCCGATCACCAGCGACAGAAACGAGGGCACCAGGCCGATCAGAAGCGATACCTGGGCGCCGTACATCACGCGGGTGAGCATGTCGCGGCCGATCTCATCGGTGCCCAGAAAGTGGGCCGCGGAGGGCGGGTTGAGCCGCTCCTTCAGCGACACCAGATAGGGGTCGTAGGGCGCGATCAGCGGCGCGAGCACCGCCATCAGCGCGACGATTACGATGATGATAAGCCCCGCCAGCGCGGCCTTGTTGGCCCGGAGCATGTCCTTCAGGCTGTCCAGAAGGCCCGTGCCCTGGCTGGGGCCCTCGCCCGCCAGGATCGCCTCCGCCGCCTCCTGGGAGAATTGATCGGCGGGGGAGAGGTTCCGGAAGGGATTTCGCTTGAACATCAGACGTACCTCTTTCGAAGGAATGAACGCCCGGCCGCTCCGGCCCGGGCCGCCGGTAGTCCACGAAGGCTAAGAACCGATGACAGGGCGCAGATTCTGTAGTGGACGAACTACTAGTCCACCCGGATGCGCGGGTCGATCACGGAATACAGAAGGTCCGCGATCAGGTTGCCCGCGATGATGAGGGCCGCGGTAAAGATCACCGTGCCCTGCAAAAGCGGCGCGTCCCGGTTTTCGATGGCGTTGACCGACAGCCGACCGATGCCGGGTATGGAAAAGATGGTCTCGGTGATGACCGCGCCGGAGAGCAGGCTCGCCAGCTGGATGGCCATCACGGTGACCACCGGGATGATCGCGTTTTTGAAGGCGTGGCGCGTGATGACGGCGAATTCGCGCATGCCCTTGGCACGGGCGGTGCGGATGTAGTCGTTGCGCATGACCTCGAGGAGGCTGGAGCGCGTCAGCCGCGCGATGGTGCCGCTGGAGGACCAGCCCAGCACGATCGTGGGCAGGATCATGTGCCGCCAGGAGTCAAAGCCGGACACCGGCAGCACGTTTTTAAAGGCGTTTTGCAAAATCAGCCCGATCCAGAATACGGGCATGGATACGCCAAAGAGCGAAAACCCCATGAACAGGTGGTCGATCCACTTGTTTTTTTTCACCGCGGAGACGATGCCGATGGGGATGCCCACGATCCACGCGAAGAGGGCCGCCAGCACCGCCAGCTTCATGGTGGTGGGAAAGGCGCTTGCGATCAGCTTGGCCACCGGGGTCTTGAGCTTGTAGGAGGTGCCCAGGTCCCCGTGCAGCGCGTCCCACACGTAGCGGCCGAAGCGCACCAGAAACGGATCGTCCAGGTGCATGGACTTGCGGAGGGTTTCGATCACGTCCGGCTTGATCTTTTCCTTCATCATGATCGTGACCGGGTCGCCCGCCACCACGTTGAGCATGAAAAAGAT
>JARKQG010000067.1 GCA_029974035.1 Eubacteriales bacterium | reverse complement strand
GCCACCGCCGCAAACAAAGCCTCCGGAATCAGACGGATGTTTAACATCTCGTATCTCAACACCGAATGGCTGCTCAAAGAAAACGCGCAAGACAACCCCGCGGTGTGGATGCTCAACGTGGACGGTTTCATTGTCGATATCCGGGATATGCCCCTTCATATTCAAAAGTTGGCCTTTGACAAGGGCTTCATCCCGTATGTCCCCGGTGAAAACAGCCCGGAGGATAACTAAGCGCTCCGCTTGTCCGAAAATCTACCCGTTTCGAGACGGTCTGCGCGGTCGTAAAAGCCCTCGCCTTCGCCAAAGGCGCAGGGCTCCACGTAGCCCTGGCACTCCCGCGCGCCCAGAAAGATGTCCCGCCGGCCGCCGCGCTCAATCATGCGCCGGGCGATGCTGTGGTGCTTGTGCTCGTCCCGGTCCCCGGCCATCTCCGGCCGGTGTTCGTTCCACACGAAGTGGGCCCGCACCTGGTAGCGCACGTCCTTGAGGTAGGTGTAAACCGACAGCGTGTTGCCCGGGCCCTTGTAGTTGATGGGGCGGATGTTCTTGGCCTCGGTGCGGATGGGGTTCATCACCCGGACCTCGTCGATGATCCACAAAAGGGTTGGCTTCCAGTACACGCTCTCCACAATGCCCTTCAGCGCCTGATAGGTCGGCACCTGATAGGAGAACTTCTCTCCGCCCAAGCGCGTCACCGGGTCACTGAACAGCGCGTACCGGCCGTGGACCACGAATTCCACCTGATTGCGAACCTTCAATTGACCACCTCCCGTCAGTTGTAGAGAAATTCCAGCGCCCCGGGCTCGAGACGCAGGCCGGTCGTCTGATCGTAGAACGCCTTTTTCAGCGCCATCGCGCCGGTTTCGCCGACGGCTGCCAGCGCGCCCAGCGCTTCCAGCTTTTGAAAGGTCTGCCGGAACACGCTGACGCTGAAGCGCTGCGCTCGGCGCATCAGCAGGATCTCGTCCTTCATGCCGTGCCGGCCCGCGAGGTTCAGGATGATCTCCTCGCCCTCGCCGTAGGGCACGAGAATGCCGGTGGTGGCCTCGTCGATTGCGTGAAAGGCCCCGCCCGCGGTGCGGAAGCTCTGGGCCAGGTACAGCCATTCGAGGGGGTTTTGCTTTTTCCCCGCGGCGGCGAGGCGGCACGCATTGTTCTGCGACAGCATGTCGGCCAGGGTGGACACCCACCCGCCGCGCGCGTAGGGGAAGGGGAGGTCCGGTTTGAAGTCCTCCCGCTCCTTTTTAAAGTAATGATCCATAATATCCGGGCTGCCCAGATCGGCGGGGCGCGCCGCCAGGTGGTCCAGGATCTCGTCGCTGATCTTCTGGCCCATCCGGACCTCCCAGAGCCGGGACAGCGATTCTCCGGCAAGCCGCCAGATGTAGACCGTGCCGCGGTCCGCCTCCCCGTTCCGGTTGCAGCGCCCGCCCGCCTGAATGATGCTGGGCAGGCCCGCCAGAGAGCGCACCACCGCGGGAAAGCTGATGTTGACGCCCGCCTCGATCAGCGCCGTGGAGACGAGGAACACCCGCTGCCCGCCGTCAAGGCGCGCCTTGACGTCCCGGAGCACCGCCCGGCGGTGCTCCGGGCACATGAAGGTGCTCAGGTGGGCGCAGGTCACGCCGGCGCCCGCGGCCCGGCGCACCCGGTCGTAGAGGGATTGGGCCTCGGCCTTGGTGTTGACCACCGCCAGCAGCGAGCGGTGGGCGTTAAGGAGCGACAAAAGGCTCTCCGCGGCCTGGTCGTCGTCCCGCGCGCGCCTCGACTCGTCGACGTACTCGACCCGCCGGAGGTCGCGAAAGAGCTTTGGCACGTCCGCCACGAGGTCCCGGCCGGGCAGGTCCAGCTGCGGCTGTGTCGCGGTCATGATGAGGGCCGTGCAGCCGCAGTACGACGCAAGAACGCGCACCGCCCGCTCAAAGAGCACGGTACACTTTTTGGGCAGCGCCTGCACTTCATCAAAGAGGATCACGGCGTCCGTCAGCGCGCGCAATCGGCGGGCGTCGGTGTTCTCCTTCCGGTAGAATGCGTTCAGGAACTGCACCATGGAGGTGAGGATGATGCCTTCATCCCACCGCTCGGTCAGCCGCCGGTGGGCGGTGTACTCGGCCTCGCTGTCCCGCGTCACGCCGCTGTGGTGCTCCA
This sequence comes from Eubacteriales bacterium, assembly GCA_029974035.1. The sequence goes on along the minus strand of JARKQG010000067.1, from coordinate 1,661 downwards.
GTACGGGGTAGCCGTCCAGGGCCGCGATGATCTCGTCGGCGTTCTGGTCCAGAATGGTGTTGAAGGGGATCACGTACAGGATGCGTCGGAGGCCGTGCCGGGCGGCGTGGGCCAGCGCAAAGCGCAGGCTGGCCAGCGTCTTGCCGCCGCCGGTGGGGACGGTCAGCTGGAATACGCCCCGGGGCTGCCGCGCCCCCAGAAGGCAGGCGCGGGAGACGTCCATGCGAATAGCCGCGAGGGGCGCGCCCTTGGGAAACCGGTCGAGATGGGCTTCGAGCCGGCCCAGGAGGGCGGCCCAGTCCGGCGGATTGTCCTCGGGGGGCGGAAGGGCATCCTCGCCCCGCTCAAAGGCGGCGGAATTCCAGCGGTCGGCATCCACCAACGCGCTGAGGATCAGGCGGGCGGCAAGGCCCATCTCAAAGTGCGTCACGCGCCGGTCGGGTTTTTGGAAAAAGGCGCGCATCTCCGCGCAGGCCGCGTCAAACAGGGCATCCAGACGGTCCGCGTCCGCGACTTCCCGGAGGAAGTTTTCCGCGGCTTCGCCGCAGTGGAGCTCTTCCCGCTTCGCCTGCTCGAGGATCGGAAGAAACCGGGAGCCGCCGTCCTCGTCCAGGCAGTCCGGGAGCCCCGCGTGGTGGCCGTAGACGGCCATGGCGACAATCTGGGCCGTAATCTTCCGCCAGGCGCTTCCCCGGTACCAGCGATCATAGGCGAAGACCGCGCCGGCTGCCGCGTGGGAGGGGCCGGGGGTCTTTTCGTCCGGATGGGCCGCCGCCCACAGAAGAAAGGCCTGCCAGGGCGCGGTCGCCTTGCCCATATCGTGCAAAAGCGCCGCGAGGCGGCCCGCTTGCTCGAGCCCCACCGGCCGGAGCGCCGCGCCGGCCAGGGTTTCCACAGCGAAAATGTGATCGGCAAGGCATTGCCGCTCGCCGTCGGAAAGGCGGATGCGCGCATACATGCTGCGCCGCCCCCTTTGGTTTTATACGGATGATTAAGTATAACGAAAATAATGGGTAAAAGCAATGCTAAAACGGCGAATTCTGCCAAAAAAAGGCACAGAATAATTCTTATAGGACACATTCGAGGGAAGGCCTGGCAGCACGGCTCAGTCCGCCGCCAGGCGCGACGCAAATTCCATCATTTGATCATACTTTGCTTCGATGTCGGTGAGCAGCTTCATCTGCGCGCGGGCGCGGATGAGGTTGTGCTCCGGGGCGTTGACCTTGAAGTACAAATCGCCGTCGATATAGTCGGTGAGAAAGCGCATGGCCAGCTCGCAGGTCATCACCCTGGCGCCCAGCGGCATGAGGGTCAGTTCCTCCCGGGTCAAAAAGCCCTTTGTCTCCTGAAAGAAGCCGCGCGTGAACAGCTCGAACATCTCCATGTTCAGCGATATCCTGTTTGTATCCGGCTCGTCCTCCGCGGCGGTGGACGCGCCAAAGCGGATCGCGTCGCCGTAGTCGTACAGGGAGGAGCCGGGCATCACCGTGTCCAGGTCGATCACGCAGATGGCCTCGCCCGTCCGGTCGTCGATCATGACGTTGTTGACCTTGGTGTCGTTGTGGGTGACGCGCACCGGCAGCGCGCCGTCGGCGAGCTTTTTGACGATCTGCCCCATCATCCTTCGGCGCTCAAAGAAGAATTCGATCTCGTCCTCCAGC
>JARKQG010000058.1 GCA_029974035.1 Eubacteriales bacterium | reverse complement strand
ATGTTCATGGTCGTGGATTTGCCGGATCCGCTGTGACCCATGATAGCCACGAAGTCACCGGATTGAATTGCAAGATCGATCCCTTTCAGGGCCTGGAAGGCGGCCTGGCCGTCGCCGTAGGTCTTGGTGATGCCGGACAGCAGGATAAGGGGCTCGTCGCTCATGACGCGCCACCAAGCAATTCGGTGATTACCTGAGTTCCGGACTTGAGGGGGCCGCCCACAATCTCCGTCATCCTGCCGTTTGTTGCGCCGGTCTTCACGTCCACCGGCGCGGGTTGACCGTCGCGCAGCACCCACACCCGCGGCGCGCCCTTGCCGTTCGTAGACTTCACTTTTGGCGCCTGTCTCGGAGGCCTGGGCATCAGTGCGCCCACTACGCTCCCTCCAGATTTTTTCTTTGACGCGCCTGCCTCCTGCGGGGTGAAGCGCAGCGCGGCGTTCGGAACCAGAAGCGCGTTTTCGCGCATCAGGGTGGTGATCTCCGCGGTGCCGGTCATGCCGGGGCGCAAGGAAAGGTCGTCGTTTCTCACCTCGAGCACGGTGAGGTAAGAAACTACGCCATCCTTTTCCTGGGAGCCGTACCCTACCCGCGTGATCACGGCGGCATACCGGCGGCCGGGCCAAGCGTCGACGCTGAAGAAGGCCTTCTGGCCCTTCTCTACCTGGCCTACATCCGCCTCGTCAACATCCACCTGCAACTCCATCTTGGAGAGGTCTTCGGCCAGGGTGAACAGGACCGGCGCCTGGAAGGAGGCTGCCACCGTCTGTCCGGGCTCGACCTGCCGTTTCAGCACCACACCGTTGATTGGAGAGCGTATGCTGGCCTTTGTAAGGTCGGTCTCGTTTGATTGAAGGGCGGCCCGCGCCTGTGTGACGCCGGCGCGGGCGCTGGCCTCATTGGCCTCGGCCCGCTTCAGGTTGGCCTCCGCGTTGTCCATTTCGCTCTTGGACGGCACCTTGCCGCCGGAGAGCTGGGAAACCTGGCGGTAGCGCGACAGGGTGGCGCGCGATTCCGCCACCGTGGCCCGGGCCTGGAGCACCTGCGCCTCGGCCGCGGCGAGACTTGCCCGCG
>JARKQG010000141.1 GCA_029974035.1 Eubacteriales bacterium | reverse complement strand
TCGATGCTCGCGTTCTTTTCTTCCAAGCTGACCGAAAGGCTCCGGGCGGGCTCTGCGTCCGGCCTGTGGCTCACGCGTCTGGCGGGCGCCGCGTTTCTCGCGCTGGGCGCGGCGGCGCTCTTCTACAAGGGATGAAAAGATTATTTCAGCGCCGCGATCAGCGCGTCCGCGTCTTCTTCCGTGGTGGACCAGCCGGTCACGAAGCGGACAATCTTCCTGCCTTCCGCTTCGCCCTCGACCTCGAATTGGAAGTTCGCCCGGAGCCGGAGAACCGTTTCCTCCGGCAGCGGCACGAAAAGCTGGTTCGTTCGGGAGTCCGTAAACATCGGGTAGCCCGCGCCCTCAATTCCCGCGCGCAGCCGCGCCGACACCGCGTTTTCATGGCGGCCGATTTCATAGTATAGCCCGTCCTCAAAAAGCGCCAGGAACTGAATGCCCATCAGTCGTCCCTTCGCCATCATGGCGCCCCGCTGCTTGATTGCGTAGTCCATATCCACCTTCAGGTCTTCCCGCAGGATGACCAGCGCCTCGCCCATCAGCGCGCCGTTTTTCGTGCCGCCAATGTAAAAGCAATCGGTGAACCGGGCAATGTCCCGGATGGTGAGGTCCCCCTCGGACGCGGCCAGCGCGGAGGCCAGCCGCGCGCCGTCCAGGTAGAGGATCAGGCTTTTTTCAAGGCAGAGCGCGCGGATCGCCGACAGTTCCTTTCGCGAATAATGCGTGCCCAACTCCGTGGTGTCGGAGAGGTACACCATAGCGGGCTTCACCATGTGGGGTCCGTCATGGGCCGCGAGCACCCCTTCGATCAGCGCCGGCGTCAGCTTACCGTCCCCGGCGGGCGCGGTCAGCACCTTGTGGCCGGTGGCTTCGATGGCACCCGTTTCATGCACGTTGATGTGCCCGGTCTGGGCCGCGATCACCGCCTCGTGCGGGCGAAGGGCGTGGGCGATCATCAGCTGGTTGGTTTGCGTACCGCCGGGGATAAACCGTACCAGCGCGTCTTCCCGCCCGATCTCCCGGCGTATCAGCGCCCGCGCCTGCTCGCAGTATTCGTCATCCCCATAGCCCGGCGTGGGGCTCAGGTTCTCGCGCAGGATGCGTTCCAGCACACGGCTGTGAGCGCCATTTGAGTAGTCGTTTCGAAACCAGTGCAATGTCGACACCTCCAATTCCCTATATTACGCCATCCGCACGCGTTTGACAAGAATTCATTGGACAAGAATTCATGGCTTCGCCACAAAAGCGGTCGAAACCGCGGCTTGACATCGTTTCGCCCAAGTGCTAAATTCAAGGGAAGAAAGGTTCACTTGGAAAAAAGGAGCGAACGCTATGGAAAGCGCTTGGCAGTCGGTTCAGGGTTTTTCAAATCAGTTTTATACGGGTGCTCAGGCCTTGGTCAAGGCGGCCGAACCCTGGCAGATCCTCTTGGTGGTGGCTGCGCTGGTGGTGATCGTGCTGCTCCTGGCCATCGGCCTAAAGGTCGCGGCCCGGTCGGGCGACGCGGCGGGCGATGCGCTGGAAGAGAGCGCACGGCAGCTGCAATCCGCCCAGGGAAAGGCTGTCCAGGCGGAGGAAAAGGCCACCAAGGCGGAGGAAAAGATCGTAAAGGCCGAGGAGGACAAGCAGTCGGCGCTGAGAAAGCTGGAAGAAACCAAGAACCAGCAGATCACCGATAACGCCAATCAACTGGCGCTGGCCAAGACGCGCATCGACCAATTGGAGCGGATGCAGATCGATGAAACCGCCTTCCTGACCGGCGCCAGGATGGAAGCCGCCCGCATCGTACGGGACGCGAAGGATTACGCCTTCACCGTCGCCAGCCGAGCGGATGTGGAGTACGCCGAAATGATGCGGCATGCCAATGAGGAATCGGAAAACCTGCGCGCGCTTTCGCAGCAACGGCTGGATCAGGCCCATGAGACGCTGAAAAAGGCGCTCAATCGCGCCACGGAAATCATCGCCGACGCCCACGCCGAGGCCGCTCGCGGAAACCGCGCCTATTACGAAGCGCCGCCGACCCGCCTGATCGACGCGGACGCGGAAACCGCGCCGGAGCCTCCCGCCGCCGGGGCGGGCTCCGACACATAATCGCCCCAGACGGCGTCGGAATCTTCCGAATCAATCAGCAAACGCATCTTTATTTCAGGCTTCGCCACACTTTTGCCGAACATCTTCGGTATAATGTGGGCATCGCTCAGAGGGGGTGCTTTCAATGGACGAAGCCAGAAGCGGCTACCGCGTGTTGATTGCGGACGACGATGTACACGTACACCAGTCGCTGACCACGTATTTTCGCCGCGAGGGCTATCAGACGCTCTCCGCCTACGACGGCGAGGATGCCGTCCGGCAGGTGCGCCAGTCCCGGCCGGACATGATGCTGCTGGACATCATGATGCCCAAGATGGACGGGTTGGTGGTCTGCCGGGAGGTACGCAAGTTTTCGACGCTTCCCATTATCATGCTGACGGCCAAGGGCGAGGAATTCGATAAGCTTCTGGGCCTTGAACTGGGCGCGGACGACTACATTACCAAGCCCTTCAGCCCGCGGGAGGTGCTGGCCCGCGTCAAGGCCGTGCTGCGCCGCATGTACGAGCTGAAAGAAGAGGAAAAGAGCCGGCACCTGGTGGTTTCCAATCTAGACATCGACATGGGCGCGTTCATCGTCAAGCTCTCCGGCCAGGTGGTGCCCTGCACGCCCAAGGAGATCGAAATACTGTGGACGCTGGCCTCCAACCCCGGCATGGTGTTCAGCAGGGAGCACCTTTTGCAGAGCATCTGGGGCTACGACTTCCTGGGCGATACCCGGGCGGTGGACAGCCACATCAAGCGCATCCGCGCAAAGCTGTGCCAGCCCGGAAATCCCTGGGACATCAAGACTGTGTGGGGGGTCGGATACCGCTTTGAAATTGCGCACTGACCGCCATGGCGGTTCCATTTTCATAAAGCTTCTGACCGGCTACCTGGCCCTGACGCTTGTCATCATCCTGTTGACAGGCGTCGTCAGTTATGCGCTGCTGCGCGCCTACCTGATCGACTCCAACAAGCGGGACCTTCTGCGCAAGGCCGAGGCCCTCACCCGCATGGTGCGGCGGCCCGGCGGCTACGCCCGCGTGCTGGAGTTCCCCCGCGTGGGCGAAATTCAGACGCTGACCGACGCCCAGGTGATCTACGTGGACAGCGACATGAAGGCGCGGCAGGCGCCCTCCTGGACCAGGCCCAACCGCTCCAGCGGCGCGGAGCCCCAGGACTTTGAGATGCTGGACGTGATCGACGCTCTGGACCAGGAGCTGCTCCGGTCGCTTCTTGACGGCAACACCGCCGTGGACGTGCGCAAGCTGGACTTCATGAAGGACCAGATGGTCTTTGCCGGCGCGCCGATCAACAACAATTCCGGCGTCACCAAGGGCGCGCTGCTATTGTGCCGCCCGCTGAAGGAGGTCAGCACGGCCAGCCGCAGCCTGATCCAGCTGATGGCCATCGCGTTTCTGATCGCGGGGCTGATCGCCTCGGCCATCGCCTACGCGCTCAGCCGCCGCCTCACAAACCCGCTGACCGAGCTCAACCGCACCGCCTCCCGCATGGCGGAGGGGTTTTATGGCGAGCGCGTCGGCATCCGTCAAACCGACGAGATCGGCCAGCTGGGCACCACGCTGAACCTGCTCTCCGGCCGACTCTCTTCCGTCATCGACAATCTGAACGAGGAGAAGAGCAAGCTGGAAAAGGTGCTCTCCTCCATTGGAGAGGGCATCATCGCCGTGGACCGCGAGGGCCGCGTGGTCCATCACAACGACGCGGCGCTGAAGCTTCTGTCGCTTCCGCCCCGATCAGACGCCGCCCTTGACATCCGGCAGAAGCTGACGGAAATGCTGAAAAAGGCCTCCGACGGCGACGAGCGGGTCATCTGCCGCTTCAAGGTTCAGGACCGCATCATCGAGGCGTCGGCCTCCCCCATCCGGAACGAGGGCGCCACCATCGGGGCGGTGTGCCTGCTGCGCGACATCTCCGAGGCCGAGCGCCTTGAGCAGATGCGGCGGGACTATATCGCCAACATCTCCCACGAGCTCAGAACGCCCCTCACCGGCATCCGCGGCATGGCGGAGCCGCTGCTGGACGGCTACATCGAAACCGAAGAGGAGCGGCAGGAGTGTTACCGGGTCATCTATCAGGAATCGCTCCGGCTGGAAAAGCTGATCGGCGAAATGCTGGACCTGAGCCGCCTGCAGGAGGGCCGCGTCAAGCTGGATCTGGAGCCCATGGAGCCCGCTGGGATCCTGGAGGCTGCCCGCCGCCGCATGAAAAACCGCGCGGCGGAAGGCGAAGTGACGCTCGGCGTGGAGGCCGAGGCCGGGCTCATGGTCCTCGGAAACGAGGACCGCATCCTGCAGGTCCTGATCATCCTGTTGGACAACGCCCTCAGCTTTACGCCGCCGGGGGGCAGCGTCACGCTGTTCGCGCGCCGGGCCGACGGCATGGTCGCGCTGGGCGTCCGCGACACCGGATCGGGCATCGACGAAGCGGACCTGCCCTACATCTGGGAGCGGTTCTACAAGGCAGACAAGTCCCGCATGCGCACATCGGGCACCGGGCTGGGGCTGTCCATCGCCAAGCTGGCGGTAGAGCTCATGGGCGGCGCGATCACCGTGGCGACAAAGCCCGGGGAGGGCTCCACCTTCACCTTTACGCTCAAGGAGGCCGGACCTCCGGAAGCGTAGGTTCCCGAGGCAAAGCGGCGCGCCGCCGGCATTTCCT
>JARKQG010000039.1 GCA_029974035.1 Eubacteriales bacterium | reverse complement strand
TAGTGCGTGAAGGGGGGTGAGGGCGGTGAGGATCCCGTGGGAGCTGGTGGTGTCGTTCGCGCTGGGACTGGGACTTCTGTATGCGATCGGATGGCTTCTGCTGGTGCCAATGCGATTCCTCTGGCGTTTGATCGCGGGCGGCTTGATGGGGGCGCTCGCGCTGTGGCTGATCAACCAACTGAGCGGCGTTACCGGCGTATACATCGCCATCAACCCCTTCACGGCCCTCGCGGTGGGGATTCTGGGACTGCCCGGGGCCGCGCTGGTGGTGGCGCTTCAGTTTTTGCTGTAGGCATGCACCCGGCGCGGCGCGCATAGAATTCGAGGAGGCGCCTGTGTTTGACGATTATCCGCTGCTTCGGGACAGGCTGTCGGGCGCGGCCGCGCTGACCGAGGTACGCCTCCGGGCCGGGCAGCCGATGGAGGCCCGCGGCGTCGGCTGGGCACGGCTGATCGGGCCGGAGGTCTCCCGGGAGGAACTGGATGAACTGGTACTGGAGATGACCGGTTATTCGATCTACGCCTGCGAGGAGCGCATCCGGCAGGGGTTCTTCACGTTGCCGGAGGGGCACCGGGTGGGGCTGACGGGCCGGTACGCCGCCGACAGGGGCGGCGTGACGGCGCTGACGGGCATTTTGGCGATGTGCATCCGCGTCGCGCGGGCGGTACCGGGGGCAGCCGACCCGCTGATGCCGCACCTATTGGATGGGGACAGGCTGAAAAGCGCGCTGATCCTGTCGCCGCCGGGCCTGGGAAAGACCACAATGCTTCGGGACGCGGCGTGGCAGCTCTCCGCGCGCGGGTACCGGGTGGGGTTGGCGGACGAGCGGGGCGAGCTGGCCGCGCCGGGCGCCATGGGCGTTCCCACGATGGCGCTGGGGCCGCGATGCGATGTGGCCACCGGCGCCGACAAGGCGCAGCTGATCGAACGGCTGGTGCGCTCCATGGCCCCGGACGCGGTGGTGACGGACGAGCTGGGCGGGGAGGGCGACGCCCGGGCCGTCCACGAGGCGGCCGCTTCGGGGGTGGCGGTGCTGGCCTCGGCCCACGCGGCGAGCCTTGCCGCCGCGCGCGCGCGGCGCGGCCTCGCGCCGCTGATTGAGGGCGGCCTGTTCGAGGTGTTCGCGGTCCTGGGCGGCGCACCGGGCAGGATTGCCGCCATAGCGGACGGGCGGGAGGGATGGACGTGATGCCCCGGCTCATCGCGGCGGCAATGCTGGCCGCCGCTTGCGCGCTGGCGGGCCGGTCGGTGGCCGGCGCCTGCCGACGGCGCGCCGCCACGCTTCGGGGGCTGGTAGAAGGCGTCGAAAGGCTTCGGCTCGGCATGCTGGAGAAACTCCTCCCCCTTTGCGAGGCGCTGAGCGGCGCCCACCCGGCACTGCGCCGGGTGGCGGAGGCGCTGGGGCCGGGAGGCGCCGCCGCCGCGTGGCGGCGGCGGCGGGCGGAGATGACCGCCCGGGGCGGCCCGCTGGACTGCCTGGCCCCGCCCGACCTTGCCGCGCTGGACGAGCTCTTCTCCGGGCTGGGCGCAAGCGGCGCCCAGGAACAGCGCGCTTTGCTGTCGACCGCGCTGGAGGCGCTGGAAAGGCTCTGGCGGGAGGCGGACAAAAAGGCGCGGGAGGAGAGCAAGCTCTACGCCACCCTGGGGTTTCTCGCCGGACTTTCGCTGGCGATACTGCTTTTATAGGAGGGGTGCGCTTGAGCGTCGACCTGGTGTTCAAGATCGCCGCGATCGGGGTGCTGGTTTCGGTGCTGGCGCAGGTGCTGTCCCGGGCGGGGCGCGACGATATGGCGATGCTGACCACACTGACGGGCCTTGTGATCGTGCTTTTGATGGTGGCGAACCTGGTCAGCGACTTCTTTGCCAGCGTCAAGAGCATCTTCAACCTCTACTGAACCGGGAGGGCGTATGGAGGTTGTCCGGCTGGTGCTTTTGTGCGTGGCGGCGGCGCTGGTGGCGGCGATGCTCAGGGTCGACCGGCCCGAGATGGCGGCCGCCGTGGCGATGGCGGCGGGCACGGTGGCGTTTCTGATGGCGGTGGGGGATATGAAGACCGTGGCCGACGCCGCCCGCGCGCTGGCGGCATCGGCGGGAGTGGCGGGGGAATCCACCCTCGTCATGCTGCGCGCCGCAGGCATCGCGCTGATCGCGGAGTTCGGCGCGCAGCTCTCCCGGGATGCGGGCGAGAGCGCGCTGGCCGGGCGGATTGAGCTGGGTGCGCGGGTGGCGCTGGCGGCAATGTGCGTGCCGCTGATCACGGGGCTGGTGACGCGCCTCGCGTCGCTGATGCCGTGAGGCGGTTTTTTGCGGCGATGGCGCTGTGTATTCTGGTGGCCGCGCCGGCTGCGCGGGCGCAGTCGCTGGACGAGGCGCTGAAGGCGGTGGACACCTCGGCGCTCCAGCAGGTTGCGGACGGCGCGCAAATCGACGTGGGTGCGATGCTGAAGGCTCTGGCCTCCGGCGAGATTCGCCTGGACGCGGCCGAGGCCCTCCGGCAGGCCGGGCACATCGCCCGGGAAAAGCTCTCCGCCGCCGGCGCGTGGCTGATGGCGCTGTGCCTGCCGTCCATCGCGCTGGCGATCCTCAAGCGGCTCACCGGCGACGGCGCGGCCGCCCGCGCCGCGGGCACGGTGTGTTACCTGGCGGCGGCATCGGTGGCGGTGGGCCTTGCGGTCCGCTCCATAGACCAGGCGCGAAGCGCCGTCGCGGTGACGATCCGGCTGTGCGACGCGCTGTTTCCCGCGCTGACGGCCCTTCTGGCCGCGACCGGGCGCGCCGCCACCGCCGCGGCCCTTTCTCCGGCCGCATCGCTGATGGGCGGGGTGCTGGGCTGGGCGATTGAGCGGGTAATCCTGCCCCTTTGCGGCCTCGGCGCAGCGCTGATCGTGGCGGGCAACCTTAGCGACGAAGTGCGGCTGGACGGCATGACGGGCCTCGTCGGCAGCCTTTGCAAGTGGGCGTTGGGGCTCAGCTCGACGGCGCTGATGGGGGTGCTCAGCGTGCAGGGGCTTCTTGGCGGCGGACAGGACGGCGCGTCCATCCGCACGGCGAAGTACGCGGTGGACAGCCTCCTGCCGGTCATCGGCGGCGACGTGGGCGACGCGCTGGAGCTGGTGGGCGCCAACGCCGCGCTGATCAGAGGGGCGCTCGGCGCCACCGGGATGGTGGTGCTGGCCGCGCTGACGGCGGGGCCGGTAATCGAGCTGACGATGGTCATGTTTCTAACGCGCCTGGCCGCCGCGCTGACAGAACCCATCGAGACCGGCCGCACCCAAAAGATGATGGCGCAGTTTGCCGATGTGCTGGGCCTTCTGGTGGCATCGGTGGCCACGGCGGCGTTGATCACGGTGCTGGTGGCGGGGGCGATGCTCCGGCTCTAAGGGGGGAAGCCATGAACGCGTTGACCGCCGTATGTCTGCGGCTGGTGGCGCTCAGCGCGCTTTGCGCGCTTCTTACGCCCGCGGCGGAAAAAAGCGCCGCCTTTCCGGGCCTGAAATTGATTGCGGGGCTGCTGATCAGCGCGTCCGTGCTGGACTTTTTCCTGGCGCTGATCGGCGCGCTCCCATCCTGAGGAGGGGGCATGGAAAATTTCTTGGCGGCGCTTCGCGGCGCGAAGAAGATGGAGTGGATCATCGCCGCGGCGGTCGCGGCCGCGCTGATCCTGCTGCTGACCAGCCGGGAGGACAGTGGCGGCGACCGCACGGCGCTGGAGGCCAGGATGGAGGCCGTGCTCTCCGCCGTCCGCGGCGCGGGGCGCGTGCGGGTGCTGGTGGCGGAGGAGGACGGCGCCTCGCAGGCCCTTTCAAGGGGCGAGGTGGCCGCCCGGGGCGTGGTGATCGTGGCCGACGGCGCGGATGAGATCCGGGTGGCGCTGGAGCTGGCCAGCGCGGCGCAGGCGATTCTGGGCGTGGACGCCGATAAAATCGAGGTGCTCAAAATGGAGGACGGGAAATGAAGGCAACGGATATGGGGCCACCCGCGGCCCTGAGCGGCGCGGCCGCGCGCCTGAAGGCGATGGAGCCCCGCGCGGCGGCGGCGCTGTGCGCATCGCTGATTCTGGCACTGGTGTCGCTGTACATGCTGATCTGGGCGGGCGCCCGGGTGGAGCGCGCGGCCGCGCCCGCCGCCCGGGTCTACGAGCCGGTGGACTCCGTCGCGCGCTTTCGCAGCGAGCGCGCCCGCGTCCGCGACGCGGAGATCGAACAGCTCAACGCGCTCGCGGGGGACGAATCCGCCGGGCAGGACATCCGCGACACGGCCCGCGGGCGGCTGATGCGTCTCGCGGAATGGATGGAGCAGGAGACCACGGTGGAGGGCGTTTTGCGCGCCCGGGGGTTTTCCGATCCGCTGGTCACCGTCCACGCGGATTCGGTGAACGTGCTGGTGCGCGCGGACGCGCTCACCCAGTCCGACGCCGCAAAAATTTTGGAACTGACCGCCCGGGAAACCGGCCAGACCGGCGGCAACATCAAGATCATTCCGGTGGCAAAAGCGGACGGGGACGCGCAATGAGCCGACAATTTGTCCGGGCCATTAAATCTTGCGTTGTGTTTGCTAAGATCGACGGAATCTGTTATAATAAGGGCACACCCAAAGGAGGTGCCTCTTTCTCATGAGTGAAAATCTGCCGACCAAAGTGCAGTTGGAATCCGGCGAGCACTGCTCGGTCAGCTTTGACACCGATGTTATCTCCCCCATCGAGGGCCTCGACGCCACCGAGGACGAGGGCGTGGCCTCCATGGGGGCCGGCCAAAGCGGCCTGGCGGACATCCTGACGCGCCGCGGCCAGTCCACCAAGAGCCTCACCAAGGGCGTCAAGGTGGAAGTGGCGGAGGGTGCCGTCACCGTGGACATCACCATCGTGGTGGAATTCGGGTCGCCCATTCCTGAGGTGGCCGCCGGCATCCAGGAAAACGTGAAAAAAGCCATCGAAACCATGAGCGGGCTTTCGGTCAGGTCCATCGACGTACACGTGCAGGGCATGAGCTTTGAGCGCGAGCATCGCGCCGCCGCGGAGATCGAAATGCAGCAGCGGGCGCTGCTGGAAGAGCAGGAGCGCGCCGACGAGGTCGGCGACAGCCAGGCATCGGACGACAGCCCGGCCACCTGAACACGACCGCGAAAGGGGAACGGCCATGAAGATGAATTTCTTTGAACGCCTGCTGCTGGCGGTAACCGGCATACTGGGCGTGTTTTTTGCCGCGGCGCTGGGCGTCATCGCCTACTACGGCGATCGGCTGGGCCTGACGCTGGGCGACTACAGACTGACGCTCAAGGCGGGCGTGTGGCCGGCGGTGGTGCTGGGCGTCATCGCGCTGATCGCGCTCGTCTGGGGGCTGAAGCTGCTGTCGCTGGCCTTTAAGCGGGAGCCCCGCCGCGACCGCTCCAGCGTTTCCGTGCAGAACACCGAAAACGGATCAGTGCGCATCTCCGTGGATGCGATGGACACGCTGGTCAAGCAGGCGATCGCCCACGACGAGGGTGTGGTGGACATCAAGACGTCCATCATCAACCACGAGGATTCCATCTCCGTGTCCATCGACATGACGCTGGCGTCCGACGTGCACATCCCCAACGTCACCATGATGATGCAGCGCACCATCAAGAATTTCATCGAGGAGTTCTCCGGCATCGCGGTGCGGGAGGTGACCATCATGGTCTCCAAGATCATCGAGGTCACGCCCCAACCGCCGCTCAAGCTGACCGCGAGGCCCGAGGCCGATAAGGCGATGGTGGAGGAAGCGCCGCTGCCCAAGCTGGAGCAGCACGCCGAGCCGGAACCGGCGCCCGAACCGGCGCCCGAACCGGAGCCGGAACCCGAGCCGGCGCCCGAGGCGGAAGCAGAGGGCGACGAGCCGCCCGAGCCCGCGCAGGACGAGCCCGCCGGCGAACCATCCGCGGAGGCGGCCGACGACGGGGCCGAAGCGCCCGCAGCCGGGGATGACGACATCGTGGATGAAAAGGACGTCTGGTAATACGGGAGGGTAGAGGATGGACAAAAAGACAGTCAAGGGCCTGCTGGGTGGCGCCCTGGGGTTGGTTGCCGCCATACTCATCCTGACCATCGGGTTCTGGAAGGCGCTGCTCATCGTGGGGCTGACCGCCATCGGCTGGTGGCTGTCCGGCGCACGGCAGCTTCCGCAGGGCTTTTACGACTTTCTCGCGCGCATCAAATTCCCCTGGGATTAGCCGCTGATGCCTGAAGTGCAACCGGGCGTCATGCCAAACGCCGCGATTTTTCGTGGCGTTTTTTCCGGCTCGCCCATCCAAAAGGAGTGCGAAAGATGAACAGAACCCAAGCCCGCGCCGCCGCGATGAAGCTGGTCTACGAATGGGATATGGGCGGCGACGGCGGCGAGGAAACCTGCCGGGAACTGCTGGAGATCCGGCCCGGCGAGGATGAGCGCGATTATATGGAGGCGGTCTTTGAGGGCGTCCGCCAGAGCCGGGAAGCGCTGGACGGGAAGATTGAGCGCTTTGCCCGAGGCTGGAAGCTGGACCGGCTTTCGAAGGTGGATCTCGCCATCCTGCGGGTGGCGGCCTACGAGCTGGCCCAGGCCCGCGAGCCCGCCGGCGCGGTGATTCAGGAGGCCGTGCAGCTGTCGGAGAAGTATTCCAGCGAAAAGGCCGGCGCGTTTGTCAACGGCGTGCTGGGGGCCATGGTCCGCGCGGGCGACGCCTGATGGTGCTGGGCATCGATACCAGCTGCTACCGCACGTCGCTGGCGCTGGCGGACGCGGGCGGAATCGCGGCCCAGGCGGGCAGGCTCCTGGACGTCCCCGAGGGCGCGCGGGGGCTGAGGCAGTCGGATGCGCTGTTTCAGCACGTCAGGCGCCTGCCGGAACTGATGGAGTCGCTGATGGCAGGGGGATTGGGGCCCGTCGAGGCCGTCGTCTTCAGCGAAAAGCCGCGCCCGGCCGACGATTCCTACATGCCGGTCTTTACGGCGGGCGCGTCGCTGGCGCGATCCGTCGCCGCGCTTTTGCGCGTGCCGATCTTTGCCACCACCCATCAGCAGGGCCATGTGCGCGCCGCGCTGGTGGGGACGGATCTGATCGGGAAGGAATTCATTGCCGTTCACCTGTCGGGAGGTACCACCGAAATTTTGCGGGTGGGCGCGGGGCTTGACGTTCGCCTGCTGGGCGGCACGGCGGACATCAGCGCCGGACAGCTGGTGGACCGCGTCGGCGTGGCGCTGGGGCTGAAGTTTCCCGCCGGGCCGGCCCTTGAGGCCCTGGCGGTGAAGGGCGAAGCCAGATCGGCTTTGCCGGTCAGTGTCCGGGGGATGGCGGCCAGCTTCTCCGGGGCGGAGGCCGCGGTCATGCGCCTGATCCAATCGGGCGCCGCGCCGGAGAACGCGGCGGCGGAGGTCTATTCTCTGCTGGCCAGGGCGCTGGCGAGACTGATCTCCCAGGCGTCCGGCGCGACGGGGCTGACGGATGTGCTTTTGGCGGGCGGGGTTGCCTCGTCCGCGCTTTTGCGGGCGCTGTTGCCGGGGCGGCTTTCCCGGCTCAACGAGGCCGTCCGCGTACAATGGGCAAGGCCGGAGCTGTCCGGCGACAACGCCGCGGGCGTTGCGCTGATCGGCTGCGACCACTTGAAGGAGGGATGCGTATGAGCGCCGCAATCATCGACGGCAAGGGCATTTCCATCGCGATCCGGCAGGAACTGAAAGAAAGAGTGGAACGGCTGAAGGCGCGGGGCATCGTGCCCTCGCTGACGGTCATCCTGGTGGGGGACGACCCCGGCTCCCAGGTCTACGTGCGCAACAAGGAGCGCGCCTGCCTGGAGGCGGGCATGGCGGGCCGCGTGATCCGCATGCCGAGGGAGACCGCGCGGGAGGAACTGCTTGCCGAGATTGAAAAGGTCAACCGGGACGGGAGCGTTCACGGCCTTTTGGTGCAGCTTCCGCTGCCCAGGCACCTGAACGAGGCGGAGATCATCGGCGCCATCGCGCCGGAGAAGGATGTGGACGGGCTGCATCCCATGACGCAGGGGCTCATCCTGAGCGGCGCGCCGGCGGCGCTTCCCTGCACGCCCCGGGGCTGCATCGAGCTTATCAAGCGCGCGGGCGTGCCGCTCGAGGGCGCGGAGGCCGTGGTGGTAGGCCGCAGCGTGATGGTGGGCAAACCGATGGCGCTTTTGCTGCTTCGGGAAAACGCCACCGTCACCGTCTGCCATTCCCGGACGAAAAACCTTGCGGAGGTCACCCGGCGCGCGGACGTGCTGGTGGCCGCCATCGGCAAGCCCCGCTTTATTACGGGCGATATGATCAAGCCCGGCGCGGCGGTCATCGACGTGGGCATCAACCGCCTGCCGGACGGCAAGCTGGCCGGCGACGTGGACTTTGAGTCCGCCCGCGAGGTGGCCGGATGCATCACGCCGGTGCCGGGCGGCGTCGGCCCGATGACCATCGCGATGCTGCTGGAAAACACCGTCGAGGCGGCGACGCGGCATGCAAAATGATCGGACGCTGACCGTCGGCGAGCTGAACGAATACGCCCGGCGCCTCCTGGCGGCGGACCCGCTGCTCCGCGCGGTTCGGGTGCGCGGCGAAGTCAGCGGCTTCAAGCGGCATTACAGCGGCCATTTGTACTTTTCGATCAAGGATGAGACCGCGCGGGTGCAATGCGTGATGTTCCGGCAGCACGCATTGGGCTTGGACTTTGAACCCGCCGACGGCCAGATGGTGGTGATTGACGGCGCGGCCTCGCTCTACGCCGCCACCGGCGGCTTTCAGGTCTACTGCCAGGCGATGCGCCGCGAGGGCGCGGGCGCGCTGTACCAGCGGTTTGAGGCGCTCAAGAAAAGGCTGATGGAAGAAGGCCTGTTTGACGCCGCGCTGAAAAAGCCGCTGCCGCTTTTGCCGCGGCGGGTGGGGCTGGTCACATCGCCCACCGGCGCGGCCGTGCGGGACATGATCCGCATCCTCCGCCGTCGGAACCCTGCCGCCGACATCCTGCTCGCGCCCTGTCAGGTGCAGGGGGAGGGTGCCGCCCGGGACATCGCCAGGGCGCTGGACCTTCTCAACGAGCGCGGCGGCGTGGAGGTAATCCTCTGCGGCCGGGGCGGCGGTTCGATGGAAGATCTGTGGGCCTTCAACGAAGAAACTGTCGCCCGCGCCATCGCGCGCTCGCGCGTTCCGGTCGTTTCCTGCGTCGGGCATGAGACGGACTTCACCATCGCGGACTTCGTCGCCGACGCCCGGGCGGCCACGCCCTCTATGGCGGCGGAGATGGCATCGCCGGTGCGGCGAGAGCTGACGGAGGCGCTCGCCCGTCAGGCGCTCAGGATGCGGCGCGCGCTCATGGGCCGGCTGCTTTTGAATCGGGAAAGGCTGGCGCGGCTTGAAAAGACGTTTCGCGCCCCGGGGACGCTCTTCATCGCGCCCCGACGGGAGGCGCTGTCGCGCCTTCGCGCCCGCGCCGACCGCGCGGTGGAGCGCAGAACGGCCGCCGCCCGGTCCGGCCTCGCGCTTTTCGGCCGCGCCCTTTCCGGTCTGAATCCGGAGGGGGTGCTGGCGCGTGGCTACGCGCTGGTGGAATCGGGCGGGAAGCGGATTACCGGCGTTCGGGGCGTCGTCCCCGGGCAGGACGTCACCATCACGCTGGCGGGCGGAAGGCTGGATGCCTCCGTCACCGGCGTGCGGGAAGGGGAAGTGAACCATGGAACCTGAACTGAGCTTTGAGGAAGGCATGACCAGCCTTGAGGAAATCGTAAAATCACTGGAAGAGGGAACGA
The DNA here is from genome assembly GCA_029974035.1 of Eubacteriales bacterium. The sequence goes on along the minus strand of JARKQG010000039.1, from coordinate 35,666 downwards.
TGCCGCTGGAGGCGTGCTTCAGTGCCTACGAGCGTGGTATAAAGCTGATAAACGCGCTGGGGTCGATGCTGGATGCCGGCGAGGCGCGCATCCGCGCGTTGACGGAGGACGGCGAGGTTCCCTTCGATGCGGAGGACGGACAATGAAGCTCGAAGAATACGCGCGCCTGTCCGAGGAGGCGCTTGCGCGCGCGCTTGCGGAAAAGCCCTGGTCGGCAGAGGGACACGAGGTGCCGCCGCTGCTGAGGCAGGCGATGCGCTACAGCGCGCTGGCGGGCGGGAAACGGCTGCGCCCGGCGATGCTCCTGGCCGCGGTGGACATGCTGGGCGGCGACCGGGATGAGGCCATGCCCTACGCCGCGGCCATCGAGATGATCCACACGTATTCGCTGATCCACGACGATCTGCCCGGCATGGACGACGACTGCCTGCGCCGCGGGCGCCCCACCAACCACATGGTGTTTGGCGTGGGGCAGGCGGTTCTGGCGGGCGACGCGCTTTTGAATCAGGCCTACGAAATGATGCTCGCCCACGCGCTGACGCAACCGTCCCGCGTGGCGCCCCGCACCCGCGCGGCCTGGGAGATCGCCCGGGGCGCGGGCGTTCAGGGGATGATCGCCGGCCAGAGCATGGATCTTTCCTGCGAGCGGGGCGCGGTGGATCCTGAGCCCGCGATGCTCACCTACATCCACCTGCACAAAACCGGCTCCATGTTCCGGGGCGCGCTGCGCGCCGCCTGCGCGCTGACCGGCGCCGCGGAGGAGGAGCGCAAGGCGCTGTCCCGCTATGCGTCCAACTTTGGCATGATGTTCCAGGCGGTGGACGATCTTCTGGACGTGGAGGGCGAGGAGCGCGCGCTGGGCAAGACGCCGGGCAAGGACCTCACGTCCGGCAAGCTCACCTGCGTGGGCGTCTACGGCAGCGGCGGCACCCGGTCGCTGATCATTGAGTTGCAGCAGGAGGCCATGGACGCGCTTTTGCCCTTTGGTGAGCGGGCGGCGTTTTTTCAGGATCTGCTCTGCGACATGATGCACCGGAAGTCCTGACGGGCGCCGCTGAAAGGCTGGAAACAGATGCTCTTTTATGAAGTGATCGCCAACCGGGTGCTGATGACCTGCGTGGCCGCATGGTTCATTGCCCAGGCGCTGAAGGTGCTGTTTTACTACTTCCTTGAGAAGCGGTGGGACCTGACGCGCTTTTTCGGGCTGGGCGGCATGCCCAGTTCCCATTCGGCGGTGGTGTGCGCGCTGGCGACAGCGGTGGGCGTATCCCGGGGGTTTTACAGCCCGGAGTTTGCCATCGCCTTCGTGCTGGCCACCATCGTCATGACCGATGCCGCGGGCGTGCGCCGGGCGGCGGGCAAGCAGGCTGCGCTGCTCAACAAGATCGTCCGGGAACTGACGGAAGAAGGGCACGGTCTGACACAGGAGACGCTGAAGGAACTGCTCGGTCATTCGCCTTTCGAGGTGATCATCGGGGGGCTTCTGGGGGTTCTGATCGCAGTCATCATCATGTGACGGATTCGGGAGATGGACAAATGCTTGATACCATCCAATCGCCCGCGCAGCTCAAGGGCATGACGTTGCCCGAACTGCGCGCGCTGGCGGCGGAAATACGGGAAAAACTGCTCAGGACGGTTTCGTCCAACGGCGGGCACTTGGCGAGCAACCTGGGCGTGGTGGAGTTGACCATCGCGCTGCATGTGGTGTACGACTGCCCCGAGGACAAGCTGGTGTTTGACGTGGGACACCAGGCCTACGCCCATAAGCTTTTGACGGGGCGCGGGCCGCGCTTTGACACCCTGCGGCAGAGCGGCGGCATCGCCGGGTTTCCCAGAACCGACGAAAGCCCCTACGACGCGTTTACCACCGGGCACGCCTCCACGGCGCTCTCCGCCGCGCTGGGCATGGCCCGCGCGCGGGACCTGATGGGCGCGAAGCACCACGTGGCGGCGGTGGTGGGCGACGGCGCGCTGACCGGCGGCATGTGCTACGAGGCGCTTAACGACGCGGGTATGTCCAAAACCGCCATGGTGGTGGTGCTCAACGACAACGAGATGTCCATTTCTCACAACGTGGGCGCGCTGTCGGGCCACCTGACGGCGCTCCGGCAGTCCAATCCGTACCGCAAGCTCAAGCACGCAGTTTCCGTGGGGCTGGACAAGATGCCCGGCGTCGGCCGGCCCATCCTGCACGGCATGGAGCGGGTGCGGGATTCGCTGAAATCGCTGGTCATTGACGACAAGTTCTTCGGCGCGCTGGGCTTTGAGTACCAGGGCCCCATCGACGGCCATGACCTGAAGCGCATGATCCGCGTGCTGCGGCGCGCAAAGGAGGCGCAGCGGCCCGTGCTGGTGCATGTGGTGACCAAGAAGGGCAGCGGCTATGAACCGGCGGAGGAATCGCCGGACCTGTTCCACGGCGTACCGCCCTTTGACGTGGAGGGCGGGCACATCGTCAGAAAGTCGGGCCTCAAAAACGGCCAGGTGATGGCCGCGGAGCTGTCGGCTCTCGCCGACAGCGACATCCGCGTGACGGCCATCACCGCCGCGATGCCCGACGGCACCGGCCTGACGCACTTCAAAGAGCGCCACCCGGACCGCTTCTTTGACGTGGGCATCGCCGAGGAGCACGCCGTTACGATGGCCGCGGGGCTCGCGGTCAGTGGCATGCGCCCCTATGTGGCCATCTACTCCACGTTTTTGCAGCGCGCCTACGACCAGATGCTGGTGGACGTGTGCCTTCAGAAGCTGCCCGTCACCCTGATGATTGACCGCGCAGGCCTCGTGGGCTCTGACGGCGCCACCCATCAGGGCGCCTTTGACATGGCCTACCTGCGCTCGATGCCCAACATGGTGGTGTGCTCGCCCCGGGACGTGCGCGATCTCCGGCGGCTGATCCGGCTGAGCCTGGCGCACGACGGCCCCATGGCCATCCGATACGCGCAGCAGGCCGACGACATGGGCCCGAACATGCAGGAGAACGAGCCGCTCGAGGTGGGCCGGTGGGAGCTTCTCAGCGCGGGGGACGACGTGATGATTCTCGCCGTCGGGCGCATGGTGGAAACCGCGCTGAACGCGGCCATTAAGCTGGTGGGCAAGGGCGTGCGCTGCGGCGTGATTGACGCGCGGTTTATCAAGCCCATGGACGAGGAAATGCTGCGGGAGGCCGCCCGGCGGCACCCGCTGTTGGTCACGCTGGAGGACGGCGTGGTGATGGGCGGATTCGGCTCCGCGGTGCTGGAGAAGCTGGCCTCGTGGGGCGCCGAAACCGCGGTGGCCACGCTGGGCATTCCGGACCGCTTCATCGAGCAGGATACCGCGGCGGGCCAGATGGCGGACTGCGGCCTCTCCGTACCCCAGGTGGTGGAGGGGATCCTGGCCCGCGTCCGGGCGATCCGCGGCGCTTCCGGCCGTGCCGTCTAGGCGCGCCGATCAGGCGCTGGTGGAAGGCGGGCTCGCGCCGTCCCTGGCGGCGGCGCGGGCATTCATTATGGAGGGGCGCGCCTATCAGGACGAGGTGCGGCTCAACAAGCCTTCGGACGCCGTAAAGGACGGCGCGCGCCTTTCGGTGCGCGAAGGGCGGCCCTACGTCAGCCGGGGCGCCCATAAGCTTCTGGGCGCGCTGGAGGCCTTCGGTCTGGAAACGGAGGGCAAAATCTGTCTGGATGTCGGCGCCTCCACCGGCGGGTTTACGGACGTGATGCTGCGCCGGGGCGCGGCGCGGGTCTACGCGGTGGACGTGGGGTACGGCCTTCTGGACTGGCAGCTCCGGCGCGATCCCCGCGTCGTCGTCATGGAGCGCACCAACGCCCGGTTTCTGACGCCGGAGATGTTTCCCGATCCGCCGGAATTCGGCGCCACGGACGTGTCGTTTATCTCGCTGAAGCAGGTGCTTCCGGCGGCGCTTCGCGCGCTGGGCGGCGACTGGCGCTTTGTGGCGCTGATCAAGCCCCAGTTTGAGGCGCCCCGAAACCAGGTGGGCCCCCGGGGTGTGGTGCGTGACCCGGCGGTGCACCGCGAGGTGATCGCGCGCGTGGCGGACTGCGTCGCCTCGCTGGGCTGCCGCGCGGCGGCGCTCGATTATTCGCCGATCACCGGGCCGGAGGGTAACGTGGAATTTCTCCTGTCCATTGACCGGCGCAATCATCTTGCGCCGGGCGTGGATGGCGCGCGCATCGGCGCGGTGGTTTCGGCGGCATATGACAAATTTATGAAATCGCCCGATTCTCCTTGAATGCATATGCATTCATGGTATACAATATTGCGTGTAGGGGCTGAGAGCATGGCCTTTCAAACGGTGGGAATCTGGCTGAACGACGGCAAGCCGGGCGTCAAGGCAGTTGCGCGCCGGCTTCGCGTTGCGCTTGAGGAGCGCGGCATGCGCGTGCTGCCCGACTGCGCTCACCTGGAGGGCTGCGACCTGATCATCGTACTGGGCGGCGACGGCACGTTTTTGCGGGCCTTTGAAGCCGCGATGCCCCGGGATATCCCCATGCTGGGCGTCAACCTGGGCCGCGTGGGCTTTCTGACCGAGATGCAGCCCGACCGCCTGGAGCAGGATGTGGAACTGATCGCCCGGGGTGCGTATACCTTTGAAACGCGCATGCTGCTGGAGGTCCGCACGGCCTCCGGCCAGAAGGCTTTTGCGCTCAACGAGGTGGCATTCAACCGGTCGGATTCCTTCGTGGGCATCCTGTCGCTTTCGATTGCGATGGACGGCGGCATGGTGGACCGGTTTTCCGGAGACGGGCTGATCGTGGCGACCCCCACCGGGTCGACCGCCTATTCGATGGCCGCGGGCGGGCCCATCGTGGCCCCCGGGCTTGACTGCATGCTGCTCACGCCCATCTGCCCCCACACGCTGGCCGCGCGGCCCATCGTGATCAGCGACCGGCAGGTGGTTTCGGTGTCGATTCTGGGTGACGCGCGCCGCGCGCGGGTCATCGTCGACGGGCGCTATGTCATCACGCCGGACGACGGCGCCGTGACGGTGCGCCGCGCCGAGCGGAACATCCGCTTTGTGCGGCTCAGGCCGCACAGTTTTTTCGAACTGCTGCGGGGAAAGCTGTCCGATTGGACGCCGTAGCCCCCCGCGATCCTTGAATGAAGGGGAGGACATGCCATGAAGTCGGTGCGCCACTCCATGATACTGGAAATTATCGAATCGCAGAACATTGAAACCCAGGAGGAGCTGGCCGAACAGCTCAAGCGGCACGGCGTGCGCGTCACGCAGGCCACTGTGTCCCGCGATATCAAGGAGCTGCGCCTTGTGAAGGTGCTCAGCGACCGCGGCGGCTATCGATACACCACCAGCGAGCGCGCCGAGCAGGGCATGAGCGACCGCTTTATCCGGATATTCTCCGAATCGGTGCTGTCCATGAACGGCGCCAGCAACCTGATCGTCATCAAGACGCTCTCCGCCTCCGCCAATGCCGCCGCCGAGGCCATCGATTCGATGAAATGGCCGGAGATCGTGGGCACGCTGGCGGGCGACAATACGATCCTCGTGGTCGTGCAGTCCGAGGACCTGGTGGAGCCGGTGTTGTCCCGCTTCAAAACGATGATACGGTATTAGGAGGCGCCCCTTGTTACTCGAGCTTTCGATCCGCAACGTCGCGCTGATCGAGCGGCTGCGCATCGAATTTGAACCGGGCCTCAACGTGCTCACCGGCGAGACCGGCGCGGGCAAGTCGATTCTGGTCGACTCGGTCAACCTGGCCCTCGGAGCCCGCGCGGCGCGGGATCTGGTGCGTACCGGCGCGGAAAAGGCCGTCGTCCAGGCGCTCTTTGACATGCCGGAGGGCGTCGCGGCGCTCCTTTCGGACGCGGGCATCGAGCCCGAGGACGATGTGCTGGCCCTCACCCGCGAGGTGTCCGCCTCCGGGCGGAGCGTCAGCCGGATCAACGGCCAGGCCGTGCCGGCGGCGCTGCTCCGGCAGGTGACGGCGCTTGTGATGGATGTGCACGGCCAGCACGAGCATCAGGCGCTTCTCAACCCCCAGCTGCATGCGGCCTTTTTGGACGACACCGGGGGCGCGGCGCACCGCGCGCTGATGGACGGCGTGGCCGAGCGGTACGAGCGCTATGCCGCCTCCGCGCGGGAGGCGCGAAAGCTGCAGATGGACGAGCGGGAGCGGGTGCGCCAGGCGGATCAGCTTCAGCGCCAGATTGACGAGATCCGCGCCGTGAAGCCCCGGCCGGGCGAGGATGAAAAGCTGACCCGGAAGCTGGCGCTCTACGAGCACGGCGAGAAAATTGCGCAGGCGGTGGGCGCGGCCTACGGCTACGTCTACCGGGGCGAGGGCCGGTCTCTCGCGGCGCAGGACGCGCTGTCCCGCGCGGCGGAGGAAATGGCCTCCGTCGCGGCGCTGGATCCGCGGTTTGAGGCGCTGCGCGCCCGGCTGGAAGAACTTTTCTATGCGGCGCAGGACGCGGGCATCGAGCTTCAGCGCATTCAGGACGCGCTGGATTACGACCCTGCCGCCGCGGAGCGCGCCGCCGACCGGCTGAGCGAGCTCAAGCGGCTCAAGCGGCTGTACGGGCCCGAACTGTCGGATGTGGCGGATTTCTACGAGAAGGCGAAGGCCGATCTGGCGCTGCTCACGGAAAACGAAGTCCTCCGCCAAGAGGCCGAGGCCCGCCGGGATGAGGCGAAGGCGCAGCTGGATGCCGCCTGCCGCCTGCTCACCGGGAGCCGGCGCGCGCTGGCGGAAAGGCTGTCCGCTCGGCTGATTGAGCAGCTGCAGGATCTGGGCATGGGCGCGACGCGCTTCGAGGTGGAAATCCTGCCCGGGCCGCCCACCGCCCGCGGCGCGGACGAAATCCAGTTTCTGATCTCGCCCAATCCCGGAGAGCCGGTGAAGCCGCTTTCCGCCATCGCGTCGGGCGGCGAGCTGTCGCGCATCATGCTGGCCTTCAAGGCCATTCAGGCGGACGAGGGCGGCGTGAGCGCCATGATCTTTGACGAGGTGGATACCGGTGTTTCCGGCCGGATGGCCCAGGCCGTGGGCGAGAAGATGGCCGCCATCGCGCGAACGCGGCAGGTGATCTGCGTCACGCATCTGCCTCAGATCGCCGCGCTGGCAGGCGCCCACTACCTGGTGGAAAAGACTGTGGAGGGCGAGCGCACCGGATCCACCGTCCGAAGGCTCGACCGGGATGGCCGCATTGAGGAGATCGCGCGCCTCGTGGGTGGCGCGGGGGATCCGCTCAGCTCGCGGCACCACGCCGCCAATATGCTGGACGCGGCGCAAGCGCTCATCCGGGGCCGGTGAAGCGCATGAAACAGAGAGGGGAGCCCCGGGGCATGGAGTATGGCAGGTTCTTTACCCGGCTGAGGTTCTGGAGCCGGATATTCTTCCGGAACTACCACTCTCCGCCGCCGGAGGCGCTGCCCGCGCCCGCGGTGTACGTATGCCGGCACCGAAACCTCCGGGGGCCCATCGACACGCTCATATGGCTCAGCGCGCCGGTCCATCCGTGGATATTCAGCGTCTTCTGCGAGCGGAAAACCTGTTACCGCCAGTATGCCGACTATACCCTTACGCGGCGCGCCGGCTGGCCCAGGTTTCTTGCGCTGCCCGTGGCCAGGATTCTCTCCTGGGTAGTGCCGGGCCTGTGCGGCTCCATGGGCGCGATTCCGGTCTACCGCTCCACCGCGCGGGTGGTTACCACCTTCCGCAGAACGCTGGAGGTGCTCAAGGCCGGCCGGCGCGTCATCATCTATCCGGACGTCAATTACTCGGACGCCTCCGAGCACATGGGCGCGCTGTATGAGGGATACCTGATGCTGGGCACGCTCTACCACCGCGCCACCGGCAGAAACCTTCTGTTCGTCCCGCTGCGCGGCGAAAAGCGGCGCATCACCGCCGGCGAGCCCATCGAATATGACGGCGCGCTGCCCCGCGCGCAGGAGACCGAGCGCGTCGCCCGGGCGATCCGCGAGGCGTTGGCGTAGTTTTTGCGCGCCGCGCCGCGGGCATAGCGTCCCGAAAGGCCGAATAGGATGTATCACCCGAAGCGAAAGAGGGGTGATGCGTTTGATACGCCTGAAGGTCGTCCGGGCGTCCAGCCTGCTGATGGGTGTCGCGCTGACGCTGCTGGCGGCGGTCCTGGCCGTGATCCTCATCAGCCAGCTCCTGGCGCCGGGGCCGGCGGCACCCGCGCCCGCGGTCACCGCCGCGCCCGCGCAAGAGACACAGGCCAATTCCTCCGGGGCGGTGGCGGCGTTTGCCGCCGCCGCCCCTTCGCAGGTGGACGTGGTGTTCGGCGACAGGCTGCTGGTGGAGGTGCGCGGGGTTGCCGCGAGCCCCACCGCCCGGCCCACCGCCGCGCCGGGGAAGCGGGGAAGGATCCTGATCTATCACACCCACACCAACGAGGCCTACCGGAAGGCGCCGGGGGACACCTATCAGGAAACGGAGGCGTGGCGCACGGCGGATCAGTCCCACTCGGTGGTCCGGGTGGGGGAGGTGCTCGGCGAACTGCTGGAGGACCGGGGGTTTGACGTGATCCACGATGTGACCAACCACGAGCCGCCGGACCTGGGCACCGCCTACGAGCGGTCGCTGAAGACCATCGAGGGCTATCCGAAGAATTTTGACCTCTACATCGATCTGCACCGGGACGCCTATACCCCCGTGGTCTACAAGACAATTTCGGTGAAGGCGGGCGGCGCGGACGCGGCGCAGCTGATGTTTCTCGTGGGCAACGGCAAGGGGTTTGACGACGACCCCGCCTATTACCCCAGGAACCTGGTCTTTGCCAAGAAGCTGACCGGCCGCCTCAATCAGCGCTCGCCAGGCATCTGTCAGGATGTGCTGGTGAAGAACGGGCGCTACAACCAGCACCTGGGGCTTTCAATCCTGGTGGAGGCCGGGCACAACCGGAACACACTAATGGAAGCCGTGGCGTCCATGCCCTTTTTGGCTGACGCCATCGCGGATGAACTGAACGAAAAGGGCGGATAAACGTGAAAAAAACCAACGCAATGCGGCTGCTCGACGCCTCAAAGGTGCCCTATGAAGTGCGGGAATACGCCTTTGACCTTGAAGACCTGAGCGGCGTCCACGCGGCGCGGACGCTGGGACTCAATCCGGACCTGGTGTTCAAGACCCTCGTGACCGTCGGGGACAAAACCGGCCCGGCGGTTTTTGTCATCCCCGTGGCGCTGGCGCTGGACCTGAAGCGGGCGGCCGCGGCCAGCGGTAACAAGCGCGTGGAGCTTTTGCCACTGAAGGATCTGACGGGCGTCACCGGATACCTTCGCGGCGGATGCTCGCCCATCGGCATGAAAAAGCGGTTTCCCACTTATCTGGACGACCGGGCGCGGTCGCTCGAAACCATATCGGTCAGCGGCGGCCTTCGGGGCGTGCAGATTCTGATCGCCCCCGGCGCGCTTTTGGATTTCATCGGCGGGGCCTACGCATCCCTGGCGGACTAGTGTCAAATCACTAGCCACCAAGCTCCAAGCCGCCGCCCGGGCATATATAATAAAACTTCACTTGCAATTTTTCCTGCAAGTGCCTATAATTTCTTCATATGCTAAGGGGGATCGATGATGGGCAAGAAGGACAAGCAGCAGGAATTTGTCGCGCACATTACGCCGCGCAACGAGGATTTTTCCCAGTGGTATACCGACGTCATCCTGAAGACCGATCTGGTGGACTACGCGCCGGTACGCGGCTGCATGGTCATCAAGCCTTACGGTTACGGCATCTGGGAACTGATTCAGCAGGAGATGGACCGCCGCTTCAAGGAGTCCGGCCATAAAAACGTCTATTTCCCGATGCTGATCCCGGAAAGCCTTTTGCGCAAAGAAGCCGAGCATGTGGAGGGCTTCGCGCCGGAGGTGGCGTGGGTCACCCAGGGCGGATCGGAAGTGCTTCAGGAAAAGCTGGTCATCCGGCCCACGTCGGAAACGCTGTTCTGCGCCATGTACGCCAAGTGGGTGCAGTCCTGGCGCTATCTGCCCATGCGCTACAACCAGTGGTGTTCCGTGCTCCGGTGGGAGAAGAGCACCCGCCCCTTCCTTCGCACCAGCGAATTTCTGTGGCAGGAGGGCCACACCATCCACGCCACCGCCGAGGAGGCGCAGGAGGAAACCCTGCTGATGCTGGAAATCTACCGCGAGTTTGCGGAAAACGTGCTGGCGCTGCCCACCTACGTGGGCCAGAAGTCCGACAAGGAAAAATTTGCCGGCGCCCGCGCCACCTATTCCATGGAGGCCATGATGCAGGACGGCAAGGCGCTGCAGGCGGGCACCTCCCACAATTTCGGCACAAACTTTGCCGAGGCCTTCGGCATCCAGTACCTCAGCAAGGAAGGTCAGCTGGAATACGTGCACGAAACCAGCTGGGGCACCTCTACCCGCATGATCGGTGCGATCATCATGACCCATGGTGACGAGCGCGGCCTCCGGCTGCCGCCCCGGGTGGCGCCCATCCAGGTGGTGATCCTGCCCATCGCCCAGCACAAGGAGGGTGTGCTGGACCGGGCGCGGGCGCTTGCGGAATCGCTGAAAAAGGCCGGCATCCGCGTCGAGCTGGATGACCGGGACACCTATTCCGCGGGCTGGAAGTTCAACGAGTGGGAGCTGAAGGGCGTGCCCGTGCGGCTTGAGCTGGGGCCCCGGGACATCGATAACGGCGTGGCCACCGTGATGCGCCGCGATACGCTGGAGAAGTCCACGCTGCCGCTTGCGGGCATCGAGGACGCCCTCAAGGCGCTGCTGGACGACATCCATGCGACCCTCTACCGCCAGGCGGACGAATTTCGCAGGGCCCGCACCTACACCGCCACCGACATGGAGGGGCTGACCCGCGGCGTGCAGGACGGCTTTGTCGAGGCGGCCTGGTGCGGCGAGCGCGCCTGTGAGGACCGGATCAAGGAACTGACCGGCGCCACCTCCCGGAACATGCCCTTTGACCAGAGCGGCATGCCCTCGGACGTCTGCGTGTGCTGCGGCAAGCCCGCCGGGAAGCTCATGTACTTTGCCAAGGCGTACTAAACCGGCCCCTGGGGTCATATAACTCCCGTACGATCGTATGGGAGTTTTCTTATGAGAAAGTATCCGCTGTTTCTGATTCTGATGCTGGTGGCCTGCTGGGTGCCCCATCTGGGCGCCTTTGAGGCGGAGGACAGGATGCTGCTGGCGCGCACGATCTCCGCCATGGCGGAGGCCGAGCCGGAAGAAGTGGCGCGGATGATCGGGGAGGTGGCGCTCAACCGCGTGCGCGACCCCCGGTTTCCGGACGATCTCAGGTCGGTGCTGGACGACTTCCGCCAGTTTCGCCGGGCGGCCACCGCATCGGCGCGGTCGGTCCATCTGGCGGAACGCCTGCTCCGGGGCGAGCGCCTGCTGCCGGACGACGTGTGCTTTTTTGAAAGGCGTCCGGGGGGGTACGCGTTTTACGGCGGTTGACAGGCGTGGTATAATGGATCGGATCACAGCCTGATTTTAAAGAGGGTATTGCGGTGCGCGAAAGACACGACCGGACACTTCAGACCACGCTGTATGTGACGCTCATTATCTTCGCCAGCAAGGCCGTCGGCTTTGCCCGGGAGATCATCCGCGCCAGTTTTTTTGGCGCCGGAGCGGTCAGCGACGCCTACGTCGCCGCGTACAGCCTTTTTTATATCCCGATCATGCTGCTGACCTCCATGATCACCTCCACCATGGTGCCGCTGTACATCGACGCGCGCGCCACCGGCGGAATGAAGCGCGCCAACCGCTTTGCCTCCAACGCCATCAACATGTTCGCGCTCATTTCGCTGGCGCTGAGCGCGCTGATGATGATCTTCGCCCGGCCGCTGACCCACCTGATCTACCTCGGGTACGATCAGGAGCGCCTCGACATGGCCGTGCGCCTGAACAACATCATGATGCCCTCGATGGTGTTCGTGGTCACATCCATCCTGCTGGCGTCGGTGCTCAACGCCACGCGCCACTTTATCGCCGCGCAGCTCACGGGCTTTGCGCTGAGCTTTGGCATGATCGTGTCCACGGTCTGGTTTTCGCCCAAGTACGGCATTGACGCGCTGGCCTGGGGCGTATTTGGCGCGGGCATCCTGCAGATGCTCATCCTGTTTCCGGCGCTGCGCGGGGATTTCCGCTACCGGCTGATCTTCAGGCCCCACGACGCGCGCTTCCGAAGGATGCTCACGCTGGGCGGGCCGGCGCTTCTCTCCATGGCGCTGACCGAGGCAAGCCATCTGGTGGACCAGATGATCGGCTCGGGGCTCAACGCGGGCGACGTGTCCTCGCTGGACTATGCGTTCCGGCTCATCTCCGTAATCACCGGCGTGATCGGCGTGCCCATCACCACGGTCATGTTCTCCCGGATGAGCGAACGCTCCTCCGCCCACGACAAAAAGGGCATCGTCGCGATTGTGACGCAGTCTATTGAGGTGCTGGTGATGGTGCTGCTGCCCATCGTGGCCGTCGGCGGCGCGCTGTCGGACGACATCATCCGCGTGGCCTACACCCGCGGGGCCTTTGGCGAAAAAGCCACCTACGTCACCAGCGGCGTGTTCCTGTGCTACCTTCTGGGCGTGGTCAGCTTCTGCGTGTCGGATCTTCTGAACCGCGCCTTCCATTCCATGCAAAAGACGCGGCTGACCATGTGGGTTTCGCTGATCGTGATGTCGTCCAACGCCATATTCAGCTTTACCCTGTCCCGCTTTATCGGCGTCAACGGCTTGGCGCTGGGCACGGTGATCTCCAGCTTTATGGGCACGGCAATTCTTTTGACGCTGCTCCGCTGGCGGCTGGGGCCGCTGGGGCTGCGGGAGCTCTTGCGGGAGATCGCGAAGATCGCCGCCGGCTCGGCGGCGGCGCTGGCGGTCACCCTTTGGGTGCGCAGCCTTATGGTCGGGCGCGACGACACGCTCCAGGTGATGCTCCGGCTCCTTGCGGCGGGCGGCGCGGGCATTTTGGTGTATTTGGGCGCGCTGAAGCTCATGGGCGCGCGGCAGATCGGCTACTTGAAGATGATGATCCGGAGGAAGCGATGAGATACAAGGGGATTTTTATCGACGCGGACGAAACCCTGTTTGACTTCAGACAGGGCGAGCGCATCGCCGCCGAGCGCGTGCTGCGGCACCTGGGGATCGCGGACGGCGGCGCGCTGGAGGCGTACCACGCGATCAACGACGCGCTGTGGCGGGATCTGGAAAAGGGCCTGACCACCCAGGCGCAGCTGAAGGTCCGGCGCTTTGAACAGCTCATGGAGCGTTACGGCGTTTCGGGAGACCCCGCCGAGGCGGCGGAATTTTACGTGGAGGCGCTGTCGGAGCAGTTCATCCTGTTGCCCGGCGCGCTGGAAGCGGTGGAGCGGATCGCAAAAAAGCTACCGGTGTCCATCGTGACCAACGGCATCTCCCGGGTGCAACGGGGCCGCATGGCCCGGTCGCCCATCCGGCACCTCATCAAAGGCTTTGTGATTTCAGAGGAGATCGGCATCGCCAAGCCGGACCCCCGGGTGCTTGAGATCGCGATGGAGCAGCTGGGTGTGGGCCGAGGCGAGGCGCTGATGGCGGGCGACAGCCCGGCGGACATGCGCTGCGCGCAGAGCGCCGGGGTGGATGGCTGCTGGCTCAACCCGGAGGGGGAGGCACCGCCTGAGGATGTGCGCCCCCGCTACGAGATCCGCGATATTTCGCAGCTTCCGGACATCGCGCTTTCATAGCGCCGGGCTTTTCTTTACGCCTTGTTAGCCCAGGCTTTGAACTTTTCCATGGCCTCCTGGACGGACGGCGGCGGCATTCTCCGGGCGATGCGGGTGTAGGAAACCCGGCCGGGCTCCGTCATTTCGTACAGCCGTTCGGCGATGTTGCGGGCGTTGTCCAGGTTTCGGTACTCGCGCTGGGATCGGGCGATCTCCTTCAGGCGCTTGCCGTCGTCCGCCAGCAGGGCCTGGATGATCGCGGGCGCGGAGGCCGGGTTTTCGCAGAGTGCGGCCAGGTTGTGGGTGGTCATCACCGCGGGGTTGTCCGCCTCCTGGCCGGGCAGACTGCCGGTGATGAGGATGGGCACATTCATCACCACGGCCTCCATGAGCGTGTTGGGGCTGCCCCGGGCGATCAGAAGATCGCTGGACGCCATCAACTCCTGCATGGCCTCGACGAAGCCGTGGACCACCACGCGGTCCCGGTACTTGGGCAGCAGGCATTCCTCCAGCGTCTTTTTCACCTTGGCGTTCCGGCCGGTCACGATGTCCAGGGTACAGTCCACGTTCTGCAGAAGCTGCAGCGCAAAGCTTTTGAGGTTTCCCGTGCCCTCGCCTCCGGACATCAGAAGGCACCGGAGGGGCCTGCCCGGCTGATACTCCGGATGCTCGTGGGTGCGGGCGTAATCGCAAAAGCGCGCCCGGGTGGGAAAGCCGATGATGGTGAGCTTTTCCGGCGGCATGCCGTGGAGCTTGACCGAGGTTTCGTAGGCTTCCGGGGTGGGGCAGATGGTCAGCGTGGCGCGGGGATCGCACCAGGATTTGTGGATGTTGATGATGTCCGCCTGCAGCCCCACAAAGGGCACGTCCAGCTTGTGCCGAGCCAGAATGGCCAGCACGCTGCCGTTGAAAAACGGGTGCACCGTCAGAATCAGGTCGGGCGCGAAGGCGCGCAGGCGCCGGATGAAGCGCTGGTAGATCATCGCCGCGAACAGCTCCTCCATGGGGTTGTAGGTGGAGCGGTTGGACAGCTGGAAAAACCAGTCGTAGAGCGTCTTGGCGTTCTGCGTGATGGGCCCGTACATCTTGGAGGCGCTGACGCCCGCCTTGCCGATCAGCTCAAAACCGTCGATCACCTGGCATTCCACATCCGGATGCTTCGCCAGCTGTTCGGTGATCGCCTCGCAGATGCTCTTGTGCCCGTGACCGGTATAGTTGGAACTGAGGATCATGATCCTTTTCAAAAAAGACCGACCTCCGATATGCGTATTGTCAGCCGGGAATGTCGCCCACGCCGTCCAGCACGTAGGACGGGCGATAGGGGTATAGCGAGATCGCCTCGCGGGTGGTGACGCCGGAGAGCACCAGCACCGTTTCCATCTGGGCCTCGATGCCCGCCACGATGTCGGTATCCATGCGGTCTCCGACGATGACGGTGTCCGCCGAGTGGATGCCCAGCCGCTTCTGCGCGGTGCGCATCATCAGCGGGTTGGGCTTGCCGATGAAGTAGGCCCGCTTGCCGGTGGCCATCTCGATGGGGGAGATCAGCGCGCGGGTGGCCGGCGCGATGCCCGATTCCACCGGGCCGGTCAGGTCCGGATTGGTGCCGATGAGCTTGGCGCCCTTGAGCACCAGCTGCACCGCCTTCAGAATCTTGTCGTAGTTGTAATTGGCCGTTTCGCCCACCACCACATAGTCGGGGTTTACGTCGTTCATGGTGAAGCCGGCGTCATACAGCGCGGAGATCAGGCCGGGTTCTCCGATCACGTAGGCGCTGCCTTCCGGACATTGGGAAGCCAGAAAGTTGGCCGTGGCCAGCGCGCTGGTGTAGAAGTGGCTCGTGTCCACGTTTAGACCCATGCGCTGCAGCTTCTGCTGCAGCTCCCGGGGCGAGCGCTCCGAGGAGTTGGTGAGAAACAGATAGTTTTTGTGGTTTTCTTCCAGCCAGTCGATGAATTGCTTCACGCCCGGCAGCAGCATATTTCCGTGATAGATGACGCCGTCCATGTCGCAGATATAGCCCTGCTTTGCGCGGAGGCTTTCCATGTGCTCACATCCTGATTCTTCGTTATGCTTTCGCCCGAACTGTAAATCTCTTTTCATTATAGCCTATTTTTCCCGGTTTGAAAAGAGAAACCCGCCCGCGCAAACATCAAATCTGGTATAATAATGGCGCGGGGAGGTGCGCCGTGGACGAACGGAAGTTTTCATTCGGGCCTGTATGGTCGGAAGATGCCAGAATTTTGATTCTGGGCACCATGCCCAGCGAGGCGTCGCTGACACAGGGCTTCTACTACGCGCACCCGAGAAACGCCTTCTGGCCGCTGATGTTTGAGCTCACGGGCGAGGCGTTTTCCAAGGACATCGAGGCCCGGCGGTTGCTGCTCATCCGCCACCGGATCGCGCTGTGGGACGTGGCCCAATCCTGCGTGCGGCCCGGTTCGCTGGACAGCGCCATCCGCGAGGCCGCGCCCAACGATATACCGGGGCTTTTGGAAAGATGCCCGGGCATCAAAAAGGTGCTCTTCAACGGAACCACCGCCCGGGCGCTGTATTTTCGCCTGCTGCCGCCGCAGGCGGCGGAATGGGCGCTTCTGCCCTCCACCAGCCCGGCCAATACCCTCGCCTACGAAAAAAAGCGCGCGGCATGGGCCGCGCACATTCCCCCAAAGGAGGGGCCATGAGAAAGCAAACTGTGAAAAACCGTGCGGCTTCGGGCCGCGGGAAGGGCGCCGCGCTCCGGCGCGCGTTTTTGGAGGAGGGCGGCGCGCCGCGACGCTGGCTGCGGCTGGTCGCTGCGCTTGCCGCAATCCTCGCCGCCGCGTGGGCCGTGCCCCGGGGGATGACCTGGCTCTTCGGGCGCCTGTTTGACGCCTGGGGTGTGACGGCCGACACGGCGGATCGCGCCCCCGGCTGGACGCGGGCGCTCTACGGCGGCTGGACCTATTTCAGCGGTGCCTGCCAGGGCGCGGCGATTGCGCTGGCGTCGCACTTCGCGGGCCGAGCGCTGGGCGCGCGGGTGAAGATCGGCAGGGGCCTCGGGCCGGGGCTGATGCTGGGGCTCGCGGCGGTGCTGGCGATGCTGGGTGTCTTCCGGCTGCTGGACGTGATGCGCTTTGGCCGCGCGCTCGCAAGCCCCGCCTTTGGTGCGCTGACGCCGATGCTGGCGGTGTATGTCCTCGCGCAGGCGCTGGGCGCGGCGCTGGCCACCGGTCTTGTGGGCGAAATGCTGTCCGGCTGGCACAGGCGCTGGGCGCTGGGCGGCTGCGCGGTGTTCTACGCGCTCTTCTTCGGCCGCTGGACGCCGGTGGCGCTGGCAAACGGCGCGCTGTTCGGGGCTCTTTTGTGGATTGCCCGCGAAAAAAAGGGCGGGGTCGCGCCCGCCCTGGGGTTCCTGTCCGCGTTTTCTCTTCTCAGCATGGCGGTTCTCGGCATGCCGCCCTGGCAGCAGGGCGCGCTTTACGAGGTCTACCCGGTTTCAAAGCCCTGGCTGACCGGCGGAGACGCCGGACCTTGGGCGGGCCTTGCCATGACCGGGGCGCTGGCGCTCACCCTCTTGGCGCTGGCGATTCCCAATCGAGAAAGGAAAGCTGGCGCGCCTCGGCGCCCTGCCATACGCCGATCAGCTGGGAAAAGTTGACCGGCCCCGGAAACGGCAGCGCGCCGCGCTCGACGAGGGCGCGGTTGCCCGGATAGGGGGAGGGCTCCCAGGTGTATACGTAGCGGCAGGTGCGTTCCCGGAGCGCCTCCGCGGCCGAAGCCCAGGTGTCGCCCTTTTTGAGCTCGCAGCCGAACACGAAGGCCGCGCTGGCCTGGGCGTAGAGGCAGCGGGCCCGGGCCAGCCCGTGGGGCTTTGTGGGCAGTGCCTCCGGGTGCAGCGGCGAAACCGCCGCGCCCCGCCTGTCCTCGATCAGCCTGGAAAGCATGGGCTTTTCGATGCGCTCCAGCAGCGCCCCCGAGAGGAACGAGATCACCCGCCCGCCCGAAAGATACGCCTCGTCCTCGGCGATGCGCCCGAGGCCGGTCATCCCGTCGGTGAGGATCACATAGTCCTCCGCAGACGCCTGCCGGACCAGCGCGCGCACGTGGGCCTCGGCCTCGCCCCGGGGCGGCACCGCGCCCAGGATGGCGATGGCGTTTTGGCGGAACAGCTCCGGCCGCCCGCGCAAAAAGAGCGTGGGCGGCGCTTTTTCACCCAGCGCGGCGCGGATGCGGCCGGGGTAGGCGCCGTCGTAGAGGGTTACCAGGTCGATGCCCGAGGCGCCCATCCGCTCCAGCAAAAACGACAGCGGCAGGTTGCGCGAGAGGAGCAGGCAGATGCGGTAGGCATCCGCTTCGCGGACGCCGTAGCGCAGCATCAGCCCGCTCATGTCGATGTCGATCAGCGCGCCCAGCGAGCCGGGCCGCGTGGCGAGGGCCATGGCGTCCAGCCGCGCAAACTCCTCCGGCGACAGCGGCCGTGCCAATTCTTCCTTATCCGGGGTGATGGGGACGGTCAGCAGCATCGTGGTAAAGGCGTCATCGTTGTGGATCATGCCAGATCTCCTTGGCGATACTTCTGCATCAGCGATTCCTGCGCGTCGACGCGCGCCTCGCCGGGGCGAAAGACGCGGGTATAGTGGCCGTCCGAGTGCAGCTCGGAGGATTTTACGTTGTCGCGCCACTGCAGCTTCATCAGGTCTTTGAGCTGCTTGACCAACTGCGGGTGTTCCACCGGGAAGAGCAGCTCCACCCGACGGTCCAGGTTCCGGGGCATCCAGTCCGCGCTGGAGAGATAGGCCTCCTGCTGTCCGTCGTTGGCGAAGAGGAACACGCGGCTGTGCTCCAGAAAGCGCCCGACGATGGAGCGGACGGTGATGTTCTCACTGACGCCGGGCAGCCCCGGCCTCAGGCAGCAGATGCCCCGCACGATCAGCCGGATGCGCACCCCCGCGCCGGAGGCCCGATACAGCGCGGCGATGATGCCCTCGTCCACCAGCGAATTCATCTTGGCAAAGATCTCGGCGCGCTTGCCGGCGCGGGCGTGGGCCTCCTCCCGCGCGATCAATTCCAGAAAACGGGCGCGCAGGTCCCGCGGGGCCGACACCAGCTTATTGAGCTGGGGCAGCTCGGAAAACCCGGTCAGCATGTTGAAAAAGTCAGAAGCATCGCTGCCAAATGCCTCGCTGGCGGTAAAAAGGCCATGGTCGGTGTAGATGTTGGCCGTGACGTCGTTGTAATTGCCGGTGCCCAGGTGCACGTAGCGGCGCACGCCCTTGTCCTCGGAGCGCACCACCAGCGTGATCTTGGAATGGGTCTTGAGTCCCGCCATGCCGTAGATCACGTGGGCGCCCGCGCGCTCGAGGCGCTTGCCCCAGTGGATGTTGTTTTCCTCGTCAAAGCGGGCCTTGAGTTCCAGCAGCACCGTCACCTGTTTTCCGGCGTCGGCGGCTTCCGCCAGCGCCGCGATGATGGGGGACTGGCCGCTGACGCGGTAGAGCGTCTGCTTGATGGCCAGCACATTCCGGTCCCTTGCCGACTGGCGCACGAAGCGCACCACCGGCTCAAAGCTGTCATAGGGATGGTAGAGCATCAGATCGCCGCGGCGGATGCGGTCAAACATGCTCTCGCCCTCCTCCAGCACCAGCGCGCGGGGAAAGTAGGGCCTGTATTTCAGGTGCTCAAAGCCGGGCAGGTGGTAGATGTGCTGCATCAGAAAGTCCAGATTGATGGGGCCATGGATGGGGTAGGCATCGCCGCCCTCCAGCTCCAGCGCGTCTTCCAGCGCCTTCACCAGACGCGCATCCGCCCGATGGTCGATCTCCAGCCGCACCGCGGCGCCCCAGCGCCGCTGCTTGAGCAGCTTTTCGATCTCCTGCAGCAGGTCCTCGGCGTCCTCCTCGTCGATGGAGAGGTCCGCGTTCCGGGTGATGCGGTAGGCGTTGCACGCGAGGATCTTGCGCCCGGCGAACAGCCGGCCGATGGAGCGGGCGATCACCTGCTCCAGCAGGATCAGCGTGATGCCGTCCTTGTCCGGCAGCCGGATCACGCGGGACAGGCCGCCGGGCACCTGAACGGTGCCAAAGGAGGGCTCCTCGTCCGGGCCCTCATCGATCAAAACGCCCAGGTTGAGGCTGCGGTTGAGGATCAGCGGAAACGGGCGCGTGGCATCCACCGCCATGGGCGTCAGCACCGGATAGATTTCGGCCTTGAAATACTCGTCCAGGAAGGCTTCCTGCTCGCGGGTGAGGTTTCTTTCATCCGCCATGCGGATGCCCGCCGCCCTCAGTCCCGGCAGGACTTCCTTATGCAGCACCTCATACATGCGCCGGACCATCACCCGCACGCGGGCGGTGATGGCGGCAATCTGTTGGCGCGGCGTCATGCCGCTGGCGTCCGGACGGTCATAATGGGCGTCGATCTGATCCCAGATGGACGCCACGCGGATCATGAAAAACTCGTCCAGATTGCTGGCGACGATCGACAGAAATTTCATTTTTTCAAAGGGCGGATTGTCCGGAGACAGCGATTCCTCCAGCACCCGCTGATTGAACTCCAGCCAGCTGAGCTCCCGATTGATGTAGTGTTCGGGGTTCAGGTCGACCGGCGTCAGGCTTTCCCGCGTTTCGCTCATATGTTCTCACCCGGGTCCATCATACCATATCCGAACCCGCTTCACAATCCCGCTCCGCGGCGCGGCGCGCTTTAAATTCGCGCACGATGGCCAGCATGCAAAGGGCGTCGTCCGCCTGATCGCTGGCGGATTCACAGATGATGACCGGCTCGAGGCTCATGTCCAGCAGCACCGGCGCCAGGAGGCGAAAATCCGGCCCATAGCCCGGATCGGCAAAATTCATGTGCCGCCGCTCGCCCTTTGGCCCGAAGTCGATGTGGCTGAAGTGGGCGTGAAAATACTTCGCCCGGTCATAGCCCAGCGCGCCCACCAGCTTTTCGAGCACTGCGCGAAAGTCCGCCTCGGTGTTCAGCGCGCCCAGCCCGGCCACGTGGAGATGGCCAAAGTCAAAGGCCGGGATCAGCCGCGCGTCGGCCCGGCAAAGGGTGAGGATTTCGTCCAGCGAGCCGATCTGGCTCGCCCGGCCCATGGTCTCCGGGCAGAGCGCGATGCCGGAAAAACCCGCCGCGTCCAGCGCCGCGCGGGCATCGGCCATCGTTTCCTCCGCAAGGCGGAGGGCCTCGGCGCGGGGGAGGCGGCCCGGCGAACCCACATGAAACACAATCCGCTTCGCGCCCATCCAGTCGGCGGCGCGGGCGGACTCGAGAAGGTAGCCGACGCTTCGCGCCCGCATCTGCGCCTCGCCGCTGGCGCAGTTGATGAAGTAGGGGGCGTGCACCGACATCAGAACATCGTTTTTCGCGGCCTCCGCGCCGATGGCGCGGGCGGCCGCCTCGCCCAGGTGTACGCCGCGACCCATCGGGTATTCAAAGGCGTCAAGGCCCTGGGCGTGCAGCCAGGCGGGCGCCTGGGCGCTGCGCTTAAAGCCTTCGTCGTAGAACCTCCGGCTGTTGCCGGCGGGACCGATCCGCATCAGTTCTTCCTTTCCGGGGCCGCGTTCAGCGCGTCCCTGAGCTTTTCAATGGCGCGCTTTTCGATGCGCGAAACGTAGCTGCGGGAGATGCCCAGCGCCCCCGCCACCTCGTGCTGCGGCCGCGCTACGCCATCCACCAGCCCGTAGCGCAGGAGGATCACGCGACGCTCCCGTTCATCCAGCGCGGTGGCCAGCAGCTTGAGCGCCCGGGCCGATTCAATGGCCAGCTCCGCCTTCCTGGGCACATCGTCCGCGTCGCAGCCCAGCACGTCCACCAGCATGATTTCGTTGCCCTCGCGGTCGGCGCCGATGGGCTCGGACAGCGACAGCGTGAGCCGGTTTTTCTTGTTGCTGCGCAGGGCCATCAGAATCTCGTTTTCGACGCAGCGGGAGGCGTATGCGGTCAAACGGCCCGCCTCGGGCCGGAAGGAGGACACCGCCTTGATCAGCCCGATGGAGCCGATGGACACCAGATCCTCCTGCTCAAGCCCCGCGCGGACGTACTTCTTGGCGATGTGCGCCACCAGCCGGAGGTTGTGGCGGATCAGTTTCTGGGCGGCGCCTTCGTCGCCCGAGAGCATCGCCTGAACCGCCGCGGCTTCTTCCTGGGCGCCGAGGGGTCTGGGGAAGGAGGGGCGGTCGGAAACGTGCAGGATGAAAACCAGCGCGCTGTCGTACAGCGCGGCCAGCGCCTCAAGCATGAAAAGCATAGGGCGTCCCTCCGATCAGAAAGACTGCCCTATCATGCTATGCCGCCCGCCGGCCGGGGGTACCTGTCCCCCCGGCCGGCGGAAAAGTTTCAGCGGATCAGCCGGCGCTGGCACTCTGGCTGTCGTAAGCCTCCCACAGCGGCCGGTACTTGGCGACGTTGGCGTCCTGCTCCTCTTTCGTCTTGGCGAACACGATCTCGCCCTTTGCGGGATCGCCCGCGCAGAAGTAGAGGTATTCCTCGGCGATGTACTCCATGTCCGGGTAGAGCGCGGCGACGATGGCCGCCTTGGAGGGGTTGCACACCGGCCCCACCGGCAGCCCGTCGCGCTGATAGGTGTTGTAGCCGTTTTGCGTGGCCAGCTCCTCGCTGGTGAGGATCATCCGGTTGGTGATGCCCAGCGGATAGGCCGCGGACACGTCGCTTTCCAGGCGCATGTTCTTGTTCAGCCGGCTGTGGAACACGGCGGAAACCTTGGCGTAATCCGCCTTCTTGCCCGCCTCCCTTTCGATCAGCGAGGCCAGGATAATCGTCTGGTCGTGGGTCAGCTTGCTCTCGTAGAACACCTGGTCGATCACGTTGCCCTCCTCGTCGTAGACGATTTCTGCGGTGGGCTCGGTGTTGAACACGCCGTCGGTGACGGCCTCGGTCTGCTTGAGCAGCGTGCGGATCAGGGCCTCGGCGGTGCTGCTGGTGTAGACGCGGTAGGTGTCGGGGGCCAGATAGCCCTCAAGGGCGTACTTGCGCCCGGAGATCGTGCCGGAATCCACCGCCTCCTGTACCTCGCGGAAGTCGCCCTTGAAGAGGTCGGCGTTGTTGCAAAGCGACAGGAACTCCTTGGTATCCTTGATCGCGCCCTGACGGAGCAGGTAGGCCGCGATATCCTCCACCGTCCAGCCGGGGATGATGGTGATCGTGCGCTCGGTGGTCTCCGTGCCCGAAGTCAGCATGGAGATGATCTGGTTGATGTCCATGCTGGAGGACAGCGGATAGCTGCCGTACTGGATCTTGGAAGTCAGCCCCTGAAACTGGATGATGTACTTGAAGATGCCCTTGTTGCGGATCAGCTTTTCCTTGTAGAGGTTGTTGCCGATGGTGGCGATCGAGGAGCCCTTTTCGATGACGAACTCGCGCACCACGGTGTCGCTCGGGTTCACGGGCATGAAGAACTGGCTGTATACAAACTGCCAGCCGCTGGCCACGATGCCCAGCACCACGATCAGGCTGCACAAAAACACCAGCACCGGTCGGAGGAGATGCCATAGCCAGGAATACCAGAAAAAACCGTACTCTCGGTCGCGGTGCAGCGTCCTTTGGTTGTAGTACGACGTCGAAACGCCGCTTCTTGGGCGGCGTGACGAGTACAGCCGGCTTTTCGCCATGGTGTTTCCTCCAACTTCGACCCGCCCGTTGCGGCGGATGGTGTGCGCGCCGCGCGGGCGCGAAGGGCGCTGTTCTTAGACTTCGTGGGCTACTAGCCCTGTATCAGCATGTCCAGATCGATCCCGGCCACATCGGCCAGAATCTTGTACACGTCCGCCAGCATCTTCTGGAAGCGGAATTCCGCCATCAGGTAGTCGCGGGCGTCCTGGTTGTACTGGAGCAGCGCGCCGATCTGCTGCATGCGCTGAAAGTCCGCCTCCGGCATATTCTGCCCGGCGGCCATGGTGGCCTGCAGGCGGTACTGCAGGCGCTTGTATTCGTCCAGCAGCGCCTTGTTGGTGGCGTCGGCGTAGGCCGGTTCACGGAGCCGCTCGTATTCTCTGAATTCCTCACTGTCGCGCATGGCGCGCGCCAGAATATGCGCCTGGTCATAAACGTTCATGAATCGTACCTCTACCTTTCGGATAGTAGACGCAGGCAACCGGAATTTGGTTCACGCGCCTCAGGTGTCCACAATGATCGGCAGGATCATCGGGCTTCGCTTGATGCTCTGGTATACGTACCGGGACACCGCATCCCGCAGGTCGTTCTTGACCCGATTCCAGTCGCTGGGGTCGATGCGGCCAAAGTCCGTCAGCACGCTCTTGGCGGCCTCGCGGGCACCCTGCATCAGCTCGTCCGATTCGCGCACGTACACAAAGCCGCGGCTGATGACATCCGGCCCGGAGATCACGGTGCCGCTGTTGCGGTCCACCGCCATGACGACGATCAGCATGCCGTCCTGCGACAGGTGCTTGCGGTCCCGCAGAACCACGGCGCCCACATCGCCGATGCCCAGGCCGTCCACCAATACCTCGCCGGAGGGCACGGTGCCCGCCACGCTCATGCGGTTCTGGCTGAGCTCGATGATGTCGCCCACCGTGGAGATGCGCACGTTGTCCGGATTCATGCCCATGGACTCGGCCAGCATCGCGTGGTGGTGCAGGTGCCGGTATTCGCCATGCACCGGCATGAAAAAGCGCGGTTTGGTCAGCGCGTGCATGAGCCGGAGCTCCTGCTGGCAGGCATGGCCGGACACGTGCACGTCCGCCAATGCCTCGTAGATCACGTTGGCGCCGGTGCGAACCAACTGATTGATGACGCGGGACACGCTCTTTTCGTTGCCGGGGATGGGCGTGGCGGAGATGATGACCATGTCGCTGCTCTTGATCTCCAGCTTCTTGTGCTCGGCAAAGGCCATGCGCGCCAGGCCGCTCATGGGCTCGCCCTGGCTGCCGGTGGTCATGACCACGATTTCATTGTCCTCGTAGCGGTCCAGGTCGTCCGCCTGGATCAGCTTGCCCTCCGGGATGCGCAGCTCGCCCAGCTGCATGGCGACCTTCGACACGTTGAGCATGCTGCGCCCGATCAGGCACACCTTGCGCCCGTAGCGCACCGCGGAATCCGCCACCTGCTGGATGCGGTGCACGTTGCTGGCGAACATCGCCACGATGATGCGCCCCTCGGCCTTGGCAAAGAGGTTGTTGAAGGTTTCGCCCACGGTGCGCTCGCTCATGGTGTAGCCGGGGCGTTCCACGTTGGTGGAATCGGCCAGCAGCGCCAGCACGCCCTCGTTGCCCAGCTCCGCCAGACGGCCCAGGTCCGTTACCTGGCCGTCGATGGGGGTATAGTCCACCTTGAAGTCGCCGGTGTGGACGACGGTGCCGATGGGGGTGTGGATCGCCAGCGCGCAGGCGTCGGTGATGGAGTGGTTCACGTGGATAAACTCCACCTGAAAGGCGCCCGCCTCCACCACGTAGCCGGGCTTGACGACGTTGAGCTGGATGTCGTTGACGTGGTGCTCCTTGAGCTTGTGCTCGATCAGCGCCAGCGTGAGCCGCGTGCCGTAGACGGGCGCGGGCAGCTGCTTGAGGATGTAGGGGGACGCGCCGATGTGGTCCTCGTGCCCGTGGGTGATGAAGTACGCGCGAATGCGCGATGCGTTTTTGACCAGGTACGTCACGTCCGGAATCACCAGATCGACACCGGGCATGTCCTCTCTCGGGAAGAGCGAACCCATATCGACGACGATGATGTCCTCATCGTACTCAAATACGGTCAGGTTCTTGCCAATTTCGCCCAGTCCACCCAGCGGAATGATGCGAAGTTTTGGCCCCGAATGCTTGTTCTTGGATTTTGATGCCATGGTTGGCCTCCTTTTCAGTCTGCTTTTTTGTACGCAAAAACAAGGACTCCTGCCAGGAATCCTGGAACCATCGAACCCGAGCCGCGCGACCCCACCCGCAGAGGGGCGGCACGTGCGACGCGCGTAACCGGGGTTCTATGTTTCAAGCGCGATAAATCACACGTCGAACCAAAGGCAAAGGGAACGTCCGCAGACGCCCCCTTTGATCTGACTCCTGCAATCTACGCTTGCAGTATACCACAAGTCCGCCGCTTTTGACACAGCTTGGCAAAGGTTTAACCTTGTTTTTCCGGGAAATCCGCCCGTCAGGCCAGGTACTTATCCAGCATCTGCTTGAAGGACGCCTTGCCCCGGGCGCCGACGATGCGCTCCTGCTCCACGCCGTCCTTGAACACGATCAGCGTGGGAATGCTCATGACCCGGTAGGTCATGGCCGCCTCGGGCTGCTCATCAATGTTGAGCTTGCCGACGGTGACCTTGCCGGCGTACTCCTGTGCCAGTTCTTCCACGACGGGCGCGACCATGCGGCAGGGGCCGCACCAGCTGGCCCAGAAATCCACCAGCGTGAGGCCCTTGAGGTTGTCGGCACGAAGGTCGCCGGATGTAAAGGTTTTGATCAGCGCGTTGGACATGGATGATTCCTCCTCCGTAGTGTGCCCGCCTTCCCGGCGGCGGGAAAACCCTGCAAACCTGTAGTAGTATATTACCCCGGGCCGCGAAAGTTGAATCAGCGCCGCCGCTTTGCAAAGAAAAAACCGCCGCGGGCGCGGCGGTTCCAAAGATGAGGGATCAGGACTTTTCCCTGTCGGTGACGGCGATGCCCAGCGCATCCAGCTGCGCCTGCTTTACGTCGCAGGGGGTTTCCATCATCAGGCAGTTGGCGCCCTGCGCCTTGGGAAAGGCGATTACGTCGCGCAGGCTTTCGCCGCCGGTGAGCATCATCACCAATCGGTCAATGCCGAAGGCAAAGCCGCCGTGGGGCGGCGCGCCGTATTTGAACGCCTCCAGCAGGAAGCCAAACCGATGGGCCGCCTCCTCCTCGGAGATGCCGATCAGCCGGAACATGCGCCTTTGCAGCGCCGGGTCGTGGATGCGGATGGAGCCGGAGCCCATCTCGACGCCGTTAAAGACGAGGTCGTAGGCCTTGGCGCGCACGCGGCCCGGGTCCGTTTCCATCAGCGCCTCGTCCTCGTCCATGGCGCTGGTAAAGGGGTGGTGCATCGCCACAAAGCGGCCTTCCTCCTCATCGTACTCGAGCAGGGGAAACTCGGTGACCCAGAAGAGGTCGTCCGCTTTCCCGTCGATCAGGCTGTGGCGGCGGGCGATCTCCCGGCGCAATTCACCCAGCGCCTGAAACACCACCGCGTTTTTGTCCGCGACGAAGAAGAGCGCGTCGCCCGCTTCCGCGCCCATCGCCGCAAGCAGCCGGGCGGAAAAGGGCTCCGTCAGGAATTTGGAGAAGGAGGAGCGCAGGCCCTCTTCGCCCACGACGATCCACGCCAGGCCCTTGGCCCGGTAGGTCTTGGCAAACTCGGCCAGGCTGTCGATCTCCTTGCGGCTCATCGCGTGGGCCAGACCCTTGGCGTTGATGCCCCGGACGCTGCCGCCCGCGGCCACCGCGCCCTCGAACACGGCAAAGCCGCAGTCCGCGCAGGCGGCGGATACATCCACAAGTTCCAGACCAAAGCGCCGGTCGGGCTTATCGGAGCCGTAGCGCTCCATGGCCTCCCGCCAGGTCATGCGGGGGAGGGGCAGGCAAAGCGGGCGTCCGCGAACGGCTTCAAACACCGCGCTGAAGGCGCCTTCCACCGCGGCCTGCACGTCCTCGGGCTCGACAAAGCTCATCTCCATGTCGCACTGGGTGAATTCCGGCTGGCGGTCGGCGCGGCTGTCCTCATCGCGGAAGCATCGGGCAAACTGGTAGTAGCGGTCAAAGCCCGCCAGCATCAGCAGCTGTTTGTAGATCTGGGGCGACTGGGGCAGCGCGTAGAACGCGCCGTGGTGCAGGCGGGAGGGCACCAGAAAGTCCCGTGCGCCCTCGGGCGTGGACTTGGTGAGAATGGGCGTCTCCACGTCGGAGAAGCCCGCGTCGTCCAGATGGCGGCGGATGGCGGACTGGATCTTCCCGCGCAGCCGGATGGTCGCCTGCATGGAGGGGCGGCGCAGGTCCAGATAACGGTACTTCAGCCGCACCAGTTCGTTTTCCCTGGCGTTGTCATCGATGTAGATCGGCGGAGTTTCGCTCTTGTTGATCAGCTCGCACGCCCGGACCACGACCTCCACGTCGCCGTTGGGCATCTTGTCGTTGACGGCGGCGGCATCGCGCAGGCGCACCTGGCCCTCCACCGATACCACGTACTCGCCGCGCAGCGATCCGCCCAGGCGGAAGTTCTCCGCGCCGCACTCGGCCTCGTCAAACACCAGCTGCACCAGTCCCTCGCGGTCCCTGAGCCACACAAACACCACGCCGCCCAGGTCGCGCGTGCGCTGCACCCAGCCGCTCAAAACGACGGTTTTGCCGGCGTCCTTTCGGGACACCCTGCCGCAATAGGTGGTTCGCTTCAGCCTCGTCATACGCCCGCTCCCTCTCCCGCCAATTTTTTCCGGATCGCCGGAATAAACTCTGAAACCGGAATTTCTTCTTCGGCGCTTCGCCGCATGTCCCGGAGCCTCAGCGCCCCCCGCGCCAGCTCGTCGCCGCCGACCACGGTGACATATGGCGCGCCCAGCCTGTCGGCGTACTTGAACTGGGCCTTGAGGGACCGGGCCGCGTGGTCCATATCGCAGGCCACGCCCGCGCCGCGCAGGTCGCGCAAGAGCTTCAGGGCTTCCAGCCTGGCCCCGGGCAGCGCGGCCAGGAATACGTCCGCCACCGGCGCTTCGGGCGGCCTGACGCCCATCATGTCCTGCACCATCAGCACGCGCTCCACACCCATGCCAAAGCCGAATCCCGGCAACTCCGGCCCGCCCAGCTGTTTTAAAAGCCCGTCGTACCGGCCGCCGCCGCACACGGTCAGCGGGCCGTTTTCGGCGTCGGTGATGATCTCAAACACCGTGCGGGTGTAGTAGTCGAGGCCGCGGACGATGCGCGGATCGACGGAGTAATCCACGTCCAGCGCGTTCAGGCTGGCCTTGAGCGACTCGAAGTGGGCCGCGCAGTCCTCGTCCAGCGCGCCCAGCATGTCCGGCGCGTCCGTCAGCTCCGCCTGGCAGGAGGGCACCTTGCAGTCCAGAATGCGCAGCGGGTTGCGCTCAAAGCGATCCCGGCAGGTGTCGCACAGGCGGGGGAGCCGGGGCCGCAAAAAGTTCTTCAATTGCTCCAGATAGGCGGCGCGGCAGTTTGGGCAGCCGATGGAGTTGATCGAAACCCTCAACCCCCGGATGCCCGAGGCGGCCAGCACGTCCAGCGCCAAGCGGATGCCCTCGGCATCGCAGCTGGCGTCCTTCGCGCCGAAGACCTCAATGCCCAACTGGTGGTGCTCGCGCAGCCGGCCGGACTGGGGCTTTTCATACCGGAACACCGGGCAGGAGATGTAATACATCTTCATCGGCAGCGCGCCTGCCTCCAGGTGCGCCTCGAGAAACGCCCGGGCCACGCCCGCGGTGCCCTCGGGCTTCAGCGTGACCGAGCGTCCGCCCTTGTCGAGAAAGGTGTACATCTCCTTTTGCACCACGTCGGTGGTGTCGCCGACGGAGCGCAAGAACAGCTCCGTGTGTTCAAACACCGGCGTCCGCACCTCGCGATAGCCCGCCAGGCGGCAGGCTTCGCGCATGTTGGATTCCACCGCCTGCCAGCGCGCGCTCTCGGCGGGCAGCACGTCCTGGGTGCCCTTGGGCGCCTGCGTGATCAGCATCGAATCCCCCCAACATAAAAATAGAGGCCGGGCCCCCGTCGCAGGGACGAGGGCCCGGCTGTCATCGCCTACGGCAGTAGCTTATTATAGGCGATGGTGGAACCAAATGTCAAGGTTCGCGCCTTGGTTTACTGAATCTCAATGCTCCGGCCGCTCTTGGGGGTTTCGGTGGCCTTGGGCAGGTTCATCTTCAGCACGCCGTCGTTGAACTCGGCGGTGATGCCGGTCTCGTTGACGCCGCTGACGTTGAAGGAACGCTGCATGCTGCCGTAGCGGCGCTCGCACATCACGTAGTTGGACTTCTCCTCGTTCTTGGTCTCGTCCATCTCGGCGCGGATGGTCAGGATGCCGTCGTCCACGTCGATCTTGATCTGGTCGCGCTTGAGGCCCGGCAGGTCCGCCTCCAGCAGGTACTTGTCGCCCATGTCGCGCACGTCCACCTTAAAGCCGCCGGTAAACGAATCGCTCGCAAAGGGCGCGAAGAAGCTGCGGAAAAAGTCGTCGCTCAAAAGGGAATCGGGCCTCGCGGCCAAGCTCCTGCGGTAACGGTAAGGAATCAGGTTTGCCATAACAATGCCTCCATTCAAATTGGTGGGTTGATGACGGTTCCGGGATCATCTCCCGTTTGCGAGATCATTATAGATCAAAGGTAAAAGAAAGTCAATATCAAAGAAGGTAAAACATTTGTTAAACGAAATTTGCTTGCGCCGGGCCTTTGGCCGCGGTATGCTGGTGGACAAAGAGGGTGAAGAACCGTGACCGATCGCCTGTATTATGCGGATTCCTACCTTAAAGAATTCGAGGGGCGGGTGCTGGAAGTCCGGGACGGCGCGGTGCGCCTGGACCGGACGGCGTTTTACCCCACCTCCGGCGGACAGCCCTTTGACACCGGCACGCTGAACGGCCTGGCCGTGACGGACGTATACGCGGACGGGGCGGGCGAGGTGTGGCACCGGGTGGAAGGGTTGCTTTCTCCAGGCGACCGGGTGGCCGGCGCAATCGACTGGGCGCGCCGCTTTGACCACATGCAGCAGCACGCGGGCGAGCACATGCTGGCGGGGTGGATCCACAAAAAGCTGGGCGGATACACGATTGGCCTGCACCTGGGGGCAGAGGTCTCCACCATCGATGTGGAGCTGCCGGGCGGCGGAATGCGCGTCCCGGAGGCGGCCCTTGATGAACTTGAGGACGCGGTCAACCGCGACATCCAGCGGGATCTCCCGATTCGCTGCTGGTTTCCGTCGCCGGAGGCGTTGGACAGACTGCCCCTTCGCAAGCCGCCGGCGGTGCGGGAGCACATCCGGGTGGTGCTGATCGGGAGCGAAACAGACGGCGAGTGCTGCGCCTGCGGCGGCACCCATCCGTCGAGCGCCGGGCAGATCGGCCTTGTGCGGATCCTGGACGCCCGGCCCAGCCGCGGCAAGATGCGCGTAACCTTCGTCTGCGGGATGCGGGCGGTGCGGGACGCGCGGATGCGCGCCAGGATGGCGGAGCGGGCGGCGGCGGCGCTCAGCGCGCCGGTGGACAAGCTGCCGGAGGCCGCCGAAGGGGCGCTTATCCGGGAGCGGGCGGCGAAGGCGCTGGTTGAAAAGGCGAAGATCGAGGGGGCGCTGGCGCGGGCCGACGCGCTGTGGCGCGAGGCGGCGCCGGCGGGCGGCTGGCGGATTGTGGCGGACGCCTCCGAGGGACTGGATGCGGGCGCGCTCCGCGAGATGGCCGCGCATCTGACGGGCCGGGGAGAAACCATTGCCCTCCTGGAGAGCGCGCAGCCGGACGGCGCCAGCATCCTGGTGTTTGCGCGGCCGGAGGGGGAAGGGCCACACATGGGCCGGCTGCTGGCGGAGTCGGCGAAGGCGCTGGGCGGCAAGGGCGGCGGCAGGCCGGAATTTGCCCAGGGCGGCGCGCCGCAGCCCGGCGCGGCCCGCGCCGCCGCGGCGATGATTGCGAAGGACCTGTAAACGCGGCGCGAAACCTGCGCCAACACGGAGGAACACGGCATGGCATCAAGGTTCAAGGGCGCGATCTTCGACATGGATGGCACCATCCTCGATTCGATGGGCTGCTGGCGCTCGCTCAACGTGAAATTTCTGAAAAAGCGCGGTCTTCCGGTGCCGGAGGAGATTCGCGGCCGCGAGTTGATTACCCACAGCGCTGCCGCGGCCAGGCTGTACCTGGAAAAATACGATCTGGGTATGACATTCGATGAGATCATCGAGGAGATGGAGGCGGACATGCGCTCCCTCTACCGGGACGTGATCAAGCCCAAACCGGGCGCGCCGGAGGCGATCCGCGCGCTGAAGGCCGCCGGGCTCAAACTGTGCGTGGCGACGCTCACGCCGCGGAGTGTGGCGGAGTCGGCGCTTCGCCGCAACGGCCTTCTGGACGCCTTTGATTTCGTACTCAGCGCCAAGGATACGCCCCTAAAAAAGAGCGATCCGGAGTTTTTCCGCGCCGTGGCGGGCAGGATGAACCTC
This sequence comes from Eubacteriales bacterium, assembly GCA_029974035.1. The sequence continues at coordinate 3,868 of JARKQG010000039.1, read as the reverse complement.
GTGCCCGAAGCGTGCGCGGTGTTTGAGGACGCGGTTTACGCCATGCGGGGCGCCCGGGCCGCGGGCTGCGCCGTGGTGGCCGTCGGCGACGCCGCCAGCGCGCCGGACATCGAGGAAATCCGCGAAATATCCGATATATACATGGACGATTACATTCTCTTTACACCGGAGGCGCTCCTGCACCTTGACAGCGCGGCATCCCGGGCGGTATAATGCTCTTTAGGCCGCTCAGGGGAGGCTTTGAAATCCGCGCATCGCGCGGTGCCTGACGCCTGGCGAGCACTATGAAACGGGAGGTGCAACGCGTGTACGCAGTCATTCAAACCGGTGGCAAGCAGTACCGCGTCCAGCAGGGCGACGTCATCTATGTGGAGAAGCTCGCCGCCGCGCAGGATTCGCTGGTCAATTTCGACGTTCTGCTTCTGGGCAAGGACGACGGCCTGGTCGTAGGGACGCCGCTGGTCGAGTCCGCGAAGGTGACGGGCAAGGTGCTGGGCGACGTCAAGAGCGCCAAGGTCATGGTCTACAAGTTCCGCTCCAAGAAGAACAGCCGCCGCAAGCAGGGCCATCGCCAGCCCTACACCAAGGTCGAGATTACCCAGGTCGGCTGATGACCACCGTCAGATTCCTTGAGCGGGGCGGGCGGCTCTACGGCTTTTGTGCCTCGGGGCACGCCGGATACGCCCCGGAGGGCGAGGACATCGTATGCGCGGCGGTATCGGCTTTGACGCAGAGCGCGCTTCTGGGCCTGGGGGAAGTGCTGAAGGCCCCGGTGGAGTGGTCGCGGGACGAGGGAAAGGGCGCCCTCAGCGCCTTTGTCGCGGAATCCACCGAGGGAACCGAGCTTCTCCTGCGGACACTGGAAGCGGGCCTCAGGAACATTGCCGGACAATATCCCGATCTGGTCGGGATCGACTACATGCAGCGGAGGGGAAAATCATGCTGAAGATCAATCTTCAACTGTTCGCCCACAAAAAGGGCATGGGCTCGTCGCGCAACGGCCGCGACAGCCACGCGCAGCGCCTGGGCGTCAAGCGCGCCGACGGGCAGTTTGTGCTGGGCGGCAACATTCTGGTGCGGCAGCGCGGCACCAAGATCCATCCGGGCCACAACGTGGGCATCGGCGACGACGATACGCTGTTTGCGAAGGTGGACGGCGTGGTGAAGTTTGAGCGCCTGGGCAAGGACAGAAAGCAGGTCAGCATCTATCCGAAGGCCGAGGCCGCCAACTGAACGTCAAAGCATCAAAAACCCTGCCGGATTTTTGATGCGAGGAAGCCTGCGCCCACCTGAAATGCTCACGCGTTTCCGGGCGGTGTGCTGACTTATGGTGCTATTTCTCCCCCAGCGTGCGCACTGGGGGAGAAACCGTTCCCGACGTACGTGCCGCCGGGAACGATTGAAGTCTGCCAAGGACTTTGTGGATGGGCTGAGGGCCGACGCAAACGCGCCGGCCCCGTTCATTTTTTGGTGCGGATCAAAAGGATGTGGGCGGTGACCGCCGCACCGACGACGAGAAGCAGCGCCGTCACCCATAGCGTCCGCGACATCACCATCGAAAGGACCAGCAGCGCCCACAGGAAGATCAGCGCGGCGGCCTTCGTGCGGATGGGCACGCCGGTCTTGTTTCGGTAGTTTTCAATAAAATGGCCGAAAAAGCGCGTGCCAGCCAGCCAGCGGTACAGCCTGGGGCTGGCGCTGCCGAAACAGGCCGCGGCCACGAGCACAAAGGGCGTCGTGGGCAGCACTGGGATGAACACCCCCACCGCCCCCAGGGCAAGCAGCAGAAAACCCGCGCCGATCAGCAAAATCTTCATTGCGCCTCCTCTATAATCACACTTTTCGGATCGCCGCCACCGCCTCGGCGGTGGGCGTCACGTACAGCGTGCGCTGGTGGGTGTAGATGACGAAGCCCGGTTTCGCGCCGCTGGGCTTCTTTACGTAGCGCCGCAGCGTATAGTCCACCGGGACGCCGGAGGACGCCGACGACTTTGAATAGAAGGCCGCCAGCAGCGCGGCCTCGCGCAGGGTGTCCTCGTTCGGGTGCTCGCTGACCACGATCACGTGGGAGCCGGGAATGTCCTTGGCGTGGAGCCAGGTTTCGTTCGGCCGGGCGCTCATCGTCAGAGCGTCATTTTGCAGGTTGTTCTTGCCCACCAGAATGTCAACGCCCGCGCCGGACAGGTAGTGCAGCGGCTGGGAGGGCGGCAGCTTTTTCATCTGCCTGCGGTTGTGGTTGGCGCGCACGTAGCCCAGCTTTTCCAGTTCCTCGCGGATCTCGCCCAGCTCGGCCTCGGTTTCGCACTTGCGCAGATTTTCCAGCTGGCCTTCCAGGTAGTTGAGCTCGGCCCGGGTCTTTTCGATCTGCGCCGCCGCCAGCGTTCGGGCGGAGCGCGCCTTCTGATAGAGCTTGAAGTAACGCTGGGCGTTTTGCGACGGAGACAGCTTTTCGTCCAGCGGCACGGTGATCTCCGCCATTTCCGGATCGTAGTAATTGGGGAGAGAGGCCGCCTTCGCGCCCTTTGGGATTTGGTGGGCGCCGGCGGTGACGAGCTCGCCCATCACCCGGTATTCCTCCATGCGCTGGCTGCCCTCCAGGGCCTCCAGCTGAAGCGCCAGCTTTTTCTCGCAGCGCTCCACGTTGTTTTTCAGAACGCGGTGGATGGACGCGGATTTCTGCCGGATGCGGTCTTCCAGGTCCCGCGCCTGATAGAAGGCGTCCATGGCTTCGCTGAGGGTGGCGTACTTTCTGCGCTCGAGGGCTGCGAGGCTGAGAAACGGGAACGCCGTCAGCTCCAGCGCCGCGCCGTCCTCCGCCACGAGGATGGCCGGCTCCGCGATCTCCGGCAGGCGGGCGAGAAGCCCGGCAATGCGCCCGGAAACCTCGGCCGGATCAAGCGCCTCCAGCCGCGCCTCCGCGTCGCCCGCGCACCGGAGGGCGATCTCCCGGGCGGTGGCGGCGGAAAGACCGGACACATTGCCCGCCAGCGCCTTGTGAAGCGGCCCGGCGCACAGGGTGAGCCGCGCCGCGAGCGATTCTGCGGTCAGCGCGTCGTAAGGCAGCTTGTCCTGCGAGGGGGGGCGGACGTAGGTAAGCCCCGGCAGCACCTCGCGCACGCGGCTGATCTCATCGGTCACCCGGCGCGCGCACTCGAGGATTTTCCCGCCCGCGCCCAGCAGCATGATGTTCGAATGCTTGCCCATGAATTCGCACACCAGCGTTCGGGTCGCCTGGTCGCCCAGCTCGTCGCTGCCTTCAAAGTCGATCTCGAGAATCCGATCTCCGCCGATCTGGCGGATGTCCGCCACGCGGCTGCCCAAAAGGTGCTTGCGCATCAGCATGCACAGCATCGGCGGCTCCAGCGGGCTGGGTTTTTTGACGTTTGTCAGGTGCGCCCGGGCGCATCCCGCGCTGGCGGAAATGAGCAGCGTCCGGTTGGCGCCGCGGCACCGGATGGTCAGGTTGATCTCGTCGCGCTCCGGCTGGGTCGCCCTCGCCACGCGGCCGCCGGCCAGCATGGCCTTCAGCTCCCGCGCCTGAAACCCCAGCGTCACGCCGTCCATTGGCATTTCGTGCGTCCTCCAACATGTTTCGGTCCCCGCGCGGCGGGCGTCGCCCGCCGCGCTCTATGTAATTATATCGAAAAGCGGGGTTTTTCGCAATGCGCGGGCCCTTTTTTGTGGTAAAATAGCGCTGTCGGCCCCTCGTTCTACCTGTCCACCCCTCCGAATATGCTTGACCGAGATCAAGCGTGAGGAGGGTTCGGTATGAAAATCAGCGGGAACCAGCGCAAGGCCTATGTGCTCAGCGTGGTGCTGCTGGCGCTGACGGTTGTGCTATGCGGCGCGTGGGGGATATGGCGAAGCT